>CAJFRI010000029.1 GCA_904419385.1 Candidatus Heteroscillospira lomanii
GGACCATGTCCTGGGCACCGACATAATCGGCGCCGGCGTCGAGAGCCTCCTGCTGGCGCTCCTCCTTGCAGAACACGAGCACCTTGCGGCTCTTGCCGGTGCCGTGGGGCAGGACGATGGCGCCGCGGACCTGCTGGTCGGCGTGGCGGGAGTCGACGCCGAGCTTGACATGCAGCTCGACGGTCTCGTCAAACTTGGCCTTGCTGGCCTTGACAACGAGGTCAAAAGCCTCGGTGGGATCATACAGGGTCTGCTTATCTATGAGCTTGGCGCTCTCTTTATAATTCTTACCTCTGAACAATTTGATAATCCTCCTTAAAATGTGGTTCGTCGGATGACTGCCTTACAAAGCGGCATATCCTCCCACGTTAAAGAGCCGCGCTTATTCGGCGGCGACGAGCACGCCCATGCTGCGGCAGGTGCCGGCCACCATGCTCATGGCGGACTCGATGTCGCTGCAGTTGAGGTCGGGCATCTTCTGCTCGGCGATACGGCGGAGATCCTCACGGCTGAGGGTGGCGACCTTGTCGCGCTGGGGCACGCCGGAGGCGGTCTCTATGCCGCAGGCCTTCTTTATGAGAAGCGCGGTCGGGGGGGTCTTGGTGATAAAGGTAAAGCTGCGGTCGGCATACACGGTGATGACGACGGGGATCATCATGCCCATGTCGCCCTTGGTGCGCTCGTTGAAGTCCTTGGTGAACTGAGCGATGTTGATGCCGTACTGGCCGAGGGCGGGGCCGACGGGGGGCGCGGGAGTCGCCTTGCCGGCGGGAACCTGGAATCTAACGTATCCAACAACTTTCTGTGCCAATTGAAAGCACCTCCTATTATTCTGTCACTGGTTCGACCTGATCTATCTCAAGGTCGACGGGAGTCTCTCTGCCGAACATAGAGACGACCACACGGACGCGGGACTTGTCCGCCTCAAGCTCTTCGACGACGCCGAAGAACCCGTCGAGCGGGCCGTCTGTGACCTTAACTCTGTCGCCAACGTCGAATCCGACGTTGTACTCGCGTCTCTCAACGCCCATGTCTATTATCTCCTGCTCGGTGAGGGGGATGGCCTTGCCATCCGTTCCGACGAAGCCCGTGGCGCCGCGTACATTGCGCACCAGATACCAGCTCTCGTCGGTCATGACCATCTTGACGAGCACATATCCGGGAAAGGTCTTTCTCTCGACCTCTTTGTCCCCGTTGTCGGTGTGCTCGACGACAGTCTCCATCGGGATGTTGACCTCGAGGATGAGGTCCTGCATCCTGCGGTTTTCAGCCGCTTTCATGATAGCGGCGGCAACGGCATTTTCATAGCCCGAGTATGTGTGGACCACATACCATTTCGCGTTTTCTGCCATGGCCGCTTAACCCACGAGCGTTATAACGGCCTGCACCACGTTCTGGGCTATCTCATCGAAGCACCATATCGCAACGGCGGACACGGCCATGACGGCCAGAGCGACGCCGGTGTTGTTAGCGGTCTGCTTCGGGGTGGGCCACACGACTTTTTTCAGCTCGCTTTTGAGCTCGCGGAACCATTTTGCGATCCTTTTGAAAAGACCAAGCTTCTGCGGATTGTCGACTTTCTTTACGGCGGTGTGCTCGGCTTTCGCGGGAACGCTGTTATTCTTCTTCTCGTCTGCCATACTCACATATTCCTTTCTGAAAGCCTGTCACTTGGTCTCATTGTGGACAGTGTGCTTTCTGCAGCGGGGGCAGTATTTCTTCATCTCAAGACGGTCGGGAGTGTTCTTCTTGTTCTTGAAAGTGAAGTAGTTGCGCTCCTTGCACTCGCTGCACCTGAGTGTAACTTTGACTCTTGCGCCAACAGCCATTTTTCGGCACCTCCTTGTAAATTTGACCCTCTGCGGGCCTTGTTGCCTCCCTGCGGGATCGGGGGCTGCGCGCCCATTTGGGCGCAACAAAATAATGGCCCTCCGGCCACAGGTGGAAATACTATACCATATCAAGTCGAAAAGGTCAATATTTTTCTTGATTTTCAAGCTCTTTTCCAAGTATTCCATCAGTTCTGCCTCAAATATACCCGTCAGCGCTATTGCTTATGCCCGGCGGCGGTGATATAATGACACAAAGCACAGGCCCAAAGAGGTTTTATAATGGACATAAATGAAGCGATGAGATACATACACAGCGTGTCGTGGCTCGGCTCCGTGCCCGGGCTCGAGCGCATAGGCGAGCTGCTCCGCCGCATCGGCGACCCGCAGGACAAGGTGAAATGCGTGCACATCGCGGGCACGAACGGCAAGGGCTCCACCGCCGCCATGCTCGCGAATATCCTCAAAAACGCCGGATACGACACGGGGCTGTGCACTTCGCCGTACATCTTCCGGTTCAACGAGCGCATGCAGGTGAACGGCCGCGAGATAGACGACGGCGAGCTCTGCGACATAGTCGAGTTCATCCGGCCGCACGCCGAGGCCATGGAGCAGCACCCCACGGAATTCGAGCTCGTATGCGCCATAACGTTTGAATACTTCGCCCGCAGGAAATGCGATATAGCGGTGGTCGAGACCGGCATGGGCGGCCGCCTCGACGCGACGAACGTCATAAAGTCGCCGCTGTGCTCCGTCATCACCAACATCGGTCTCGACCACACCGCCGTCCTTGGCAGCACGGTCGAGGCCATCGCCGCCGAAAAGGCCGGCATAATAAAACCCGGCTGCCCCGCCGTGCTGTACAGCCAGGGCGAGAGCGTCATGGATGTCATCCGCTCGCGCTGCGAACAGCTCGGCTGCCCGCTCACCGTGACGGATCCCGGCAGGCTCGAGGTGCTGCCCGGCGGCATAGGCAGGCTTGAGTTCGTCTACCGAGGCGAGCGCTATGCCACGCCTCTCCTCGGCGAGCATCAGGCGAAAAACGCCGCCGCCGTCCTCGAGACGGTGTCCGTGCTGCGCGGCGAGGGATACGACATCCCCGACAGCGCGGTGCGCGCCGGGCTGGAGACGGTAAAATGGCCCGCAAGATTTGAGATAATTTCCGAAAAGCCCTGGTTCGTCGTCGACGGGGGACACAACCCCCAGTGCGCCGAGACAGTGGCCGCAAACATACGCCGCTATTTCCCGGACATTCACACGGTCCTGCTCACCGGCGTGCTCGCCGACAAGGATTACGGCTCCCTGGCCGATATCCTCGCGCCCGCGGCCGATGAGTTCGTCACCGTTGCGCCCAACAGCCCCCGCGCCCTCAGCGCCGGGGACTACGCAGAGTTTCTGGAGAAATACGGCAAACCCGTCACAGCATGCGGCAGCATTGCCGCCGGTGTGGCGGAGGCCCGGCGCCGCGCCGGGGACGGCGGACTCGTCGTCGCAGTCGGCTCGCTGTATATGGCAGGCCCGATAAGAGACTGCTTTGGTCTCGAGTGAGGCCGGCCGCGCACAGCAGCTGTGATCCAAGGGGGTGATGTGGACTTTCCTCACAACCGGATAATGACAGAGTAGGAACGGCGCGTTAAGTGTCGGCGGATGGGAAGTTGCCGCCGGACGAAAGCCCCATGCCGGTGTTGGTCACACGGGCATCGACGCTGCGGTGCCGTCTCCGCATCCGCTGCCACCGAAGGGAAGTCCATTTTCCTTTCGTGGCACATCTATTCGAGCGTGTTATACACGAAAGGAGAATTTAATAATGAAAAAAACCAACATCCGGGTGCTCACCCAGGTGGCTATGCTCGTCGCGCTCCAGGTGATCCTGAGCAAGTTCTGCTCCATCTCCACCGACAGCCTGCGCATAGGCTTCGGCTTCGTGCCCATGGTGATCTGCGGCATGCTTTACGGCCCGCTCTGGACCGCCGCGGCCTATGCCGTGGCCGATATCATCGGCGCCATTTTGATTTACGGCTATGCCAACCCGTTCATCACGGTGTCCGTCGCGCTGACCGGCCTGGGCTACGGCTTTTTCCTCCATCGGGAGGAGCCCCGCTTCTTCCCGCACGTCGTGCTCGCCGCGGGGTGCAGCCTGTTCTGCTCCATGATCATCACCACCGGCACCCTCGCCCTGATGTATGACACGAGCTTTGCCTCGCAGTTCATCATCCGCATCCCGCAGGGCATAGGCCTCGCGATAGCCGAGCCCGTGCTCATCCCCATCCTGCTCCAGCTCGGCCGCCGGCTCCGCAAGCACGGTCTGGCCGCCGCCGTCTGACGGAGGCGCCCATGAGAGTCATGGCGATAGACTTCGGCGACGCGCGCATAGGGCTCGCCGTATCCGACCCGCTCGGGATGATAGCCGGCGAGGCGTGGACGCTCAGCGAGCGCGATATGGCCCGCGCGGCGGAAACTATAGCCGCCGAGTGCCGCGAGCGCGGAGTGGGCGAGCTGGTGCTCGGCCTGCCGCTCAATATGGACGGCTCCGAGGGCCCGCGCGCGGAAAAGAGCCGTGAGTTTGCCGCCATGCTCGAGGCCGCCGGAGCGCCCCGCCCCACATTCTGGGACGAGCGGCGCACAAGCGTCGACGCGCACAGGATACTGCACGAAAACGGCCTGAAAATGAAAAAACACCGCCAGAAAGTCGACGCGGTGGCCGCTTCGCTCATCCTGGAGGCATATCTCGGCACAAAATAACTCAAAAACAGCAAAAAAGTCCGGAGACCTTGCAGTCTCCGGACTTTTTTTGCGTAAAACACGCCATTATTTGTCCAGACCCGGCCAGCCGAGCCGGCGGGATATCTCCTCCGTCGCCTCGGTGAGATGGGGCAGGATGTCTTTTTCGATGTGCTCCGGAGTCATCTCCGAGGCGTCGCCGAACACGCTCATGGCGGCGACAACGCCGCCCGTGTAGCTGCGGAGCGGGCGCGACACGCACCGCAGCCCTATCTCGCACTCCTCGTCGTCAAAAGCCCAGCCGCGGCTGCGCACCAGCTCAAGCTCGGCAAACAGGGCCTCCCTCGAGGTGATGGTGTTGTCCGTGAGGCGCTCGAGGCCTTTCTCGGCGATGTAGCGGTCGACCTCCTCGTCGCTGTGCGAGGCGAGGAGTATCTTGCCGGAGCTCGCCGTGTGCAGGGGCGAGCGGCGGCCGATGTGCTGCAGTATCCTGCCTGCGACAGGCGAGGAATCAATGCAGTCGAGATACACGCAGCTGCCGTTTTCCTCTACCACGAGGCAGGCGCCCAGCCCGAAACGCATGGACAGCTGTGTCACGAAACGGTTGGCTATGCTGCGCATGCTCGCATAGCTGCCGAGATTTGCCCCCAGGGCGCAGACTTTCCAGGTGAGCCCGTAGCGCAGGGACTCGGGATCCTGGTAGATGTAGTTCGAGTTGACCAGCGAGTTGAGATATCTCAGCACTGTCGGCTGCGTCATCCCGACGGCCTCTGCCAGATCCTGCAGGCGCATGGGCAGCTTCTGCTCCGCCAGGCACTCCAATATCTGCATGAGCTTGTCAGACGACTGGCTCGATACCTTTTCCGTTCTCATTGCTTCACCTTCATGATCTTCTTTCTCTTCTTCTATTAATAATAACCATTTTCCCGGCCGCTTGTCAATAATATCTGTCAATGATTCAAATTTAATTACGATAATCGAAATTTTGTGTTGTAATTTGATTTTAAAGTTGCTATAATTCAAGAGATAAAAAGAAATATAATTCGAATTATAGAAATGTATTATTGAACTATCACAGGAGGAAATGTCAAATGAGTGAAACAGTCCGCAAAAAATATTTTGCCGGCGGCGAGTGGCTCGACACCAAGTCCGGCAAATACATGCCGGTATACAACCCGAGCACCGGCGAGGTGCAGGCAGAGGTGCCGTGCTGCACAGCCGACGAGGTGGCCTACGCCATCCAGTGCGCCAAAGAGGCCTTCCCCTCCTGGCGCGACACCCCCGTCATGAAGCGCGTCCAGGTGCTCTACCGCTTCCGCGACCTGCTCGATGAGCACTGGGATGAGCTCACCGAGCTCTGCGCCCGTGAGCACGGCAAAAACTGGGCCGAGTCCTCCGGCGACATCGCCAAGGTCAAAGAGCCCGTCGAGCTCGCCTGCGGCACCCCGTCGCTGATGATGGGCGAGTCGCTGATGAACACCTCCCGCGGCTACGACACGGTGAGCTACCGCGAGCCGCTCGGCGTCTTTGCCGGCATCGCACCGTTCAACTTCCCCGGCATGATCCCGATGGGCTGGATGACCCCGCTGTGCATCGCCACCGGCAACACCATAGTCATCAAGGCCGCCTCCAAGACCCCGCTGACCTCCATGCGCTGCGCTGAGCTGTGGCAGGAGGCCGGGCTGCCCGCCGGCGTGCTCAACCTCGTGACCTGCACCCGCACCGAGAGCGAGCAGTTCCTCACTCACCCCGACATCAAGGGCGTCTGCTTTGTCGGCACCACCGGCGTCGGCAAGCACATTTACAGCATCGCCGCCGAGCACGGCAAGCGCGTCCAGGCCCAGACCGAGGCCAAGAACCACGCCCTCGTCCTCGAGGACGCCGCCCTCGAGCGCACTGCTCACGGCATCATCAACGCCGCCTACGGCTGCGCGGGCGAGAGGTGCATGGCTCTGTCCTGCGTCGTCGTGCAGGAGAGCGTCGCCGACAAGCTCGTGGCTCTCCTGAAAGAGTATGCAAGCCAGCTCATAGTCGGCCCCGCCTACGACAAGACCACCCAGCTCGGCCCTGTCGTCGACGCCGCCCACAAGGCCAGGATAGAGAAGTGGATCGCCAAGGGCGTCGAGGAGGGCGCCGAGCTCGTGCTTGACGGCCGCGGCATCGTCGTCCCGGGATATGAGAACGGCTTTTACCTCGGACCGACCATCCTCGACCATGTCACCGAGGACATGACCGTCGGCCAGGACGAGATCTTCGGACCGGTGCTGTGCGTAAAGCGCTGCAAGGACTTTGAGGACGGCCTGCGCATGATGAACGACAACCGCTTCGCCAACGGCAGCGTCATCTACACCCAGAGCGGATATTACAGCCGCGAGTTCGCCCGCCGCACCGACGGCGGCATGGTCGGCATCAACGTCGGCATCCCCGTCCCCGTCGGCATCTTCGCCTTCAGCGGCCACAAGCAGAGCTTCTTCGGCGACCTGCACTGCCTCGGCAAGGACGGCGTGCGCTTCTTCACCGAGGTCAAGGCCGTCACCACCCACTGGTTCGACGAGGAGGAGAAAAAATCCACCGTGGTCGACACCTGGGAGGGCTCCGTCGGCGGCAGCATCTGAGATATAATATCTCCCAATCCTCTATATATAAAGAGCCCCGCTCCGATATCGGAGCGGGGCTCGCCCTTTTAAGCCTTACAGATCGCACTCGGCGTGGCGGGTGGCGTGGCAGCTCATATTGATGACGCACGGCAGGCCGGCGATATGCGTGGGCTTGGCCTCGATGTTCACGGCCAGCGCGGTGGTGCGCCCGCCGAAGCCCTGCGGGCCTATGCCGAGGTCGTTCACCCGCCGGAGCGCCTCGCGCTCC
The DNA here is from genome assembly GCA_904419385.1 of Candidatus Heteroscillospira lomanii. GTDB lineage: Bacteria > Bacillota > Clostridia > Oscillospirales > Oscillospiraceae > Heteroscillospira > Heteroscillospira lomanii. Next base: position 7,416 of record CAJFRI010000029.1, read on the forward strand.
ATCTCGGCATAGAACTCGTCGCTGCTGCGCTTGTCCATGGGACGGATGAGCGCGCGCTTTGCGATCAGCGCGGCCTGCTCTATCGTCCCGCCTATGCCGACGCCCATTATCATGGGCGGGCAGGGGTTTGAGCCGGCGCGCGAGGCCGTGTCGACTATGAAATCGATTATCTCGCTTTTGTCGGCCGAGGGGAGGAACATCTTCATCGCGCTCATATTCTCGCTGCCGAAACCTTTCGGCGCGAGAGTGAGGTGCATCCCGTCGCCCTCGACGAGCCGGACGTGGATGACGGCCGGGGTGTTGTCGCCGGTGTTCACGCGGCGCAGCGGGTCGGCCACGACGGACTTGCGCAGCAGCTTGTAGCCCCGGCGCACGCCCTCGTTGACGGCGTCCTCAAAAAGCCCGCCGGTGATGTGCACCTCCTGGCCTATGTCGGCGAACAGCACGGCCATGCCGGTGTCCTGGCAGATCGGCAGCTCGTTGAGCCCGGCATAGACGAAATTCTCGCACAGGTCCTGCAGGACGCCTTTCGCCACGGGCGACTCCTCCGTGTCGAGGGCGCACTCGATGAGCATGCCCGTCTCCGGGGGGAGCATGGTGCACGCGCGCATGCAGAGCTTGTCCACGGCATCCGTTATCTCGGCGCAGCTTATCTCTCTCATTTAAAATTACCTCCATTTATCCCGCGGCGAAAAATTTTTTCCGCCCGCAGGGCCATTCGACAAAACTGGTGTTCTTTCGCTCTTTACAAAAACGTCAGGCCGCGTTATTATCTAATCACAGCTTATCCAATTGGTCAAGACCCAAGCCAGTCAGGATTGGCGGAGACCCCAGCTCATATCTTTATCCCACAACCCTGTTTTTGCGGGCCGCAGGCGCGGCCCGCCCTTTTTTATGCAAATGTGCGGAAAAGCCACACGGCCAGCGCCGCCTGCGCCGCCAGAATGGCCGGAAAGCCAAAACGGAAATACCAGTGGCGCGTCTTGTGGCGGAACACATACATGCCCGCTGTCGCGCCCGCGCTCCCGCCTATCGCGGCGAGGAAAAACAGCGTCTTTTCCGGGATGCGCCGGCCCCCGCGCCGTGCGCGGCGCTTGTCGAGCCCCATGGCGCAGAACGCGGCGGCGCTCCACACCGCGCACCACGCGAGCGCTATTTTGAGCGGCGCGCTCATCTGCGTTTGCCGCGCTGCGGCTTGGGCTTCGGCTTTGCCCAGCCCTTGCCGCGCTTTTTCGGCTTTTGCGGCTCCGGCGCCGCGGCCTCCTTTTTCTCTTTCGAGGCTATGCGCCGCTCCGGTCGGATGAGGCAGTGCTTCCCGAAGCCGATGAGGTCCTCGCGGTGGGCCGTGTGCAGGGCCTCGAGCACAAGCCGGCGGTTCTCCGGCCGGCGCCACTGCAAAAGCGCGCGCTGCATGGCCTTCTCGTGCGGCGTGCGCGGGACGTAGACGGATTTCATCGTGAACGGGTCTATGCCGGTGTAGTACATGCAGGTCGAGATCGTGCCCGGCGTGGGGTAGAAATCCTGCACCTGCTCGGGCTGCCTGCCCGTGCGGCAGAGATACTCGGCGAGCGCCACGGCGTCCTCCAGGCGGCTGCCGGGGTGGGACGACATGAGGTATGGCACGATATACTGCTCCTTGCCGTAGCGCTGGTTGAGCCTCGCATAGCGCTCGAGAAACTGCTCGTAAGCGCTGATGTGCGGCTTGCCCATGTAGTCGAGGACGGAGTCGATGCAGTGCTCCGGGGCGACCTTGAGCTGCCCCGACACATGGTGGCGCACGAGCTCGGAGAAAAAGTCGCCGTTTTTGTCGCAGAGCATGTAGTCATAGCGTATGCCCGAGCGGACGAACACCCGCTTGACGCCCGGGATGGCTCTCAGGCGGCGCAGCAGGCGCAGGTAGTCCGACTCATCGGCGTCGAGGTTTTTGCACGGCTCCGGCGCAAGGCATTTGCGCCCGCGGCAGAGGCCGTGTTTGAGCTGGTTTTTGCATGCGGGGCGGCGGAAGTTCGCAGTCGGGCCGCCCACGTCGGCCACATAGCCTTTCCAAAGCGGGTGGTGCGTCATGCGCTCGACCTCGCGGGCCACGCTGTCATGGCTGCGTGAGGTGACGACGCGGCCCTGGTGGAACGCCAGCGCGCAGAAATTGCACGCGCCGAAGCAGCCGCGGTTGTGTATGACTGAGAATCGCACCTCCTCGATGGCGGGCACTCCGCCGAGCGGCTCGTACATGGGGTGGTACTCGCGGGTGAACGGCAGCTCGGCCACGGCGTCGAGCTCGGCGGTGCCGAGCGGGGCAGCCGGCGGGTTGACTATCAGGCAGCGGTCGCCCTCGCGCTGGATGAGCGCGCGGCCGCGCACGGGGTCGTGCTCCTCATACTCCTCGCGGGCCGCGTCGGCGTAAAAGCGGCGCTCGTCGCGCACGTCCTCATATGACGGCAGCTCTACGGGGTCCGGGAAGGCGCACGCGTCCTTCGACTCGGCGAAAAAAGCCGTGCCGCGCACGTCGCGTATCTCAGAGACCGGCTCCTTTCTCTTGAGGCGGCGGGCGATCTCGCATGTCGCGCGCTCGCCCATGCCGTAGACCAGCAGGTCGGCTCCCGAGTCGGACAATATGGAGCGGCGCACGGCGTCGTCCCAGTAGTCATAGTGCGCAAAGCGCCTGAGCGAGGCCTCGAGCCCGCCGATGACGACAGGCAGGCCGGGAAACGCCTCGCGGGCGCGGTTTGAGTAGACTATCGTGGCGCGGTCAGGACGCAGGCCGGCTTTTTTGCCAGGCGAGTAGAAGTCCTCGCTGCGGCGCTTTTTGGCCGCGGTGTAGTGCGCCACCATGCTGTCGAGGTTGCCGGCGCCTATGAACACTCCGTATCTCGGCCTGCCCATGGCAGCGAAAGCCTCGGCGCTGTGCCAGTCCGGCTGGGCGAGCACTGCCACGCGGTATCCCTCGTGCTCGAGCACGCGGGAGATGACCGCCGGGCCGAAGCTCGGATGATCGACATAGGCGTCGCCCGTCACGACGAGGAAGTCATACCAATACCAGCCGCGCGAGACCATATCCTCGCGCGAGACCGGCAGAAAATCGCATGTATCCATATTTATTCTCCCAGAGGCGCGAGCCGGCCGGAATACCAGCCGCTCACGCCGTTTTTCTTGCAGAAATGCCATCTGTCCGTGCTGTATACGACGGAGAGAGCGTCCCCCGGCGCGACGGGGAGACGGTAGTCGGTGCAGTCGCTCGCGGTGAAGCCGCCGCGGCCGTCCGGGCGCACGCGCTCCGACGGCACGTCCATCACATAGCCGGTGCGCACATGGCGGCAGCGCGTGAAGCCGCCGCTCTCTGAGAGCGGCTCGACGGCGCTGTCGTTCCAGCGTATGTAGAACGAGCGCTCCGAGGCGCTCTGCGCATCCAGCGCACGCATGACGGGAAAGCCGTCATAGTGCTCGGCGGCAAAGCCCTCGCAGCCGGGCTCGATGATGAGGGCGTTGAGCTGGCCGTCGTCCATCAGGACGCATCCGCCGTCTATGCTCGCGATATGCCGCTCCGGCAGTATTATAGGCTCGGAACAGCAGATGTCCTCGCGGTAGAGCGCGACCGGCCAGTGCCCCACGATCTGCCACTTGTCAAAGCTCAGACCCTGGCCGAGGAAGTCGTCGTTTTTCATGCATCTCCACGGCTCTCTCTCGAGCATATCGCGGCTGGATATGCCGCCGTGGACAAAGGTGTGCTCCTCGGTGTCTATGGCTATGGGGAGCGAGGCGAGAAAGTCCATCTCGTCGGCAAAATGCGCCCTCAGGAGCGACTTGACCGTCTCCAGCGGTGTGCCCGCGTCCACCTCGAGCCCCTGAGAGCGGCACATCTGACGCAGGACGCAGTCCGGGCGGCGGAGCATGTAGTCCATAATAAAGCCGTCCATATTGCCGCCCAGTATCTGATGCCAGCCGTCGCAGTTGCCGCGCACGACCCAGCAGACGCCTTTTTCGCACAGGCGCATGATGAACCTGAGCGTGTCGAGGCTCTGTGTGCCTTTTTCCAGGAAGTCCCCGTCGACTATTAGCATGTCGCCGTCCGAAAAGCCGAGCTTGGCGAGCAGGCCGCGCAGATACGGCAGGTTGCCGTGTATGTCCGAGACGGTTATGACCCTCCGTCCGGCCGGGAGGCTCCTCTTTGAGACACGCGTCATGGGATGATTAGCTGCATCCTTCGCAGCAGGCCGCACACGCCCATGTCGGTGCCTATCTGCTCAAAGCCGAGCCCTCTGTAAAAGCGCAGGGCATCCTCGTTGCACTCGGCGACGTTGAGCTGGAGCCTCGGCAGGTCCATCTCCCGCGCGACGGCCACGGCGTGCCCTATGAGCTGGGCACCGTAGCCCATATGGCGGTGCTCCCCGTCGAGATACAGCAGGCTCACCCAGCAGTAGCCCTCCTGCGCCCCGCGGCGAACGTCCAGCTCCACGAGGCCTATCTCCTCCGGGCCGGAGCGCACTTTCACGATGCAGCCCGGGTCGGCGGCATGGCGGCGCGCGTTCATGAGATATGCGTTTGGATCAAAGGCGTCGAGGCTGCCGTATACCGCCTGCCACGCGCCTGAGTAGCACTTCTCGTAGTAATCGCTCTCGCGTTCGAGGTCGAGCTGCTCGAACCGGAGGTTGTTCCTGTCAGCCCCGCTCCTCTTGCGCCACCAGGTCTGGTGGGCAAAGGTGCTGGTCTCTGAGTCGAGGTGGCTGTTGTCGTTGCGGTAGACCGGTGTGAGGTGCCCGGCTTCGTACTCATACAGGCTCACGCAGGTGTTGTCGCCGTGCGGGATGGCGGCGACGTCGCGCGACGGCACGCCGAGCACCCGGCAGTGCAGCGAGCGGATGGCCATGCCGTGGCTCACGAGGACGATGGTCTGGCCGTCGTGCTTGCGCCCGAGACGCAGAACGGCCTCCAGCATCCTGTCGCCGAGGTGCTGAAAGCTCTCGCTGCCCTCGACATGCCAGTTGTCCGGGTCGCTGCTGAAGTTGGCGAGCTGTTCCGGGCTGCGCTTTTCAACGTCGCCCCAGGTCATGTTCTCCCACTCGCCCATGCACACCTCGCGCAGCTGCGGCTCTATGTTCAGCGCTATGTCGTGGTATTTCGTTATCGCCGTCGCCGTCGTCACCGTGCGCGACAGGTCGCTCGAGTAGAGCGCGTCGATGCGCTCGTCTTTAAAGCGCCCGGCCAGGGCGGCGATCTGCCTCATGCCGCGCGGGGTTATCTTGCCGTCGTGCCAGCCCTGGACGCGGCGGAAGAGGTTGCCCTCCGCCTCAGCGTGCCGTATTATGAAAATCCTCGTCATAATGATGTTTCCTTTCCGCGGAAAGAGCGCCGTCACCAGACGGCGCCCGCGTTTCGTCAGTCTTTGTCCGTGCCGAGCACGGCGGCGAGGCGCCTGCCGATCTCGGCGTTGTATTCAGAGAGGTCGTCGCGCTGTTTTTCCCTGCGCGACGCGGCGCTCAGCGCGGCGACTATGTCCTCCGTCGCCGGGATGCCGGGGTTATATTTCTGAAGGTTTTCGGATATGAAGAGCTCAAGGCCGAGGGCCTTGGCCTCGAGGATGACTATGCCCTGCCCCTCATAGCGGCTGGTGAGGACGAAGCCGTCCATCTTGTCCATATAATTGAACGGGTTGTGCTGGTTGCCGAGCAGGGTGACCATGCCGCCGAGCCCGAGCCGCTCTATCTGCTTTTCGAGCTTCTCCCTGTCGGGCCCGTCGCCGATGAGGTAGAACCTCAGGTCGCCGCGCCGCTTTTTCACCTCGGCGAGCATGTCGAGCAGGATGTCGTATCCCTTCTGGTGGCAGAGCCGGCCGACGGAACAGAGGTTATAGCAGCCCCTGTCGGTGTCGAAGCCCTCGAGCGGGATGGCGGCCTTGCGGAATATCTCGCCAGAGTCGACATGGTTCGGGATGGGCGTTATCTTTTTGTCCGTTATGCCGGTCACACGGCGGAACCCGTCGACGATGCCGGGCGAGACCGCGCAGAACTCGTCGAAATACCGGAGCTTTTTGTTGAAAAAATGCCACAGTATGCGGTATTTCACCTCATTTTTGAGCTTTATCTCAATGTCGTTGTGTATCCACATGACGCGCTTTTTCGCCCTGACCGTCACGGCGGCGACGGAGCACTCGTTGCGGTAGCTGTTGAAGTCTATCGCGACGTCGTATTCCTTGTCGGGCAGCGGCAGCTTTGCAAACCGGCGCAGGATCTCAAAGTACACCAGGCGGTTCAGCCAGAAATACGGCTTGAGGAAATACACGTTCAGGTTCCTGTGCTCAGGCAGGTCGAAAAAGCATTTGTCGTCGAACAGGAACAGGTCGACCTCGCACTTGTCGTAGTCTATCTCGTTTAAAATGTTCACCAGCGCTTTCTGTATGCCGCCGACGCGCAGGTCGCACTGGAAGATCGCGATTGACTTCATCTATCCATCGTCCTTCGGAAAAACTTGACCTTATATGAATAGAATTGTATAATACTTTCATGATTTTTGCAAGGGAGACTTAGCCGTGCCGGAGCTGAGCAGCAAAAAAACGAATAAGCGCAGAGGCGTGATCATCTGCGGCTCATACGGGCACGGCAACGCCGGTGACGAGGCCATTCTCGAGGCCATCATCTCCGAGCTGCGCTCCGAGGCCCCCGGCCGGGAGATAACCGTGCTCTCCCGCTCTCCTGAGGAGACCGCCGCAAGACACGGCGTGAGGTCAGTCTACAAGTTCAGCCCGCTCGCCGTGTCCAGAGCAATGCTGGAGGCCAAGCTGTATATAAACGGCGGCGGCAGCCTCATCCAGGACGTCACAAGCAGCCGCAGCCTATACTACTATCTCGGCACCATCGCGCTCGCGAAAGTGCTCGGCTGCCGCGTCATCATGTACGGCTGCGGCATAGGCCCCGTCGAAAAGCCGCGCAACCGCGCCATCGCGCGTTTCGTCATCGACCGCTTTGCCGACTCCATCACCCTGCGCGAGGACGACAGCCTGCGCGAGCTGCGCTCGTTCGGCGTGAAGCGGCCGCGGGTGCTCGTCGCGTCCGACCCGGCGCTCACGCTCGCGCCCGCGCCGCCGGACGAGGTCGACGGGTGCATGGCGTCGCTCGGGCTGGACCCGGGCGGCAGCTATGTCTGCGTCGTGCCGCGCAAGTGGCCGGGCTTTGAGGAAAAGGCCGTGTGCTTTGCCGGATGCGCCGACGCCGTGTATGAGAGGCACGGGCTGGAGACCGTGTTCCTCTCGATAGACCACAAAAACGACGCGCTCGCCGCCGAGATGATAGCGCGGCACATGCGCTCGCCCAGCCACATAGTCCGCGGCGTGCTGCCCGCGCATCTCACGATAGGCGTGCTCGCGCGGATGATGGCGGTCGTCTCCATGCGGCTGCACGGGCTCATCTTCTCCGCGTCGCAGGGCGTGCCGCTCGTCGGCGTGTCTTACGACCCCAAGGTGCGCGCGTTTCTGCACTACATCGGTCAGGACAGCTGCATCGACCTCGCCGAGCTCAGCGCCGCGCGCCTGATAAGCGCCGTGGAGGCCGCGCTCGTCCAGTGGGACGACACGGATGCGCTGAAGGCGCGGGTCCGCCGCCTGCGCGAGCTCGAGAGCATAAACATAACGGAGGCCCTGCGCCTCCTCGCGGAATAAAGGGGGCACAAACAATGGTGAGGACAGCGATACTCGTCTCCGGAGGCGGGCGCAACCTGCAGGCCGTCATCGACAGCCGCCTCTTCGGCGAGATACCGAACTGCGACATCGTCGCCGTCATCTCGTCGGATCCGGAGGCTTATGCGCTCACGCGGGCCCGCGCCGCCGGGATAGATGCCTGCGCCGTCGACCGCGCCCTGTTCCCGAATGAGGCGAGCTTCTGCGAGGCCGTGCTGCGCAAGCTCGTGGATCTCGATGTCGAGCTCGCCGTCCTCGCGGGCTACACCCACCCCGTGAGCCGCGCCATGGCAAAGCGCTACAAAAACCGGATAATAAACGTCCACCCCGCCCTCATGCCCGCTTTTTCCGACCCCGACTGCTTCGGCCGCGTGCCGCACGAGCGGGCGATCGCCGCCGGCGTGCGCATAAGCGGGGCGACGGCCTATTTCGTCACCGACACGCCGCTGCGCGGCCCGATAATCCTGCAGCAGGCCGTGGAGGTGAGGCAGGACGACACGCCCGCCTCACTCCAGCAGCGCGTGATGGAGGAGGCCGAGTGGAGCATACTGCCGCGCGCCGTCGCGCTCTACTGTGCAGGCGCGCTCAAAGTGAATGACGGCAGGGTGTTCATTGCCGGAAAATAGCGCAAATTGCTTGACAAAACGTGATAAAATGATATTGTAAATAAGTTAGATAAATTATTTCAGGAGGAAGTTTTCTATGGCAGATATGTCCGTTATCATCGAGGGCTCCGGCCGCCACATCCATGTCACCCGCGAGCATCTCGACATCCTGTTCGGCAAGGGCTTTGAGCTCGACCAGAAGAAAATGCTCAGCCAGCCCGGCCAGTTCGCCACCAGCTGCAAGGTCACCGTCACCGGCCCCAAGGGCAGCCTCAACATGTCCATCCTCGGCCCCTGCCGCAAGGAGACCCAGATCGAGCTGAGCTTCACCGACGCCCGTGTCGTCGGCCTGAGCTGCCCCGTCCGCGAGAGCGGCGACCTCGCCGGCAGCCCCGGCTGCACCGTCACTGGCCCCTGCGGCAGCATTGAGCTCGACCACGGCTGCATCATCGCAAAGCGCCACATCCACATGACTCCCGAGGACGCCGAGCGCTTCGGCGTCAAGGACAAGGAGATCGTCCAGGTCAAGGTCGGCGGCGAGCGCGCCCTCATCTTCGACGAGGTCGTCTGCCGCGTCAGCCCGAGCTACGCCACCTTCATGCACGTCGACTACGACGAGATCAACGCCGCCTCCCTCTTCGGCAAGGATCCCCGCGGCGAGATCATCAAGAAGTAAATCCTTCAAAAGCACGCAAAAGGCCCACGGAATGTGGGCCTTTTCGATTACGGGAGGCGGATATGGACAGGGAGGCATACATGCGCATGGCGCTCTCCCTCGCGCGCGAGGCGTCGCTCGCGGGAGAGGTGCCGGTCGGCTGCGTCATCGCCGACGAGACCGGGCGCGTCATCGGCCGCGGGCGCAACATGCGCGAGGAAAAGCGCAGCGCGCTCAGCCACGCCGAGTGCGAGGCCATAGCCGAGGCCTGCGCCGCGCGGGGCGACTGGCGGCTCGACGGCTGCTCGCTGTTCGTCACGCTCGAGCCCTGCCCCATGTGCGCCGGGGCGATCATCAACGCGCGGATAAGCACCGTTGTCTACGGCGCGCGGGACGGCGATATATGCCGGGGTGCTCGCGGACGAGTGCTCGGAGCTGCTGCGTGAGTTTTTCAAAAAAATACGCTGAAAGCCGCAAAAAGGCCCTCATATGAGGGCCTTTTGCTCATTTTCTGCGCACTTCCAGGTGATAGAGGTCCACGGATGGGTCGAGTTCCGTCTCAAAAACGCCGTTTTCGGGGTCAAAGCCGAAGTTTCCGCCCGAAATCGTGCAGTTTTCAAAATTCTCGAGCCTGGCCGTGAGCGAGAGCATATTGATATTGCTGCCGAGATCGGCGGCGAGCTCATATCCGCTCAGGCCCTGGTTTTCCGTGTGGGCGCACTGGTAATCGAAACTCGCCTCCTTGACGAGCTCGGCCGTGAACACCCCGCCGGCGGACAGGTCCACGTCGCACACCAGATAGAACACCCTGTCATAGGCGGCTATGGCGCCGAACAGGCTGCCGACGTCCTCATATATCTCCGCACCGGTCTCGTAGTAGAGCGCCAGGGTGCGCAGAGAGACGGAGTAGAGCAGCTCGCGGTCGAAGCCGTCCGCGCCGCCGTACTCCACGCCGAAGTAGTTCTCCATATAGCTGTCGAAAGCCTCGCGGAGGATCTCGCCCATGGTCGTCTCCTCACGCGTGACCGACGCCGTGACGCCCGCGAGCTCGTTGCCCTCTGAACAGTCGCCCGTGCGGTAGCCGGTAACGTCGGGCTCGGAGATGTCGCCGCCGATCACTATGAGGCAGTGCCCGCCGTCCCTGTCGTGCGAGGTTGAGAAGTTGCGGCTCATCTCGCCGGTCTCAAAGTCCCAGCTGCCGCCGTTGAAGCCCCAGGACCACACGGTCGTGGAGTCCGCATCGACGGTGAAGCTGAGCTCCAGCGTGGGATTTTGGGCCTCTTCGCTCTCCGGCGGGGCGGAGATATCCTCCACGCGGTATACGGTGACTGGCATCTCGGCGAAAGACATGTCGTTTTCAAGCGCCGCAGCCATGTAGCCGCCGCTCGCGAGCACGGCGGAGAGCGAATCCCAGCTGTCGATGCCGCTGCCGTAGTCGAATCCGCCGCCCGTATCGCCGGCATAGTACCCGGCCAGATCGCCCGCGTAAAGCGCGCCGTAGAGCGGCCGGCCGTCGAGCGTGAGAGAGGGCATGTTTTTCGCAAGCTCGGTGAACGACGAGATGAACGGGTAAACCAGCGCCGTCTCGCCCTCGGCGCCGGAGAGGACGTAGCTGTCGCGGACGATGACGTCGGTGCTCTCTATCCAATAGCCGCCGTCGGGGAACCACTCCTCGTACTGCGCACGCGCCTCGGCGTCCGGCTCGGGCAGCTCGGCCATCATATCGTCTATGCTGTGCCACACGGGCTCCCACGGCGAGAAGTCGAGCGTCACCGTGCGCCCGGCGGAGAGGCCCTCCGCCGTTGAGGTGAGCGGCATGATCGGGCCCGCATATGACATGAACTGTATCGAAGATTCGGGGGCCGACTCCTCCAGATCGGCAATGCCGCTCTCGCTGCTAGCACCGCCGCCCATGCGCGGCAGCACGCTCGGGAGCGCGACCGCAATGACGAGCACGGCCGCCAGGGCCGCCGCCAGATAGCGTGCGCGGCGTCTCTTGGGTCTTGCCTGCTCTATGTGCCTGTCGGATATATCCGTCATGGCGTTTAAAATATCGTCTGGTCTCATACGGAAAAGCCCTCCTTTTCCAAGTGTTCGCGCAGCTTGAGGCGCAGCCTGTGCAGCCGCTGGGCGCAGCCGGTCACGCCGGCGGCGTCGGCTATGCCGTGCACGGACTCGCCGTACCAGTATCGCCGCACGAAGATGTATCTGTCCGTCTCGCCGAGGGTGTCGAGCCAGGAGTCGATACTGCGTGACAGCTCGCGCAGCTCCGACTCGCGCACGGGGTCGCCGCCCGGGTCCGCGACGCACTCGCCAAGCTCGCTGAGCAGCTCGTCGCAGCGTCCGCCGCCGCGTTTTTCGGCCCTGGCCGCGCGCCAGCGGCTGATGGAGATGTTGCGCGTTATGCGCGCGGCAAAGCATCTCAGCGACCTGGGGCACTGGGGCGGTATGGACGTCCAGCAGCGGTGCCACGTGTCGGCGACGCACTCCTCCGCGTCCTGCAGCACGCCAAGTATATTCATGGAGAGTGAGCGGCACAGCGCGCCGTATTTCCTGTCGCTCTCCGATATCGCGGCCTCGTCGCGGGCAAAATACAGGCCGACTATATCTCTGTCCTCCAAGCCCGGTCACCCCTTTGAAAGTACTTTCACCTGTTATGACGCTTTCCGTATTAAAAAATCCGCACCTGCGTGCGGATTTTTTATTCGTTTGCCCGTAATCAGCCTTTTATCGAGCCGTCGGGGTTGAACAGCGGCAGCTTTTGCAGGTAGATGATATCCTTGCGCTCGGCAGCCTCGCCCTCGGCGAGTATGGCCATCTTGCCGGCGATCTCGGCCCCGGCGTCGATGACCAGCTCCTCCATGGCGCGGAGGCTGTCACCCGTCGATATGACGTCGTCGATGATGAGCATGCGCTTGCCGCGGATCTCCTCGGCATCGTGCTCGTCGAGCACCAGGTGCTGCACCTTATCGGTGGTAATGCTCTTCACGTCGACCTCGAACGTGCCCTGCATGTAGGCCTTGGCGCCCTTGCGGGCCAGGTAGTACTTGTTGGCGCCGCTCTGGCGGGCCATCTCATACAGCAGCGGGATGCTCTTGGCCTCCGGCGCGATGAGATAGTCGTACTCCGGCGCGAGCTTCAAAAGCTCCGCCGCGCTGTGAACCGTCAGCTCAACGTCGCCGAAAATGACGAAGGCGGCGATGTAGAGATCGTCGCTCACATGGCAGAGCGGCAGAGTGCGCTTTAGCCCGGCGACGTCTATATCGTAGGTGAGCATTGTGGATTGACCTCCTAAAATCTGTAAAATCGCTGGATATTCAGGATAAAATGCCAGAGAGATTATACAATCTTTCCGCGCTTATTGCAACTATAAATCTGCATCCTCCATCGCGAGGCCGGTGAGCCGGCGGCGGATGAGGTCGAAAGCGTTGTTCGCGGCGGCCAGGCGCACACGCTCGCGGGTCTTGCCGAGGGTGAACAGGCGGCAGTAGACGCCGTCGCTGTCGGCGAGGGCGATATATACCTCGCCCACCTCGTGCCTGCCGTCGGTCTCGGGACCGGCGACGCCGGTTATGCCTATGCCTATGTCCGTGCCGAGCTTTTCGCGCACCCTTATCGCCATCTCGCGCGCGACCTCGTCGCTCACGGCGCCTTTTTCGGCGATGAGGGCGGGGTCTATGCCGAGGAGGATGGACTTGGCCTCATCGGAGTATACGGTGACGCCGCCGCGGAACACTTTCGAGGCGCCGGCCATATCGGTGATGCGCTTGGCCATGAAGCCGCCGGTGCAGCTCTCGGCCACGGAGAGGGTGACGCCCTTGTCGCGCATAAGGCCGAACACGGTCTCCTCAAGGCTCTCGGAGTCTATGCCGTAGATGACGCTGCCGAGGATGCCGCGCACTTTCTCGATGACAGGCTCCATCATGCGCTCGGCCTCGGCCTCGCTGTGGGCCTTGGCGGTGACGCGCAGCATGCACTCGCCCTCCTTGGCGTAGGGCGCGAGGGTGGGGTTCGTAAGCTCGTTCATCATGTCGCGCAGCTTGAACTCGACGCTGGACTCGCCCATGCCGAAGATGCGGATGTTGTGGGAGACTATGGTCTCATCCGACAGGGAGCGCAGATACGGCATGGCGCAGTGGCGGAACATGGCGTTGCACTCGCGCGGGGGGCCGGGCAGCATGAGAACTATCTTGCCCTCGGCCTTGAAGGCGCAGCCGGGCGCAGTGCCCCACAGGTTCTGGAACACGGTGCAGCCCTCGGGCAGATAGGCCTGCTGGAGGTTGTTGTCCGTCATGGGCTTGTTGAGCACGGCGAAGTGGCGCCTCATGCGCTCGGCGGCCTCCTCGTTGAACTCGAGCCCGAGGCCGAAGGCCTTGGCGAGCACGAGCTTGGTGAGGTCGTCGCAGGTGGGGCCGAGGCCGCCGGTGGTGATGATGATGTCGGCGCGCTTCTTCGCGATGTCGACGCTCTCGGTCAGGCGCTCGGGGTTGTCGCCCACGACGGAGTGCCAGTAGACGTTTATGCCTATCTCGGAGAGCATGACGGAGATGTCGCGCGCGTCGGTGTTGACTATGTTGCCGAGGAGCAGCTCGGTGCCGACGCCGAGGATCTCGGCGGTGTATGTCTTGTTCATGGCTGTATTTTCACCCTTTCGGTATTTTTAAGTGCCTCGTCCACCAGGGCATCGACGTCGAGCGCGGCCTCGGCCTCCAGGATCTCGGCCAGGTTCGGCTTAGTGCGCGGGTGGCGCGGCGTGAATACTGTGCAGCAGTCCTCATACGGGAGGATGGATGTGTCGAACGTGCCGATATCGCGGGCGATGGCGATTATCTCGCGCTTATCCATGCCCACGAGCGGGCGCAGCACCGGCAGAGAGACGCACTCCTCCGTGACGGCCATGGCCTGCATCGTCTGGCTCGCGACCTGGCCGAGGTTCTCGCCTGTGACGAGGGCGGAGCAGCCGTTGGAATCGGCTATCTTCTGGGATATGCGCATCATGAAGCGGCGCATGATGAGCGTGAACAGCTCCTCCGGGCACTTGGAGCGTATCTCCTCCTGGATGTGCGTGAACGGGACTATCTCAACAGTCAGCCGTCCGCACCAGTCCGTGAGTATCTTTGCGAGGTCGAGCACCTTTTCCTTGGCGAGCTCGGACGTATACGGGAACGAGAAAAAGTGCACGGGGATGAGCTGGACGCCGCGCTTGGCTATCATATAGCTCGACACGGGGCTGTCTATGCCGCCCGAGAGGAGCGTGACGGCTCGGCCGTTCGAGCCGACGGGCATGCCGCCGGCGCCGCGGACCGCGGGCCCGTGGACATAGGCGGAGTAGTCGCGTATCTCGACGTGGACGGTGAGCTCGGGCTCGTGCACGTCGACCTTTGTGTCGGGGAAGCGGTCGGCCAGCTCCCCGCCGACATACTGCGAGACCTGGATGGAGGTCATGGGGAAGCTCTTGTCGGCGCGCCTGGTCTCGACCTTGAAGCTCTTCGCCTCCTCCATCGCCTCGCCGAGATATTCGGCGGCGGCGGCGACTATGGCGTCGGGCTCCTTCCCGCAGGCCATGGCGCGGCTGAGCGATATAATGCCGAACACTTTCTTCAGGCGCTCGAAAGCCTCGTCCATGTCGCAGGCATCGCTCTCGGGCTCGACATATATCGTCGACTGCACGGTGTAGACCCTGAATTCGCCGAGCCCGCGCAGGCGGCGGCGGATATTCGCCATGAGCTTCATCTCAAACGAGCGGCGGTTGAGCCCCTTGAGGACGACCTCGCCCTGCTTGAGCAGTATCATATCGTTCATGAGTACACCTCAATTTTCGGAAAAATCATATGTTCTGTAGCGCACGGCCTCGGCAATGTGCTGCGGGGCGATGCCGCGGCTGTGCTCGAGATCCGCTATGGTGCGCGCGACGCGGAGGATGCGGTCGTAGCTGCGGGCGGTGAGGCCCATGCGCTCGAAAGCCATGCGCATCAGGGCGCCGCCCTCCTCCGAGAGGGCGCAGAACTTTGCAAGGTCGGGCGGGGACATTTGAGCGTTGCACTCGGTGCCCGTCCCGGCAAAGCGAGCGCGCTGCACGGCCCGCGCGGCGTTCACCCGCGCGCGGATCGTAGACGAGCTCTCGCCCGAGCCGCGCTGCGACAGCTCCTCAAAGCTGAGCGCCGGGACCTCCATGATTATATCTATGCGGTCGAGCAGCGGGCCAGACACGCGTGCACGGTATGCCCGCACGGAGCTCTCGGAGCAGGAGCATCTGTGGGCGCGCGAGCCGTGCCACCCGCACTTGCAGGGATTCATGGCGCACACCAGCATGAAGCGGCTCGGGTACTCGACCGAGCCCGCCGCGCGTGAGACGGTTATGCGCCCGTCCTCCAGCGGCTGGCGCAGGGTCTCCAGCGCGTCGCGCCGGTACTCCGGCAGCTCGTCCAGAAAGAGCACGCCGTTGTGCGCAAGGCTTATCTCCCCCGGCATGACCGTCTGCCCGCCGCCTGAGAGCGCCACGGCGGACACCGAGTGGTGCGGCGCGCGGAACGGCCGGCGGCTCACCAGCGGGTCCGACGCCGTCGTGAGCCCGCGCACGGAGTGCACCTCCGTCGTCTCTATCATCTCGCGCTCGCTCATGTCCGGCAGGATGGACGGCAGGCGCTTTGCGAGCATGCTCTTGCCGCTGCCCGGCGGGCCGATCAGCAGGACGTTGTGTCCCCCGGCGGCCGCGACCTCAAGCGCGCGCTTGACGTCCTCCTGGCCTTTGACGTCGGCAAAGTCGGGCTCGGGCCCGCCGCGCGGCCGGATCTCGGGCCGGCGCTGGAGCCCTATGGGCTCGGAGCCGTCAAGATGCGCGAGCAGCTGGGGGACGGTTTTCACCGGGTAGATTTCTATATCCGGGGCAAAGCTCGCCTCCGGGGCGTTGTCCGCCGGGAGATACAGCCGCTTTATGCCGAGTTTCGCGGCGGCGATGGCCATGGGCAGGGCGCCGCGCACGGGCCTCAGCTCGCCAGTGAGGCTGAGCTCGCCGATGAAGGCGCTCTCTGGCTCGGGCGGCCTTATCTCGCCGCGCGCGGCGAGTATGCCGAGCAGGACGGGCAGGTCGTAAAGCGTGCCGGCTTTTTTGCGGTCGGCCGGGGCGAGGTTCACCGTGAGGCGGCTCGCCGGAAAGCCGAGGCCGCAGTTTTTCATCGCGGCGCGGACGCGCTCGCGCGCCTCCTTGACCGCCGTGTCGGGCAGGCCGACCACCTCGAACGCCGGCAGGCCGTTTGAGATGAAGCACTCCACACCGACGCCGTAGCCGCCGACGCCCTGTATGCCCAGCGAGCGCACCGACGAGACCATATGTCAGTCCTCGCTGCGCGTGACGGCTATGCTCAGCTCGTCGAGCTGCTTCGCGTCGACGGTGTCGGGGCAGGCCATCATGAGGTCGGAGGCGTTCTGCACCTTCGGGAAGGCGATGACGTCGCGTATGCTCTCGGCTCCAGTCATGAGCATGACCAGACGGTCGAGCCCGTAGGCCAGACCGCCGTGGGGCGGGGCGCCGAAGCGGAACGCGCCGACCAGGTGGCCGAAACGCTCCTGTATGTCCTCCTCGGATATGCCGAGGGCCTGGAACGCCTTCTCCTGCATCTCGGGGGTGTTTATCCTGATGGAACCGCCGCCAAGCTCGGTGCCGTTGAGCACGATGTCGTAGGCTCTGGCGCGGCAGTTGGCCTTGTCGGTGAGCACCTTGTCCTCGTCCTCTTTCATCGGGGCGGTGAACGGATGGTGCATGGCCATATAGCGGTTCTCCTCGTCGGACCACTCGAACATCGGGAACTCGGTCACCCACAGGAACTTGTAGTCCCTCGGGTCGAGGATGCCGAGCTGGCGCGCGCACTCGCAGCGCAGGGCGCCGAGGGCCGCGAACACGACCTCGTTCTTCGCGTCGCCCACTATGAGCACAAGGTCGCCGTCTTTGGCGCCGGCGCGCTCGAGGATGGCGGCGTTCTCCTCATCGGTGAGGAACTTCTGATAGGACGAGGTGACGGCCCCGTCGTGCAGCCGCGCCCAGGCGAGGCCCTTGGCCTTGTAGGTCTTGACGAACTCGACGAGCTTGTCTATCTTCTTGCGCGGGAAATCGGCCGCGTGTCCGTCCACATTTATGAGGCGCACGCTTCCGCCGGCGGCGACGGGCTCGGAAAAGACCTTGAAGCCGCAGTCTTTCACGATGTCGCTTATATCCCTGAGCTCAAAGCCGAAGCGCATGTCGGGCTTGTCTGAACCGAAGCGGTCCATGGCCTCGCGCCACGGCATGCGCAGGAAGGGGGTCTGGACGTCGACGTCGAGCACCTCCTTAAACACGCGCTTTATAAAGCCCTCCTGGATGCCCATGATGTCGTCCTCGTCTATGAAGCTCATCTCGAGGTCTATCTGGGTGAACTCGGGCTGGCGGTCTGCGCGGAGGTCCTCGTCGCGGAAGCATCTCGCTATCTGGAAGTAGCGGTCGAAGCCGGAGAGCATGAGAAGCTGCTTATACTGCTGCGGGCTCTGGGGCAGGGCGTAGAACTTGCCGGGGTGGACGCGGCTCGGCACGAGGTAGTCGCGCGCGCCCTCGGGGGTGCTCTTCGTCAGCACGGGGGTCTCAATCTCAAGGAAGCCCTGCTCGTCAAAATAGTCGCGGCATACCTTCACGACCTTGTGGCGTATGGCCAAAGCGCGCTGCATATCGGGGCGGCGCAGGTCGAGATAGCGGTATTTGAGGCGCAGGGTGTCGTTGACGGAGCTGTTCTCCTCGATGGCGAAGGGCGGGGTGTCGCTCCTGGCGAGGACCTCGAGGGTCCTGACCTCGATCTCGATATCCCCCGTGGGGATGTCCTTGTTCTTGGAGCTGCGCTCGCGCACCGTGCCGGCCGCGCGCAGGACGAACTCCGCGCGGCAGGCCGCGGCTGTCTCGAACACGGCGCGGTCGCTCTTCTCGTCGAAGGCAAGCTGGACTATGCCCGTGCGGTCGCGCAGGTCGATGAAGATGAGCTGGCCGAGGTCGCGCGTGCGCTGCACCCAGCCGCACACGGCCACCTCACGTCCGCAGTCGGCCTCGCGCAGGGTGCCGCAGTAGTCGCTTCTCATGCTGGTTTTCATTTGGTTCGTGTCACTCCTCATATCACTTTTGCGGCAAAATCATCCACCGCAAGCATTTGTATCTCTTCCCCGTATTCGCACTCGAGCGCAGCGGCTCTGGCCTCCGCGAGCGCGGCGGCCTGATCGGCGCCATAGTTCGCGCCGACCTCAGCCGTGAGCCCCTCGTCGAAAAACGGGTCGCTGACAAGATAAAGGTAGATATTTTCGTCGTCCTCAAACACGCCGCTCTGGCTGTATTTCAGGCGCTGCCACACGTCGTGGCCGAGCATGTCCTCGTTCCAGAGCGTACAGCGCGGCGCGGTGAACGGGCTCTTGACATATGAGAGCATGTACTCGAGCCGGTAGTGCTGCTGGCCGTCGCCGAGCTCGCTCACGAGCGCCTCGGCCCCGGCGCGGATATAGCCGAGGTCGGTGGAACCGAGCGGCTCCCCATTTGAATCGGTCTTGGAAAAGGCCGCGAATTCGGCGCAGACCCACTCGCCGCCGGCGAGCATGGAGCGGATGGTATCGGCGCCTATGCTCTCATGCCCGGCAATGGCCGCGAGGAGCAGGGCGTCGCGCGCCGTGTTTTCGGCGTAGATCTGCCGGCTCTCCCCGTCGAACTCGTCCGCAGCGGTTTCTATCGCGTCGAGCTGCGCGCCGGTGAGCTCTATGCCGCGCTCGGCGGCGAGCTTTGCGAGCGCCACGGAGTATTTGAGGCTGTCCACGGCGCGCTCGAGCGCGGTCTCGGCGTAAGTGAGGCCGGTATCGGGGTTTTCGGCGTTCCAGTCGACTGGGGTGAAGTCGTTCACGCCGTGCACCTCGGACAGATAGCGCTCGAAGCCCTGGGCGTAACCGCCGATGCTCCACATGTCGAGGTAGCGCTGGTAGTCCGGATGGCTCTCAAGCTGATACTCGGCGG
The DNA here is from genome assembly GCA_904419385.1 of Candidatus Heteroscillospira lomanii. GTDB lineage: Bacteria > Bacillota > Clostridia > Oscillospirales > Oscillospiraceae > Heteroscillospira > Heteroscillospira lomanii. The sequence goes on from CAJFRI010000029.1 coordinate 26,348, forward strand.
CGATGACCTCGAGCTCGTGGGTGAGCGCGGCGGTGAAGTCGGCGGCGCTGACCTCCTCGCCGCCTATGGTGAGGGCGGCGGCCTCCGGCGGCAGCGAGAGGCACTGCATCGAGGCGCTGTTCTCCCACGCCGCCGGCTTGAAGCGCAC
>CAJFRI010000030.1 GCA_904419385.1 Candidatus Heteroscillospira lomanii
CCATAGACTATCTTCTGGCGGACATCCTGCCGGTCGACTGCGGAGCCGCTTCGGAACAGATCTGCGCGATGCTGCGCACGCTCCCGCCGGAAAAGCAGTCTGCCGCGCTCGACATCATGGCTGCCGTCGTGAGGAACCTGTAAAACCTGCAAAAAGAGGCGCCGTCCCGCTTGGGACGGCGCCTCTCCATGTTTTACGCTAGCGCCTGTCAAAGAATACAGCTGTGAGCATTATCACGGCGAACACTGCCAGATACCAGCAGACATCTGTGAATGAGCCTATGAACGCCGCCGCCAGCATGAACGCACAGCAGCCTATCGACAGCAGCGGCATTACCCGCCCCTTGAACACTCCGAGGCCGCCGCGGCGCATCATCATTATAAACATCGGTATGTACGCCCCGTACAGCGTGACTATCGTGAGCTCCGACGGATCGAAGCGCAGGGGGCCGAGCCGGCCCGTGAGCGTGCCTAAATAGAAGTAGAGCAGCCAGGCCGAGCAGATGAGCAGCGCCATTATGCAGGAGTTTGCCGGCATGTTGGTCTCCTTGTCGACCCGCGCGAACACCCGCGGGGCAAAGCCGCGCCCGCGCGCCGCGACGGAGTAGATCCCGCGGACGCAGCCGAGCATCAGCCCGTTGCATGTGCCGAGACAGGAGACGACGATGAGCACGCGCAGCGCCGTCGCCCCCGCCCGGCCGAACAGCCGCTCGAAGGCCATGGCCGAGCCGCCGGACATGAGTTCCCCGGCCGGCAGGCTGCCCGTCATGCCCAGGTAATAGCACACATAAACGGCGACAACTATCGCGGCGCCCGCCATCAGCGCTATCGGCAGGTTGCGCCGCGCGTTTTTGAGTTCGGAATTTATAGTAGTCGTGATTATCCAGCCCTCGAATGAAAACGCCATGCTCACACAAGCGCTGAACAGGAGCTGCGACTCGTTTCCGGAGGCGGCCGGGGCCGCGAAATTGGACGCCAGAGTGCCGTCTCTCAGCCCGGACGCCACGCCTATCACGCCGACGAGCAGCAGCGGCACTAGCTTGGCCACCGTGGTCGAGACCTGGAGCTTGCCCGCCGCTATGGGCGCGAGCGAGTTCAGAGCAAAAGCGCCGGTGAGGTAAAATCCCGCTATGGCAAAGCAGGCGCCGCCCGCCGCCGGATCCGGCAGGGAGAACAGCTCGCAGGTGTATCTCGCAGACACCCAGGCGAGCACGCAGGTGAGCGTCGGGTAGTACACAACGGCCATGAAGTAGCCCACATAATATGCATAGCGCTCGCCGACCAGCGCCTCAGCATAATCGATGACACCGTTGACTTTTTCATACCGGGTGGCGAGGATGGAGAATGTATAGGAACATATGAGCATGACGGCGCCGATAATGAGCAGCGACAGTATGCCTATCATGGCGCTGCCGCCCGTGGCCTCGAGGATGGCCTCCGTCTTGAAGAATATTCCGGAGCCTATCACTATGCCGACCACCATTGTGATCGCAGTGAACAGGCCGTATTTTTTCTGAAGCTGGTTTTCCATGGTGTCCTCCCGGTCTTTTCGCATTTAAAGCATTATATCACGTTGCCTCCGCCTGCGCACCATATTTTTCACTCTCATGTTTAAGACCCTGCGCGCCGGGGCATAACAGCATTGCGAACATAAAGGTCCGGAGGGGAACATAATGACATCCTTGAAAAAGTATTCAACCCGTCTGCACACTGCCGAGGCAGCGATGCTGCTCGCGCTCGGCATAAGCCTCTGCCTCGCGGTCTGGGGCGGCGCGCAGAGCTCGCAGCTCTCGCAAAAGCTGGTGCGGCTGCATGTCGTGGCCGCGTCGGACGAGCAGTATGAGCAGGAGCTGAAACTGCGCGTGCGCGACGCCGTGCTCGATTTTGCCGAGCCCCTGCTGTCAGACGCCTCGAGCGCCGGCGAGGCGCGCGAGACGCTGCTCGAAAACCTCGACGGCATAAAGGCCGCAGCCGAGAGCGCGGCCGAGGGCCGGCCCGTCTCCGTGACGCTCAGGGAGGAGAACTACCCGACCCGCCGGTACGAGGACTTCTCCCTGCCGGCCGGGAGATACAGCTCGCTGCGCGTCGTGCTCGGGGACGGCCAGGGACAGAACTGGTGGTGCGTCGTGTTCCCGCCGCTGTGCACTTCCGCCGTTACAGAGCCAGCCGGCGGACTTACCGACGACGACATGCGCGTGATCGCGCTCGACGGCAGCGGCTACGTCCTGCGCTTCCGCGCCATGGAGCTCTGGGGCGAACTGAGGGACCTGTTTGACGGCGACTGACGCTTATATGTCAAAACACACAAATGCCGCCTTGTCAGCGGCGGCAGCTATGCAGCGAAATCGCTGATTTTTATACCGGTCCGCACTGAGCGGGCCGATTTTTTTGCTATCTTCTAAAAAACGCTTTTTTAATTTATGCATTTTGCTAAAAATGTCGGTGAAAATTTCAGCAGCAAAAATTCGGCAATTTTTCGTTAAACAGTTGACTTGCGCCCTAAATATATTTTATAATAACGTATCATATTTTGTTCTCGCAAAACCTGAGCAAAGCTGGTTTATTTTGTAAGAGCTGGGAGGAAATCTAATGCACAAGATCAATTTAACTGAGACTGTCCTGCGCGACGGCAATCAGAGCCTGATGGCAACTCGACTGCCTTACAGCGAGTTCGAGGACATACTTTCCAAGATCGACGAGTGCGGCTACTACTCTGTCGAGTGCTGGGGCGGCGCCACTTTCGACTGCTGCATGCGCTACCTGAACGAGGATCCCTGGGAGAGGCTGCGCAAGCTGCGTGCCCACCTGCCCAACAGCAAGCTCCAGATGCTGCTCCGCGGTCAGAACATACTGGGCTACAAGCCCTATCCCGATGACGTCGTGCGCAAGTTCGTCGAGTACTCCGTCAAGAACGGCATCGACATCATCCGCATTTTCGACGCCATGAACGACCCGCGCAACCTCAAGGTCGCCATTGAGGAGACCGTCAAGCAGGGCGCCACCGCCTCCGGCGCGATCTCCTACACCGTGAGCCCCGTGCACACTCTCGACGCTTTCGTCAAGTACGCCCGTGAGCTCAAGGAAATGGGCGCCTCCACAATCTGCATAAAGGACATGGCCGGCCTGCTCGGTCCTCAGGAGGGCTACGATCTTGTCTCCGCCCTGAAGGATAAGCTCGACATGCCCGTCATCCTCCACACCCACTGCACTACCGGCCTCGCTTTCACGACGGCCGTGAAGTGCGCCGAGGCCGGCGTCGACGTCATCGACACCGCCGTCTCCTGCTTCTCCGGCGGTTCTTCTCAGCCCGCCACCGAGACCATAGCCTATGTCATGCGCCAGCTCGGCTACGATGTCAGCGTCGACTCCAAGAAGATCAAGGAAGTCAACGATTTCTTCGTCCCCATCCGCAACAAGTACATCGACAGCGGCCTCATCGACCCGAAGATCATGGGCACCGACGCCGACGCCCTTGCCTATCAGGTCCCGGGCGGCATGATCTCCAACCTGCTGGCTCAGCTCAAGGCTCAGAAGTCCGAGGATAAGTTCTACGACGTCCTCGCCGAAGTGCCCGCCGTCCGCAAGGACCTCGGCTATCCCCCGCTGGTCACCCCGACCAGCCAGATCGTCGGCGTCCAGGCCGTCAGCAACGTGCTGGCCGGCGAGCGCTACAAGAACGTCTCCAAGGAAGTCAAGGCTTATCTCGCCGGTGAATACGGCCGCGCCCCCGGCAAGGTCAACGCCGACCTGCGCAAGGAGATCGTCGGCGACAACTTCTCCGACGACCGCTATGCCGACAAGCTCGAGCCCGCTTTCGAGAAGACCAAGGCCGAGCTCGGCGACACCGCCCGCTGCGACGAAGACGTCCTCAGCTACATTGCTTTCCCGCAGGTCGCCGAGAAGTTCTTCGCCGAGCGCAAAGCCCGCGAGGAAAATGTCGCCAAGTACACCATAACCGAGGCGTAAGGAGGCATAACATATGCATGAAGGTCTTACTATTTCCGAGGCGATAATCGACTCGCTGCTCGGATTTGCCGTTGTTTTCATTGCCCTGGCAGTTGTCTGGGTGATAATCACCACGCTCGCCAAAGCAGTCGGCGGAGCCAAAAAGCCCGCTCCCGCCGCCCCGGCAGCAGCTCCGGCTGCCGCCCCCGCTCCGGCCGGCAAGCCCGCCCCCGGCAGCGCCGGCGAGATCAAGCTCTACACCGTCCCTGAAAAGCAGGCTGCCATGGTAATGGCCATCGTCGCCGACAAAATGGGCAAGCCCCTTAATGAACTGCGGTTTAAGTCAATCAAGGAGGTCAAATAACGATGAAATATAAAGTAACGCTCAACGGCACCACCTATGAGGTCGAGGTCGAGGCCGGCGAGGCCATGCTCGTCGACGAGTATCAGGCCTATGCCCCGGCTCCCGCTCCGGCTCCTGTGGCAGCTGCGGCTCCTGCCGCCGCTCCCGCCGCTGCGCCCGCAGCCGCTCCGGCTCCTGCCGGCTCCGCCGCTGTGACCGCCGCCGGCACCGTTGTCCCCTGCCCGATGCCCGGCACCATCCTCGACATCAAGGTCTCCCAGGGCCAGAGCGTCAACGAGGGCGATGTCATCGCCATCCTCGAGGCCATGAAGATGGAGAACGAGATCGTCTCCCCCAAGAGCGGCACCGTCGCTCAGATCGTTGCCTCCAAGGGCAGCTCCGTCGCCACCGACGACCCCATTATCGTCATTGCCTGACGGTATACCGTGTCTATCCGCCGCCTCCCGACCGGGAGGCGGCTTTTTTTATTCGAAAGTCCTTTCCTCGCATCGGAATTGGTGTTATTATATTGATACAACACACTTGGCGCAAAAAAGGAGGCATTTTTGGTGAAACTGACATTTATCGGCGCAGCCCACGAGGTCACGGGCAGCTGCTCGCTCATAGAATTGGGCGGGAAATTCATAATGGTCGACTGCGGCATGGAGCAGGGGCAAAACGAGTTTGAGAACGTCCCGCTGCCGGTGTCGCCGTCGCTGATCGAGTGTGTGTTCCTCACTCACGCCCACATCGACCACTCCGGCCTGCTGCCTCTGCTGTATAAAAACGGCTTCTCCGGCCCCATATATGCGACCGAGGCGACGTGCAACCTCTGCCGCATCATGCTGCGCGACTCCGCGCACATACAGGAGTCCGACGCAGAGTGGAAGTCGCGCAAGGCCATGCGCTCCGGCCACGCCGCCGTCGAGCCGCTCTACACCATCGACGATGCCGAGGGCGCCATAGCGAAGCTGCGCCCCGTGCCCTACGGGCAGCAGATACAGGTCATGGAAAGCGTGTTCGTCCGCTTTTCCGATATCGGGCACCTGCTCGGCTCGAGCTGCGTCGAGCTCTGGCTCACGGAGAACGGCGAGACGAAAAAGATCGTGTTCAGCGGCGACGTCGGCAACTCGCACCAGCCCATCATCAACGATCCGAAACCCGTTGACGAGGCGGACTACGTCGTCATCGAGTCGACTTACGGCGACAGGCTGCACGGCACCGAGCAGCACGACTATGTGACCGAGCTCGCCCGCGACATACAGGATGCGTTCGACCGCGGCGGCAATCTTGTCATCCCGTCGTTTGCCGTCGGCAGGACGCAGGAGATGCTCTATTTCATCCGCGAGATCAAGGACCGCGGCCTCGTGCACGGGCACGACGGCTTCAAGGTCTATGTCGACAGCCCGCTCGCAATAGAAGCGACCAGCATATTCCTCCAGTGCGACCGCAGCTGCTTCGACCCCGAGGCCACCGCCCTGCTCGACGCGGGGATAAACCCGCTGGTGTTCGACGGGCTGGAGCTGTCGGTCTCGTCTGAGGACTCCAAAGCCATAAACTTCAACTCCGAGCCCAAGGTGATCATCGCCGCGAGCGGCATGTGCGAGGCCGGCCGCATACGCCACCACCTCAAGCACAACCTCTGGCGGCACGACAGCATCATTCTCTTCGTCGGCTACCAGGCCGTCGGCACGCTCGGCCGCGCGATATACGACGGCGCCGAGAGCGTGAAGCTCTTCGGCGAGGAGATCGCCGTCAACGCGGAAATACGCTATCTCGCCGGCAAGAGCGGCCACGCCGACCGCGACGGCCTGCTGAACTGGATAAACTCGTTTGAAACGCGTCCGGGCACCGTGTTCGTGAACCACGGCGAGAGCGCGAGCTGTGAAAACTTCGCCGAGCTCCTGCGCGGCGAGGGCTATGCGAAAGTCTACGCGCCGTACAGCGGCATGGAGTACGACCTCGCGGCCGACGCCATGCTGCACGAGGCCGAGCCCATCCCCGCGAAGAAGGCCGGCGCCGCGCCGAAGCTCACCAAGTCGCAGATGCTGCTGCGCACCCTGCTCGCCGCGGTGCAGCGCCTCGGAGACATCGCACGCGGTTTCGAGGGCAGGCCCAACCGCGAGATACGCGACTTCACCAGCGACGTTGAAAAACTCTGCAAGAAATGGAAAAACAAGTGATAATGCGCACCGTGCAGGGCGGCATCTACGCCGCCCTGCGCGACGATATACTGCGCGGGGTGCACCCACCCGGCGCAGCGATAAACGAGGCCCAGCTCTCGCGGCAGTACGGTGTGTCGCGCTCGCCGCTCCGCGAGGCGCTCAGCCGCCTTGTCGGCGAAGGGCTGCTCGTGTGCGAGCCCAACAGAGGCATATTCGTCCGCCGCTTCACCGAGAAATATATAAACGACGTGCTCAACATGCGCGACATACTCGAGCGGCGCGGCATACGCAGCTATCTCGGGACGGAGGCGCAGCGCAAGCAGCTCGCCGCCATGCGCGCCGAGGCCGAGGACATCCTCTCGCAGGAGCCGTTCGACCTCGAACGGCACAATGAGTTTGACGAGCGCATGCACTACATGGTCATGGGCTTCAACGACAACGAGTACATCGATCAGCTCGCGCGGCAGATATACACGCTGTCGACGCTGTTCTCCATCCAGCTCAAGACGCTCGAGGGCGGCATAGAGAGCGAGATGCAGCACATAGAGCTCATAGACGTGCTGCTGAGCGGCGAGCTCACAAAAGCGGAAAAACTGCTCCAGCGGCACATCAGACGCACTAAACTGCTCGTGCGCGCCGCAATGGCAGAGGGCAGGGAGGAGAAACCTTGATAAAGATCAGCAACCTGCGCCTCGAGCCGCTCGCCGGCGAGGCGGAGATAAAAGCCGCCGCCGCCAAAAAGCTCGGCATCCCGGCCGGGGCGGTGGAGCGCTTCGGCATAGCGCGCATGTCGATAGACGCGCGCCGCGGGCGCCGCACCTCGCTGGTGTGCTCCGTCGTGCTCTCGTGCACGGATGAGGAGGCCGTGCTCCGCCGCAGCGGCGGCGGAGACGTCGCGCCGTTCACTGAAAAGGCATATGTCCGCCCGCCGGTGCGCCGGCAGAGCGGCATGCGCCCGGTGGTCGTCGGCATGGGGCCTGCCGGGCTGTTCGCCGCGCTGTATCTGGCCGAGGCGGGCTTTCCCTGCGTCGTGCTCGAGCGCGGCGGGGACATAGACAGCCGCGCCGAAGCCGTCGAGCGCCACTGGCGCACCGGCGTGCCCGATGCGCGCTCGAACGTGCAGTTCGGCGAGGGCGGGGCCGGCGCTTTCTCCGACGGAAAGCTCACCACCGGCACCCACGATATACGCACGCGCTCGGTGCTGCAAACGCTCTGCCGGTTCGGCGCCCCGGAGGACATCCTCTGGTCGAACCGGCCGCACGTCGGCACGGACATACTGCGCGATGTGGTCAAAAACATTCGCCGTGAGCTCGTGCGCCTCGGCTGCGACGTGCGCTTCAACACGGCCATGACCGGCCTGCGCCTCGAGAGCGGGCGTCTCGCCGCCGTCGAGACCGAGAGCGGCGCCATAGAGACCGACAGCGCCGTGCTCGCGATCGGCCACTCGGCGCGCGACAGCTTTTTCATGCTGGAAAAGCTTGGGCTCGAGCTCGTGCCCAAGCCGTTTTCCGTCGGCGTGCGCATAGAGCACCGCCAGGCCGACATCGGATACGCGCAGTACGGCGAGCTTTATACCCGCCTGCCGCCCGCGGACTACCGCCTGGCCGAACACCTCGAGAACGGGCGCAGCGCCTATTCATTCTGCGTGTGCCCCGGAGGGGTGGTCGTGTCCTCGTCGTCCGAGCCGGACGGCATAGTCACGAACGGCATGAGCTACCGCGCCCGTGACGGCGTGAACATAAACGGCGCCCTGCTCGTGAGCGTCACGCCGGAGGACTTCGGCGGGCCCGGCCCGCTCGCGGGCGTTGGATTCCAGCGCGAGATAGAGCGTGCGGCCTTTGTCCTGGGCGGTTCCGACGGGCGCGCTCCGGCGCAGACCGTGGGCGGCTTCATGGCGCGCAGGGCATCAGAGCACGGCGGGAGCATAACTCCGAGCTACAGGCCCGGCGTGCGCTGGACGGCGCTCGACGGGGCGCTGCCGGATTTTGTCTGCGAGAGCCTGCGCCTCGCACTGCCGCGCTTCGGGCGGAAAGTGCGCGGGTTCGACTCGCCCGACGCCGTGCTCACAGGAGTGGAGACCCGCTCGAGCTCGCCCGTACGCATAGTGCGCGGGGACGGCCTGTGCGCCACGCGCGCCGAGGGAGTCTACCCCTGCGGCGAGGGCGCGGGCTATGCGGGCGGGATCGTCTCGGCTGCCGTCGACGGCATACGCGCCGCCGAGGCGATATTTACACGGGAATAAAGCGCCACAGGCGCATATGGGAGGTCAGGGCATGAAGATAACCGCTGTAAAGACAAAAACATATCTCTATCCGTACAAAGAGGGCGAGGAGTTCGCAAACGGCATACGCTGGAACCGCGCGCGCTCGTGCGTCCTCGTCATCGTCGAGACCGACGAGGGCATAACCGGCTACGGCGAGTCCGACAGCGCCGGCGCCCCGCCCGAGGTGACGGCCTGCATAGTCGAGAAGTACATCGGCCCGCTCGTCATCGGCATGGACCCCATGTGCGTCGAGGCCGTGTGGAGCCATGTCTACAGCCACTGTGACAAAAACGGCCGCCGGGGCATGGCTATCGCGGCGCTGAGCGGGGTCGACATCGCGCTGTGGGACATCATGGGCAAGGCCCTAGGCCAGCCGGTGTACCGCCTGCTCGGCGGCGCGCACGACAGGCTCGAGGCCTATCACAGCGGCGGCTTCTACCATGTTCACGACGACCCCGCCGCCGAGGCCGAGCGGGGGCTCGCAGCTAACTACCGCTCGTTCAAAATGAAGATGGGCCGCCTGGGCCTGCGCGACGAGATAAAACGCATAGAGTCCGTGCGCCGCGCGATAGGCGACGGCTGCCGCCTCATGGTCGACGCCAACAACGCCTACACGAAAAAGGACGCGATGAAGCTGCTGCGCCCGCTGGAGGACCTCGGCGTGTTCTGGTTCGAAGAGCCGGTGAGCACCGACCTGCCTGAGGACAGCGCCGAGATCGCCCGCTCCACCTCCGTGGCCATCGCGGGCTACGAGACGGAGCACACCGCCTTCGGCTTCCGCCGCATCATAGAGTGCGGCGCCGTGGACATAGTCCAGTGCGACGCGATACGCGCCGGCGGCATAACGGAGCTGCGCAAGATCGCCGCCATCTCCCAGGCCTGGGGCAAGATGTGCACAGGGCACATCTTCTCGAGCGGCCTGTCGCTGCTCGCGAACATGCACTTCATAGCGGGACACGCCGTGTGCTCGCTGCTCGAGTGCGAGGCCAACCCCAACCCCCTGCGCACCGAGATGTTCAAGGACTACAGGCTCACCGTCGAGAGCGACGGCTTCGTCAGCCTGCCGCAGAAGCCCGGGCTCGGCGCGGAGATAGACTTCGACGCCATCGAGCAGTGGAGGATACAGTGAGCGGCGGCAAAAGCGCCGAAAAAAGGCACACAGGCTCTCAGGCCTGTGTGCCTTTGCTTTTCCGTTCAGTTGATGCAGTAGTCCGCGTAAAGGCTCGTCACGATGACGGCGTCGCACATGCCGCTGTTGAGCGCGGCAAAGCAGTCGTCCTCAGTGAAGAATGCGCGCACGGCGCCGATATTCTCCATGAGTCCGGTGTCGGCCTCCAGCGCCGCGCCCATGGCCGAGGACGCAACGGTGCCGACCGTCTTGCCCTCCAGCTCGCCCTTGCGGTTTATGCCGCTCGAGGCGAGGGAGACTATCTCATAGTCGCAGTCGAGATAGGTGGGCGAGAGGCTCAGCCCGTCGGCGCCGTCGTCGGTGCCGTAGCCGCCGGCGACGCAGTCGACATTGCCGGACTTGAGTTCGACCTCGGCCGTGCCGTGGTCTATCGCCTGATATCTTATCTCCCAGCCGAGACGGCGGCATATCTCCGCGAACATCTCGGCGTCAAAGCCGGTGACGGCGCCGTTCTCCTCAAAGCAGAGCGGCTTCGCCCCCCGGTAGTAGCCGAGGATAAAGGTGCGCTGCGGCCGGTTTTCGAGCCAGTCGGACACGCTGTCGTCCTCCGGCATATATACGGCGTCCTCGTCGCCGAACCACTTGAGCGAGAGCTGGGCGAGCGTTCCGTCGGCGGCGAGCGTCATCATCCCCGCGACCATCACGTCGCGTATCCAGTCGCCCTCGCGGAAAGCGGCGCAGAGCTCCTCCCCTCCGAGGTCGCCCGCCCGGCGGTAGCCCGAGGAGTCGCCGGAACAGGCGGCGAGCGCCAGGACAAAGCTCAGCGCGAGCAGCGCGGCAAGAAAACGTCTTTTCAAATCGAACATACCTCCGTTATCACGTAACAGACATAATAATAAACCAATTTGCCTCCGCGCGCAACACGAATCGCGTCCCCCGGCGGGCTCCCCGCGCGATTTTTACACTTTGTTCACTATATCGCGCGGCGCGCATATATAATTGAAATATAGCGTTTTCTTGCGCGGAAGACGCTTTTGCCTTATAATTACATCAAATGGCTCTAACATTACTACCGTGCTGAAAGGCTGATGAATATGGAGAACAACAAAAAAGCTCTCGTCGTTGAAGACGACACCAATATCGCCGAGCTGCTCCGCCTCTATCTCGAGAAAGACGGATTCGACGTGCTCATCGCCGGCGACGGGCAGAAGGGCATAGACCTCGCCCTCTCCGAAAAGCCCGACATCATGCTGCTCGACATCATGCTCCCCGGCAAGAGCGGGTGGCAGGTGTGCCGCGAGGTGCGCAAGACCTCGAAAATGCCTATAATCATGCTCACCGCCAAGGGCGAGACCTTCGACAAGGTCTCCGGGCTCGAGATGGGCGCCGACGACTACATCACCAAGCCCTTCGAGGTCAAGGAGCTGCTCGCGCGCATACACGCCGTCCTCCGCCGCACCGAGCCGGAGGAGGGCGAGGAAAAGCGCCGCCTCACCTTTGACAATCTCGTCATCGACCTCGATTCCTACGAGCTCATAGTGAACGGCAAAAAGATAGACACGCCCCCCAAGGAGATGGAGCTGCTCTATCATCTCGCGAGCTCGCCCAACCGTGTTTTCACCCGCAACCAGCTCCTCGACGAGGTCTGGGGCTTTGACTATTTCGGCGACTCGCGCACTGTCGACGTGCACATAAAGCGCCTGCGCGAAAAGCTCGAGGGCGCGAGCGACAAGTGGAGCCTCAAGACCGTCTGGGGCGTTGGATACAAGTTCGACGTGGCCGAGTAGAGCTATGCGCAGCACATACTTCAAGAATTTCATGATGAGCGCCTCGCTCGCGGTGCTGAGCTTCCTGCTGCTCGGCATGGCGTTCACGCTCCTGTCGCGCGGGTTCCTCATTGAAGAGCAGCGCTCGAGCATGGAGGTAAACGCCGACGAGGTCGCGCGCAGCGCCATCGCCTTCGGCGACGACGGGGATCTCACAAGCTGGGACCTGCGCATGATGCTCACCACGCTCTCGCAGAGCACCGGGTTTGAGATCATGGTCGCAAACAGCGACGGAGTGATCGTCTCCTGCTCCGACAAGGAGCTCATCTGCCCGCACCTCGGCTTCCAGCTCGACAACTCTTCGCTCAGGCAGCTCGACGACGCTGACGGCGACCAGCTCACCAGGCTAGGCGGGCTCTTCTCCAGTGTGCACTATGTCGTGTCATCGCCTATACGGTCAAATTCCGGCAACACGCTCGGCTACGCCATAGTCGGCTATGATTCCAGCCGCATTATGGACACATGGAACACGTTTTTTGCCACGTTCCTGCTCGTCACCGTGGTCGTGATGGGCATAACCGTCGTCATGACTTTCATCACCACGCGCCAGCAGACCCGCCCGATCAACGAGATGGCTGCCGCGGCGCGCAAATTTGCCCACGGCGACTTCTCCGTGCGCATAACCGACACCGGGCGTGACGACGAGATGGGTGAACTCACGGCCTCGTTCAACCTGATGGCCGACTCGCTGGAACGCTCTGAAGAGCGCCGGCGCGAGTTCATTGCCAACGTGTCGCACGAACTCAAGACCCCGATGACCACCATCGCCGGCTTTGCCGACGGCATACTCGACGGCACCATCCCGCCTGAGAAAGAGCGGGTCTATCTCGAGACCATCTCGTCCGAGACCAAGCGCCTCAACCGCATGGTGAGGAACATGCTCGAGCTGTCGCGCATACAGTCCGAGGACTCGACTGAGCTGTTAAAACGCAGCTTCGACATCAGCGAGGTACTTATGCGCACGCTGCTGAGCCTCGAGGGCAAAATAAACGCCAAAAAGCTCGACGTCGACGCGGCGCTCCCCGAGGAGCACTTCATCGTGCGCGGCGACGGCGACGCGATCACCCAGGTCGTCTACAACCTGCTCGACAACGCGATAAAATTCGCCACCGAGGGCAGCACGCTCGGCCTCAGCCTGTGGAAGCAGGGCGACAAGGCCTATGTCTCAGTGAAAGACCACGGCGAGACCATACCGCCAAGCGAACTCAGTCTCATCTTCGACAGGTTCCACAAGACCGACCGCTCACGCAGTCTCGACCGCGAGGGAGTAGGCCTCGGCCTCTACATAGTAAAAACCATCCTCGGCAACCACAACGAGGACATCTCGGTCACCAGCGCCGACGGTGTGACCGAATTCGTGTTCACACTTACGTTGTGCAAACAGCCTCAGAAACAGCCGGGGAAATAATCAATTTACCATATATTCACATTCAGTCAACATATACCTGCTCCGCAGAGGATATAATACAGACAAGCTCGAGGGGGAAACAAGATGTCATATGGAAGCAACGGGTGGGATCCCTGGGATGAGCCCGACCGCACAGAGATGCGGACCGGCTCGGACCCCGGGCCGCAGCGCAAGGAAAAGCGACGCATAAGCGCAGCCGGCATAGTCATCGCCGTGCTCGCCACTATAGTCGCGGTATTCATAGCGCTGCTCATCATCGGAATCGCCGCTCCGGACACGACCATATCCGTCTATCCCGAGCAGACGCTCCCGGAGTTTGAATACAACTGGGACGACAGCTATGAGGATTTCTTCGACGGCCTTTACGGCCAGACGGCCACCACAGGCGTCAACGACCTCGAGCGTGCAGAGCCCGATCCCGACGTGGAGCTCATGTTCTCCGACGGCGGCGGCGAGCTCAGCTACGGAGAGATATACGACAGGCTCATCCCCTCCATCGTGGCCATGACCTCATATTCCGACGGCGCGGCCTACAGCTGGGGCAGCGGCGTGATATTCACCGAGGACGGCTACATCATCACGAACAGCCATGTTCTCGACGGTGCGGATGAGCTCATAGTCACTCTCCATGACGACAGGGAGTTTTCCGCAACGCTGGTCGGATACGACTCCCTTAGCGATATAGCCGTTGTGAAGATCGACTGCACGGGCCTCGTCCCCGCTCCTTTCGGCGACTCGTCCGGCCTGCGCGTGGGCGACGGGGTGATCGCCATAGGCAACCCGCTCGGCGAGGAATTCCGCGGCACGATGACCAACGGCATAGTCTCCGCCATAAACCGCGAGGTGTACTACGACGGAAACTACATGACGCTCATACAGACAAACGCCGCCATAAACGAAGGCAACTCGGGCGGCGCGCTCATAGACATGAGCGGCAGAGTGATAGGCATAACCAACATGAAAATGATCTCCTACGGAGCCAGCATCGAGGGCATTGGCTTTGCCATACCGAGCAGCTCGGTAAAGCCCGTCGTAGACGAGATCATGGACAACGGTCGTGTGGCCGGGCGGCCCGGCATAGGCGTGACCGTCGGGTCCATACCGTATTCAGCGCAGCAGGAGTACGACCTGCCCACAGGGATCTACGTCACCGATGTGACGCCCGGTTCCGGCGCGGATGCGGCGGGGGTCACCGCCGGCGATATAATAATCGCGGCAAACGGCGTTGACATATATTCGAGCGCCGACCTCAACGAGGTCAAGGGCGCCTGCGCCGTGGGCGACGTCATCACACTCACGATATGGCGCGACGGCGAGATTTTCGATCTCGATGTCGAGATAATGGAAATGGGCTCGCTGTTTTGATGGCAATGTTGATTTGATCCTCCTCTTTTTTCATAACTCCCATCTCTTCTCAAGCAAAAAGCTCCGGTCTGAGACCGGAGCTTTTTGTCGCATTTCAGGACAGGAGCTGCGCTTCAACTTCACCGTGCGCGCTGACGGAAAACTCAGCCAGCCACTCGACGTTCTCGGGCGGGTCGAAATAGAGCGAGGAGAAGGCCGTGCGCTCTCTGCACGAGGCGGCGATTATCGAGACCGGCCCGTCGGCGCCGCCGATAATACCGATCGATGCTATCGAGGCGCCTCCCCCGGAGCTGCCGCGCGGGCGGAGGCTGTCACCCGGCGAGCTGTCGCGCAGCTTGAAGCCGGGGCTGTCCGGCTCGAGCTTATAGCTCACGCAGGCGCAGCAGGCGGGGTACTCCATCGTGTCGCCGGGGAAACCGCGCGGGTCGAGCTTCTGCTGCTCACAGCCGAGGACTCTGAGGCGGTGCTCCTGGCCGGTGACCGGGTTTTGCAGCTTATATTCGCCCCCCGCGACGGCGTTGATGCGCCCGGCCGCCAGGCCGATGCTGCCGGCGGTGAGGCGCAGCGACAGCCGGTTAATGCTGCGCGGGGCGCGCTTGGTCGTCCAGGGAAAGCATATGCGCCTTATCGAGCATGGCCGCGATTTGTCGAGCCCATAGCGCTCCATGAAGCGCTCGGCGGCCTGATTTCCGTTGAAGCGCTCGCCGCCGCAGCCCTCCGGCATCCACGCCGTGCCTGACGACTTTTTCTCGCGCAGCACCTTGCCGTTCACCGCAGCAGAGGCGGATATGCCGCTGATCATCGGGTGCTCGAACTCTATGCGTCCGCGCTCTTCGGCCGTGAAACTGTCGAACTCACGGTGCAGCAGGTCCCATTTTTCAACGAAGGCGCAGAACCTCTCGACCGGCACGGACATGCACAGGTCCAAGACAAGCCCCTTGCCGCACATGTAAGCCGCCGGCACGTCGACGCGCACGCCGTCCCAGTCAAAGTTCCGGCCTACTATCAGCTCGCGCCCCGCTCTTCCGCGCGGATACCAGATGCCGCCGTCCCATGTGACTTTCCAGTCCTGCGCGGCAGCCGTCGCCGCAGGCTCCGCGTTCCGGCTGAGGAACTCTTCTGAATAGGGGATGGACGAGTAGTCAAAGCCCGCCTGGAGCTCTTTTATGTACCTAAACGGCTCCGGCATTGGCTCCAGCCCGGTCTTTTGCCGCAGCTCGCCGAGCGCGGCGAGCCGCTCGCCTTCCGGCGCATCCTCCATGAGGAAAGCGCGGAACCGCTCCTCATCCCAGGCGTGGGCCTGCTCGATCGCCGCGAAGCCTCCGCAGGCAAGCAGCAGGCGAAGAAAATCCTCAAAGTTCGCCGCCGCGGGGTGGACATAGTCTCCGGCGTTCATGGGGCTGACGGTGAACACCATCTCCCCGAAGCCCTGCACAAAGCAGCAGTGTATTCCGTCGACCCCTGCCCGGCCGATGATCTTGGCGCCGCGCGGCGTGCAGAAATACTCCACCCCGTCCGGCTCCCCGAGCCCAAGCGGAGCGAGCGGCACGCCGAGCCGCGCAAATTCTTCATACGTGATCATTTCCCGCCTCCAATTTGCCATTTCCCCAATTATACAGCACGGCGGCGGCAAATGGAAGCGCTATTCTTCCGCCAGCCTCCTGCCCATGAGCACGCCCATGGCTGAGGCCATCATCAGCCCGCGCGTCCAGCCAGACGAGTCCCCGAGGCAGTACAGCCGGCGCACGCTCGTCGTGAGGCTGGCGTCCATGCTGACGCGGTTAGAGTAAAACTTCAGCTCCGGCGAATAGAGCAGCGTCTCGCGCGAGGCAAACCCGGGCACGACGCGGTCCATCGCACGGATGAAGTTTA
>CAJFRI010000031.1:0-5598 GCA_904419385.1 Candidatus Heteroscillospira lomanii
CGGGAAGAGGAACTCCTCATAACCCGCGGCGCTCACGAGGTCGCCCGTGGCGTGATCCGCCCAGGTGATGATATCGGCGCCGGCCTCCGCCTGCTTGAAAGCAAACTGGAGCGAGACCTCCTTGAACGCGTTCAGGAACGCCCTGGCGAGGTCCGGGTCGATAATTGTGTCCATGAGGAAATCCTGGGTGCCGTAGAGATTATAGCTCAGCGTCCACGGGCCCATCACCTTGCCGAACACGACAGCCCTGCCGTCATACTTTTCCTTGAGTATCGATACCGCGTCGATAATGGCCTTCATCGGCGGGCGCTCAAAGAGGTCGCCCGGTATCTCAAAGCCTTCGGGCGAGTCGAGCGCGTGTTTTTTCTGTTTCGGCATCTCGTCTATGCCGCCCCAGACTATCTCCGCGCCGAACGCGGCGGCCTCGTTCTGCACCCCAAAGTACGGGAACACGCTGTCAAACCCGAGTATGTCATACCCGGCCGAGGCCAGCTCGGCCATCTTTCGCCCGTCGGTGTGCACCTCCGGGAAGCGCGCGCCGGTGAGCTCCATGCACTCGACCGTCGCAATTGAAGTCGGGCATATGACGGGGGTGCGGTCCGGCTTCTCGCCGTGAAAAACCGCCATCACGCGTTCATACGATGTCATAGTCTCTTTTTTCAATGCTTTTTCCCCCAATCAGTATCGCACTTTCATAAGCGGGTCCACAAGGTCCAGGATGCGGTCGAGCTCCCACTTCGCCTGTATGTCGAGCTGCGGCCAGTTTGCCGGCCGGCAGACCGGGTTTATATCCAGGCCGCGGCGTGTGAGGATGTATTTATAGCATCCGACCCCGTATGTGCCGCCATAGATGAAGGCCGGCAGGCATCTCGAGTGCAGCTCCATGGCCTTTTTGATATCCCCGCTCTCGAGCACATCCCACACCGCCACGGCGAGGTCTGCGAACTGGGCCGGAGGCATGGTGCCGCAGGCCCCGCGCATGTACTCGAACACCAGGTTCCGCGCCCCGTTGCCGGCCATCACGCCTTCGAGACGGCATCCGGGCGTATTCTTCATGTATCCGCTCAGCTCGGAAATGATAAACTGCGACCTCGCCGTCTCCTCCTTGATATAGCGCACGTTTTCCATGGTGTTCACAAGGTCCAGCATGTAATCCACCGACATCGGCATGCCGAGAGGCGGGAAGAGGTTCTGGATAAAGATAGGGATATGTATTGCGTCGTTTATCTGCCGGTAGTAATCGCGCAGCTCGGCAAAGCTCACTTTCACGATATGAGGCGGGGCCGCTATCACGGCGTCCGCTCCGTTTGCCTCGGCGTGCCTGGCGAGATCCACGGCCTCAGCCACATACCCCGCCGACACGCCCGCCACCACTGGCACGGCGCCGTCCACCTCGGCAACGGCCGCCTCGAGCACGGCTTTGCGCTCCGGCGCGCTGAGCACGAAATATTCCGACGCGTATACCGGCATGACTATCCCGTGCGAGCCGCAGTCGAGACAGAACCGCACTGCGCGCCGGGTGCCCTCACAGTCGACCGTGAGATCGTCATGGTAGACGACCGGCGGTATGGTGTAAATACCTCTCATCTGTCCGCTCATGGCCTCCCCTTTCACTCAAACAGTTTCATCCTGCCGTTTTCATCGAACTCCACGTCGAAATAGTCGCCTATGACCTCTATGCTGTCCTGCCGCGCCGCGGCGACGGCCGCGCGCGACATATATACCTCGTCCAGATATTTCGTGCTGCGCACTATCACCAGCTTCGCGTCGTCCGGGTCGGCTTTGCCGCTGGTGCGCACGCAGCCGCGCACGACGAGCTCCTCGGTGTCCACGGTTATCGGTATGCGCGCAAGCTTCACATTGCAGCCTGTGGTGCAGTTGACGTATGTGGCCTCGATATCGATCTCATCGCGCAGCTTCTGCGGGATAAAGTCGCACAGTCCTATGCCCGAGGCGTTGCCCTCGCTGGCTTCGGTGAGGCGCAGCACGCCGAAAGCATGCACCGTCGGCCCCGGGTTCGGCAGGTTGTTCGTCGGCCGGCCGACGACCGCGGGGTCTACCCCGTTTCCGCTTATGTCTTTGCCGAATTCCGTGACTACCAGCGCGTCTATCTCGTCGAGCATTATCACGGGCACCATCGCCGTGGCTCTCTTGAGTATCTCCGGCTCCCTGTCGAGTATCTCGTCTTTCTTGAGCACATACACATCGGCGAGCCCGTTGTAGCCGTTCTCAATGGTAGCCACTCCAGCAACTATCTTGAGCTTCTCGAGTCCCACCTTGCCGACGCGCACTATGTTTTTCGGGAGGTTGTCGACGCCCAGGCGGTGCGTGAACTCGGCGCCTCTGTGCTTTGCCAGGCCTATTGCCATCATTTTTATCAGGCCGCTCTGGTGCGGCCCTCTTATGGAGGTGTGCGTTTTCACCCTGTTGAACAGGATGATGCCGTCCGCCTCCCAGGCGTTTTTATCTATATACACCGGAAGGCCGAGCTCCGTCTCGCCTATCTGCACGGTCTCCATTGAGGAGACCACGGGCGCGCCCGTAGTCTCCTCGGTTATGCCGAGGTGGGCGAGGATATTGCGCTGTCCCTCCGCAGTAGCCCCGCCGTGGCTGCCCATTGCCGGCACGATAAAAGGCTCGCCGCCTTTTTCTTTCACGAAGTCCACGATGGTCTTCATCAGCTGCTGATAGCCGACAAGCCCGCGGCTCCCTCCGGTTATGGCTATCCTCTGCCCCGGCTCTATATGTATATCTTTAGCTCGCAGGCGCTGCATGAGGACTTCCGGGTAGTTCTCCAGCACGGTGCTGTCGAATTTCTGCCTCACCTTGACGACCTGTGGT
The DNA here is from genome assembly GCA_904419385.1 of Candidatus Heteroscillospira lomanii. GTDB lineage: Bacteria > Bacillota > Clostridia > Oscillospirales > Oscillospiraceae > Heteroscillospira > Heteroscillospira lomanii. The sequence goes on from CAJFRI010000031.1 coordinate 2,842, forward strand.
ATCTTTATCCCCGCGAGCATATCGTTCAGCTTTGACATAAAGGACCTCCGTTCAAATGTGCCGGGCTCCGGCCGCGAGGTCCGGAGCCCATTCTCCGATCTAGTCTATCGCAGGCGGTGTATAGGTCTTGCGCCGCGCCGCCATCTCCTTTTTCCAGGCCATTATCTCGTCGACCGACACATCGCGCCCCTCCGCGAGCGCCTTGTCGGCATTTTTGAGCACGGGATACTCCGCCTCCGTCATCGCGCGGCAGGCTTCCGGGAGATACGGCGCCACCTTTTCCGGGATGAGGACGGCTCCGTGCTCGTCGCACATGACGATGTCGCCGGGATGTATCGTGAGGCCGAATATCTCCACGGGGCAGCCGTAATCGACCAGGTGGTAATATCCGTGCGACGGATTGGAACACGGCGCATAATAGCCGAAATTGTTCTCACGCGCGGCCTCGTTGTCGCGCACACCGCCGTTCGTGAGCGTCCCGGCGCATCCGAGCAGCTTGTGTATGTGCAGGTTCACATCGCCCCATATCGCCGAGACCATATGCTTGTCTATGTCCTGCTGCACGGCTATCGTCGGCTCTCGGGTCTCCTTCACATGCCGGTAGTACCCGGCCTCATCGCTCACGAATCCCTTGGGCGCCGGGTTTGAGGTCGAATACTTCGCCGTGGCGGCAAAGCCTATCATCGGACCGCCCGAAACCGGGACTATCTCCTTTATGTTCTCCCCCGATATATAGCCGTCGGTACGGCTGCATATCCCAAAGCACTCCAGCGCATTGCACACGGTCGGCACATCATACTGCCGTATGGCTTCAAGCAGTTCTTTCGTCACCATTTTCCTGCCTCCATTTCAGATCTTGTTTACAGGCCATGTGGGCTTCTGCCCGCTCAGCACCTCATGGACGCCCTGCGCGGCGTGCAGGCCCATGCGGTCGTTGGCCTCCTTGGTCGCGCCGGCGAGGTGCGGCGTGCACACCACGTTCGACATATACAGCAGCGGATTGTCCGCAGCCGGCGGCTCCGTCTCGTAGACGTCTATGCCCGCTCCGGCTATCACGCCGCTCTGCAGCGCGTCTATCAGAGCCGCTTCGTCGACTATGGAGCCGCGCGCGCAGTTGATGAAATACGCCGTTGGCTTCATCATCTCAAACTCGGCGCGGCCTATGCTGTGCCGGGTCTCCGGCGTCGCGGGGAGATGCAGCGAGACGAAATCAGAGTTTTTCAGCACATCATCGCGCGGCATCATCGTGACTCCGTCGGGCGCCTGCTCCTGGGACACATACGGATCGTATGCAATGATGTTCATCTCGAATCCCGACGCCATCTGTGCTAGCCTGCGCCCTATCCGGCCGAGGCCGAGTATGCCGACGGTCTTGCCGAACAGGTCGTGTCCGCTGTTGGTATTACGGGCATTGAAGTAGTGGCGCTCTCCGCGGAAAAGCTCGTTGACTTCCGTCACGTTCTTCGCGCACTCCATTATGAACATCCACGCATGTTCGGCTACGGATATGTAGTTTGAGAGCGGCGCGTTCGTCACCTGCACCCCGTGGCGCGTACACGCCTCGACGTCTATGTTGTCGACTCCGACGCCGTAGCGCCCGATGACTTTGAGGTGCGGCGCTTTTTTCAGGTCCTCTTCCCCGATGAGCGGCACCGCTCTGGCGACAATGCCGTCGCACACAGACAGCGCGTCCGTGTCGCACACCTTGTCGCTGCGCTCGATGAGCTCATAGCCACGCTCTATCAGGTATTGCCTCGCCGCCTCGCCGCTGTACTGCGGGATGTATACAATTGCCATGTGAATTACCTCGCTGTCTTAAATTTGCCGCAAAAATGCGGGAATCTCACCAATTTATATCCTTGAGCATCGCCATTATCTCATCTGCTGATTCGTTGGTCTCAGTGACGATGCCGAGACAAAGACCGCGCTTATCGACTTCGCGGCTGAGAAGCTCAGCTTCGTCGCGGGTAAGGCGCCCCTTGTAGAGAACCGGTTTCCCGGCCGCCTGGATGACCTTCATTGCCTTTATCATGTCTTCTATCGGCACAGTACCGGCATCCCTTGTCACTTGGACTATATCAATGTACTCGTTTTGCACAAGTTTGTCCATAATATAGTTAGTCGTCGAATGCGTGTGGAACACACATCCCGGCGCATGCTTTGCCAAGCGGACACAAGATGGGTGGATTATACTCTCATATATATCTGGATTCATGAGAGCTATTGCATCCTGCTGTATCCGTACAGACGGTTTATGCATCCATACACAGTAATATCCCATGCCGTAACCGCCGTAGTATTTTGGAAAGAGTTCTACTTGGACATCGCAGATTTTGTTCAGTATGCTCTCACAGAACTTTACCATCCTGTCGAGATGATCCGGTTCTGTCATCGCCATGATGATTGCATTCTGGTCACCTATCGCAGCACATACCATGTCGAGTGATCCTCGTGTTATGGACTGTCCTATGGGCTGGTCTGGGTAACGGCTGGCAAGAAATTTTATGAACTCGGCATATTTACTGATCCAAGGGTTGTTTTCCGCCGGATCCACCCCAGAATCCATCATCTTATCCATCTGCTCAACGCCTATCTGTCCCGACCAGAAATTCTTTCCGGTAAATCGTATCGGGCATCCGAGCATGGCTTCACTCCATGGTATGGAGTTTACGGGTTCCAGTCCGCGGACGAAGTCATCGTTCTGATACATGTTCTTCGGCAAAAAGTTGTCATACATCTCAATGAAAGCCTGTGGCG
>CAJFRI010000031.1:5677-24684 GCA_904419385.1 Candidatus Heteroscillospira lomanii
TGGCGTGATGTCATCTGCCGACACATATCCAGGTCTTATGAACTCGTGAACACGCGTGCTGTATCTGCTCAGATCCTCCCATCCGCCAATATAGCAGCCCATGAGTGGCCTGTCTACGTCTTTCATTTCATAAAACGCTCTGTTGCGTTCAAGTTTCTCTATCATATAGTCGTCCATATGTGCCTCCGTTTGCCGGTAAGGCTTATGAGACTGACATTGCAGTTACATAAGCCTTACATTTTTATTCGTAATAGGCCAGCCCAAGATCCTCGATCAGAGTCTTATAGAATGTGTTTGCATCGGAAAAATACTGTGTAAAGTCCTCAGTATCCATATACATGATCGGCTGTCCGAGGTTCTGCATGGTCTCTATGAAAGTTTCATCCGCACAGATTTCAGCGAAAAGCTGCTCATAATATGCTTTGATCTCTTCCGGCATTCCCTTCGGGCATGCAATCCCCTTTATCGAACCATAGGCGGAGAAATCGATACCTTCTTCTATGAGAGTTGGAACTTCCGGCATGGAAGGATCTCGCTCCGCGCTGGCTACGGCTATAACCTTGATCTGCCCAGACTGCACATACGGCAGGAAATCAGAAGGAGTTGCAGCACAGATCATATAGCTTCCACTGAGCAGGTCAGTGACCGCACCTGCAGTGCCGTCGTGTGGGACTATATTCAGGTTGAGTCCAGTGTAATAAGCTATTGCCTGGCATGTAAGGTCAGCTGTGCCATTCGCAGTGGAGACAGACGCAGTTATCGGCTGTCCGCTCTCCTCTGCCCATGCAACGATATCAGCCATCGAGTTGAACTCAGAATCCGCCGGCACGCCTATCATAATGACATGTTCCGACAGCAGGCATACAGGATCCAGCATCTCAAACGGGTCATATTCCATTTCCTGGAGATATGGCATCGATAGATCGTGCCCGGAACCGAATCCGATCTCCAGAGTATAACCGTCCGGCTCAGCCGAAGCTACATACATTGCTCCGCTTACTCCGCCTCCCCCGGACAGATTGGTCACGACGACAGGCTGGTCACAGTATTTCGTCCACACAGCTTCCACAGCTCGGGCCAACATGTCGGTCGAGCCTCCAGGGCTGACCGGTACCACCAGTTCCACCTGCTGTTCCGGTGCCCAGGCGGTTCCGGTCGGGGATTCACTCTCTGGTGCAGCAGACTCAGGAGCCTGTGACTCCGGCGCAGAAGACGCGGGCGACTCCGGCGGGGCGGAGCTCTCCGTGCCGCCGCATCCGGAAAATGCAGTCATCACCAACAATAATGCCATAAGAATGCAAATCAGTCTACCAGCCTTTTTCATAATTACCCTCCTTGATCCTTTAGTATTTGTTTTGGTATGAGACACTATGCCCCACCTGTGCCTCAATCGTAACATCTGCCGGCGCCGCCTCCAATCGCGCACAGCACATTCAGCGAGGAATATTTCATGCTTATGGCATAACTCCAATTGACAACAAACTATCGATTGACATATTCGTCAATTTAACGTAAACTATTGTAAAGCAAATTGAACATTTGTATATTTTTCCGGGGAGGTGCGGGTGTGGATCTGGAACAGAGGACCGCGCAGAATATCATCTTCGCATATAAGGAGCGCATCGACTACGGCCTGAGTCTCACAGACACAAAGGGCATAGTCGTCGCGAGCACGGATGCCGGGAGGGTCGGCACGTTCATCGAGCTCGCCTATTCCATCGTCGCCGCCCGCCGTGCGGATGCCGTCCGCTGCGTGAACAGCTCCGATTATCTCGGCACACCGGCAGGCGTCGCCATGGTCCTGCGCTCTCCCCAGCTCGGAGAGCTGTGCGGGGCGTTCCATATGAGCGGAGATCCCGACCGGCTTTTTCCTCTTGCCCCGCTCATGCAGGCTTCGATAGAGACGGCCCTCGGCTATGAACTGCGCGACAGCGCAAGAGAGCGCTCGAGGGATCTCCGGTCAGGTCTGTACTCCGCGCTTGTAAACGGCTCATCCCTCCGCGAGAGCGAGCTCGAGGCCTGGGCCTGGCAGTTCGGCATAGATTCACAAGTCGTCCGTATGCCGCTGCTGATCTCCGCCGCCAGCCGTGACGATTCAAAGCTGTATAACGAGCTCGGCACAACTCTCCGCAGCGGCGACATACTCACCTACCCCGAGGACGGCCGTGTCATACTCTTCAAGGCTTTCGATCAGCCGCCGGACGAGCTTCCGGGCTCGTACAAAAACACGATACGCGAGCAGTTTGAACGCTGTGCGGCCATCACCGGCGCCGGCGTGAGCTGCTGCGCCGGCAGCTTTGTGCGGCATATGCCGCGCTATCACACCGCCTGCCGTCACTGCCGCTGGCTCATGCGCGAGACAGGCGGAGCGCCGGGCCTGTCGTTTTTCTATGACCATGCCGGGCCGTATCTCATAGGCCTCATCTCCCCGGACGAGATGTACGGCATCTTCTCCCCGCTTGCCGCGGCTTTCAGCGGCGGAGCAGGCGATGACTTTGTCCGCGTCATCCTGACTCTCGACCGCAACAACTACAATCTGGTGCGGAGCAGCGCGGAGCTGTTCATGCACAAGAACACGCTTGCGTCGATGCTCGAGCGCATCAAAAACCTCACCGACACCGACCCCATACACAACTCGTCCGACCGCAAGCTCCTTCTCCTGCTCGCCCATTACATGAGCCGTATAGAAGGGCATATACTGCCGCACAGAGGAGCATGACCATGGGAAAAATAGTCTTTATGTCCACCAGCGACGACTCGATGAACAGCATGCAGCAGTTCGTCGCCCAATTGAAAGACCCCGGCAGCGTGAGAATACTGCGGGCCGCGCTCGACAACGCCGTGTATATTGCCCGCGGGCTCGACCCGCGCGAGGTCGACGCCGTCGTCGTCCGCGGGAACACCGCTTCAGCGCTCTCCCGGGCGCGCCTGCCCTTCCCTGTCATACCGCTCACGGTCGGCACAGAGGAGATAGCGCAGGCGTTCGACGCCGCGCGCAGGCTCGTCGGGAAAGAAAAGCCCGTCATAGGCGTGTCCGGTTTTGAGCAGAGCATAAGCGATATCAAGGCTCTGCTCAGCCTGAGCGGGATAGAGATAAGGTTTTACCACATTGAGAGCATCGAGGATATATACATCTGTGCGGAAAAGGCGCTGCAGGACGGGATAGACATCATGATAAGCGGCAGGCTATGCACGGCCGAGTGCCTCCGGCGCGGCCTGCCGGCCGTCGAGATGGGCACCACGCTGGATTCGATACGGCTCGCCTACGAGCAGGCGCGCGAGTTTCAAAAGTCCGCACTGAGGCAGCGCGTGCTGTCGGAGCAGGAATCACTGCTGTCGCACAATGCGCCCGAGGCGCTCATCGCCGTCACTCCCTCCGGTGAGATAGTCAGCGCCAACCGGCGCGCCGGCATATTTTTCAACCGTCCGCCCGAAAACCTGCGCGGCTCCGCCCTGTCCGACCTATCCGGGCTCGAGTCCCTCGAGATGGAGGCGGCGGCCCGCATGGCGCGCGACGGCTCGACGGCCGTCATATCGCACGGGCGTGAGAAATATGCTCTCACAGCCGAGAGCGTCTCTCTCTCACGCGGGAAAAACGGATATGTGCTCCGTTTCCAGGCCGTGTCGGATATAAGGCGCATGGAGCTCGCCGTCCGCCGCGCGCTGAGCCCGGAAGCGCCGCCCTGCCCCAAGCTCAACGAGCTGCCCGCTCTCGGCCTTTTCACGGGCGACACCCTGGCCGCGGCGCAAAAGGCCGCCAGGTCATACGCCCCGCTCCTGCTCATATCGGAGCCGGGCTGCGGCGCGGAGCTGCTCTCGCGCTCGATACACCTCACAGGCCCGCGCTCCAACATGCCGTTCACGCCGTGCGACTGCCGCGCGTTGTCCGGAGACATAGGCGAAGTTTTCGACCGCGCCCGCTCCGGCACCCTCTTCCTCGGCTGCATATCCTCGCTGGACGCCGCGTCCCAGCTGGAAGCCGCCTCGTATCTCTCCCGCGCCGGGTCGGACGTGCGCGTGATCGCGTCGCTTCAGGATGACCCGTACTCGGAGATGCGCGCCGGAAAGCTGTGTCCCGAGCTCGGGCACGCGCTCACCGCCGACGTCATCTGCCTCCCGCCCCTCAGGGAGCACACGGAGGATCTGGAGGCCATATTCAATGCCATGCTGTCGGCATGTTCGCCGGGCAGGCGCTTCACCCTCCCCGAAGGGTGCGGCCGCGAATTGCGCGCCTCCCGCTGGTACGGCAATCTGATCCAGCTGTTTGCGCTCGCCCGCTCCGCCGCGGCGTCGGGCGACGAAATAACTCCGCAGCTCCTGCGGCAAAAGCTTGCGCGCATGGCCTCGCTCGAGTGCTCGGGCACAGGCAAAGACAACGCCGGCGGAACAGCTGACGAGCCTCAAGTGACGGTGAAAAACTCCGTCCTCTCAAAAAGCCGCCTCGAGTCCGTTCTCCGCCGTAACGGCGGGAGCCGCTCGCTCACGGCGTCGGAACTCGGCCTGAGCCGCACGAGCCTGTACAAATGCATGAGGGAACTGGGCATAGAGTGACTGCACAGGGCGCCGGGAGATGTTCTCCCGGCGCTTTTATTCTGCCTGTTGACAAAGCAGATGCGGCGTGATAATATGAAGTCAGCTTCACACGAAGCAAACTTCACATCGATGGGTGGTGCTTATGAAAACAAGGGTGAAAGAGCTGCGCACCGCGGCCGGGATGACGCAGCAGCAGCTCGCCGATCTGGTCCGTGTCTCATCGCGCACCATCATATCCATCGAAAAAGAGCAGTACAGCCCCTCGCTCATGCTGGCCTACCGCATGGCTGAGGTGTTCGGCGTGTCGGTCGAGGAACTGTGCTGCCTGAGGGAAAACAAGGAACTGGAGGATAAACAGTATGAAGATCTATAACAAAAAGGGCTTTTTCTCCGGCCTGGTCTCAGCCGCCCTCGGCATCGCCCTGCTCGCCGCAGGATGGCACACAGGGTTTGAGCGTTTTGACCTCAAGGACGCTTTCCTCGTCGTGGTGCTGCTGCTCATAGGCATAGTCCAGGCTGCCCGCAGCTTTTCCCGCGCACTCTCCAAAGAGGACATCATCTCCGACCTGGACGAGCGCAACACCCTCGTGAAATTCAAATCGCGCAGCCGCGCCTTCGGCATAACCCAGGGCGTGTGCTTTGTGCTCGCCGTGGTATTCATTCTGCTCGGCGCGTATCACGACTACGACGGCATGACCGGCATCGGGCTCGGCTTTGCGTTTGCGATCAGCGTGTCGTTTTTCTCCGAGCTGTTCAGTTATTTTTACTATGAGTCCAAAAACTGAGGGGGCCGCCATATGAAACGCATAAAAAACAAGCGCGCATTTGCCACCGGCGTGATAACGGCCGCCGGAGCGCTCATCTGCGCAGCCGTCATAGCGGCGCAAGGCTTCCAGCCGCGTCTCGCCATATCCCTGCTCCTCCTCGCCGCGTGGAGCGCGGTGAGCCTGAGCGCGGCGTTCACGCAAAAGGGCGCGGCCGAGCGCGCGGCCGCTTTCACGGACGAGCGCGACCGCTATATCATCCAGCGCAGCAGCCATGCCGCGCTCATGATAAGCGGGTATCTGATGTTCGGCGCCTGCTTCATAGGGCTGGTGCTCTACGGGGTGTTCAAATACGCGGTGTTCCTCACCATATCGGCGACGCTGTGCGCCGCGCTGATAGCGATGTTCGCCGCGCTCCTCTGCGCCAACATCTGGTTTGAAAAGCACGGATAAAGGAGAATGGAAATGAAACGACCGCCCAGGCAGCGCCCTTTCAAAGATGAGCGCGACAGACAAATCGAGGTCCGCTCGCGCAGCACAGCGCTCGATTTTATGACGGCCGCCACCCAGGTGCTCACCGTGATATGCCTCATCAAGGACAATCCGGCCTGGAAAGGCAGCCTGTCGCTCCTGTTCTTCGGCGGAGCGGCGCAGCTGTTTTATAAATTTGAAAAATACGGCGAAAGGCCGTATATCATCACCGGCGCGGCGCTGGGGCTCATCGGCCTTGCGCTCCTGGTATGGTTCGGGATAACAGGATGAGAGAGATATTCAGGAAAAAACTCGGGAACATGGCAGGATTCCTGCTCGCCGCGGCGGTGATACTGCTCATAGTCGCGGCGCTCGCCATACTCGGCGGGGCCGTCATGCGCGTGTTCGGCTTTGAGTACAGCTCGGTGTGGAGCGTGATACTGTTTTTCATCATCGCCACCATACTGTCGCTGCCGGTCAGCATATTCGCCGAGGCGCTGCCCAAGGTTCTGCTCAAAAACTTCGGCATGCCGCGCCATACAGCCGCGGCGCTGTATATCGTGCTCGACACACTTGCCACGGCCGCCGGCCTATTCGCAGTCGACTTCTTCATGGACAGCGTGACGGCGAGCGCGCGGGCCGTCATCGCCGTGTCGCTGATGTTTGCCGTCTGGGGCGTCGGCGACATACTTGGGGATGACAAAGAAAGCTGACCCGGATTTGACATATCCGTCCGCATCTGCTATGCTTTAAGCACAAACTTGACTTCAGGTGGAGTTCGCTCCGCCGCGCGGAGGGATAGATTTGACTTACACCATCGGGCAGGTCTCGGAGATGTTCGGCATCCCCGTCTCGACCCTGCGCTACTACGATAAAGAGGGGCTTTTCCCGAACATGCAGCGCGTCTCCGGCATACGCAAATTCAGCGGCACCGAGCTCGAGGCCCTGCGCGTCATCGAGTGTCTCAAAAAGTCCGGCATGGAGATACGCGATATAAAGCAGTTCATGGGCTGGTGCTGCCAGGGCAGCGAGACCTATCCGCAGCGGCTCGAGCTGTTCCGCAGCCAGCGCGCTCAGGTCGAGGCGGAGATCGACCGCCTCGGGCGTGTGCTCGACATGCTAAAATTCAAGTGCTGGTACTATGAGCAGGCCATAAAAGACGGCGGAGAAGACCGTGTCGGCCGCCTCGACCCCAACGATATGCCTGAGGACATCAGAGAGGCTTTCCTGAACGCCCACGAATAAAAAAATGTGCGCCTTATCGGGCGCACATTTTTTATTTATTTTGCTCAGCCGTTCACGCTGATCTGAAGAGTGGTGGTGAGCTGGCGGCCCGGGGTCGCGATATACTGGCCGTCGTAATACATGGCGCAGGAGGCGCCGCCGTCGAGGTTGAACGCGCCGACGCAGCTGAGGGCAAGCATGAGCTCGCGCATCTGCTGGATGGCGGCCCCGCCGGGGACACTGACGATGACGAGTTTGCCGTCGCCGTCGATGCCGACCATGCCGTCCATGCAGCACTCCTCGCCGTTGTCATTCTTGAGGGAGTAACCCATGGAGTATGTGCACGCCGCCTGTCACCGGCGGACAACGCATACGCTTTCATTGCCGTAGTACTCAAAAACCGCAGCAGCGTCGGCCCCTATGACCTCTCCGCAGACCGCCACCGGCACTGCCGGCGGGCAGCCGACTGACGGCGCCGAGCACACCCGCCCGGCGGCGAGCCGCACTGGCAGCTCCTCGCTCTGAGCAAAAAGCGCCTCCCTTATTCCCATCGCCCGCTCAGGCGGACGCATGGCAGGCGGATGGCCCGGCTCTCCGGGAGCAAGCTCCGAAAACGCAGCCAGCACACGGGATATGTCCTCTCCGCTGTTCTGCGGCGAGAGCATGAGCACGACGAAATCCGGATCAGCGTACTCACACTCGGCGCCGTGCGCCCGCAGGCGCTCGGATACCTCGAGCGCGTTCCCGCAGTTCACAGTCACCTTGAGCGGCTCGCCGCCCGTGACACGCCACCCCATCCCGGCAAGGCGCTCCTTTAAAGCGCCGGCCTTTGCGGCTGAGCCGGCGATGAGTTCCCGCCCCTCGCCCGCGAGGTAGGCATTGCAGAGGTCGAGCGACTGCATGATGAGATAAGACGGGCTGGTCGACCCGAACACCGACATCATGCGGCGCACATCGCCGTCGCTGCCGGGGTCGAAACCGCGCGATATATGCAGATACGCCCCGCCCGTGAGCACCGGGAGCGTCTTGTGCGCGGAATCGCAGCACATGTCGGCCCCGAGATCGAGCGGATGCATGGGTTTTTCCAGAAAATGCAGATACGCCCCGTGCGCGTTGTCGACGAGCAGGGGCACCCCCCTCTCATGGCACACGGCGGCGATCTCCGCCACAGGCTGCATGCTGCCGAGGTAGTCCGGCGAAGTGAGATACACGGCGCACGGCGGCCCGTCCATCGAGTCTATCGCCGAGGCGACGGCGGCCGCGCTCACCGGGCAGCCGAGCAGGCTGTACTCCTCAGGCCAGAGCCAGCGCACATCGAGATCCAGCAGCGCGAGCGCATGCACGAAGCTCTTGTGCGCGTTGCGCGCCGCTATCACCGTGCGGCTCTCCGAGCGGCGCGATGCGAGGCACAGCATGGCCTTTATGCACTGGGACGAGCCCTCGGTGGAGTAAAACGTGCTCCTCGAGCCGAAGAGCTCCGCCGCGTTGCGCTCGCTGCGCTCTATGATGCCTGCGGCCTCATAGAGCGAGTCCGCCCCGCGCACCTCGGTTATGTCGAGCGCCTCGCAGCCGAGCGCGCCGCGCCCCTTGTGCCCCGGCATGTGCAGCCTTGCGCGGCCGGAGCTCGCGTAATCGCGCACGAAGTCGAATACCGGCGTGTCCATCACATGCCGCGCTCCGCTATCTGGAGCATAATGGCGCACTCTATGCGCTTTTTAAAGAGCTCGCAGCCCTGTTTATATATGCCGTTTATGCTGCCTGTGGCGTGATAGGCGTTTGCGGCGCATCCGCCGGAGCAGTAGAGCTGCGCCCAGCACTCGCGGCACTCCGGACGCGAGCAGGCGTTGCAGGAGCGGAACTCGTCCCTCACGGACTCATTCCCTACTCCGCTCCAGATGTCGCCGAGCTTGTACTTCTCCTCGCCCACGAACTGGTGGCATGGATACAGATCGCCCCAGGGCGTGACGGCGACATATTCAGTGCCGCTGCCGCAGCCGGACAGGCGCTTGTATATGCAGGGGCCTCCCGTGAGGTCGAGCATATAGTGGTAAAATATGAAGGGACGGCCCTCTTTTTTCCTCTTCAGCATCTCGACGGCAAGCTGCTCGTACTGGCCGAGCACTATTTTTATGTCCTCGTCGGTGAGGGCGGCGGGGTCGTCCGGAGCGCAGACGACGGGCTCCATGCTCAGCCGGTCGAAGCCGAGGTCTGCCATATGGAGCACATCCTTGAGAAAGTCGGGGTTCGCGTGGGTGAAAGTGCCGCGCATATAGTATTCCCTGTCGCCGCGGCGGCGCACCAGCTCCTTGAATTTCGGCACTATGCGGTCATAGCTGCCGTTGCCGGCGTAGTCCACGCGCAGGCGGTCGTGAATCTCCCTGCGGCCGTCGAGGCTGAGGACGACGTTGTTCATCTCCCTGTTCGAGAACTCGATGACGTCGTCGTCTATGAGCATCCCGTTGGTCGTGAGAGTGAAGCGGAAGTGTTTCCCCGTCTCCCGCTCCCTCTCGCGGGCATAGGCCACTATCTGCTTCACGACGTCCCAGTTCATCAGCGGCTCGCCGCCGAAGAAGTCGACCTCGAGGTTGTGGCGCGTGCCCGAGTTCTCTATCAGGAAATCTATGGCGCGTTTGCCGACCTCGAGCGTCATGAGCGCGCGCTCGCCGTGATACTTGCCCTGGGAGGCAAAGCAATAGGCGCAGTTGAGGTTGCATGTGTGCGCGACGTGCAGGCACATGGCCTTTATCACGTTCGGCGCGCGGTCTTTGACCCCCTCGGCGAGGGCGGTGAAATCGTCCTCGCTGAAGAGCTTGCCGCTGCGCTCGAGTTCGGCGATGTCCCCGAGGCACTCACGCGCCTCACCCTCGCCGATGCCGTATCTCCCGGCCACCGTGCGCGCGAGCTCGTCGTGCGGCACGGTCTTGTACCCTGCGATGAGGTCATAGGCCACGTCGTCGACGACATGGATGGAGCCGGAGCATGAGTCGAGCACTATGTCATATCCGTTGAGCTTGTATTGATGTACCATAAATCCTCCGCTTGAATTAAGCAAAAACTCCACGCCCCGGCGCGCCCGGCGCCGGGGCATGAAGCCGTGTCGCGGGCGGGCCCGCATCTATATCGGCTATGCTCGGGGCATAGTAAAAAAGCCGCCTGATCATCCGGCGGCTTTTCATCTTCACTTGTCAGCCTTTTCGCACTTCTGATTGGCCACGCCGCAGGAGGTCTTGCAGGCCGACTGGCAGGAGGTCTGGCACTCGCCGCAGCCGCCGTTCTTGGCGCTGGCGCAGAGGTTGCGGGTCTCTATCGTTTTGATCCTTTCCATGAGAACATCTCCAATTATAATATTTTCAGCCGCGTCAGAGCGCGGCAGGCATATAAATTCTTATTGAGTTTACCATGTCCGCGCCCTATTGTCAAGGAATACCCGGAAAAGCGCAAACTATCGCCCTTTTTGCTATGGCACTTTGCAGGCTCCGGTGTTATAATAGCGTCTGTGCGCCGGATCGAGACTTTTCCGGCGCCGTTCTGGGAGGAATCGTATATGGATTACGTCATTAAAGGATATAAACCTGAATCGCTGTTCCACTTCTTCGAGCAGATAAGCGCCATCCCGCGCGGCTCCGGCAACGAGAAGGGCATAAGCGAGTTTCTGATGGGCTTCGCCGCCGAGCGCGGGCTCGAGGCCTGGACCGACGAACTGCACAACGTCGTCATCCGCAAGGCCGCCTCCGCCGGAGCTGAAGGCCGCCCCGCCGTCATGCTCCAGGGGCATCTCGACATGGTGTGCGAAAAGGTCGCCGGTGTTCAGCACGATTTTGAGCGCGACGGGATAGAGCTCGTCGTCGAAAACGGCGTCCTGCGCGCCAACGGCACGACTCTCGGCTCCGACAACGGCGCGGCCGTCGCACTGATGATGGCCGTGCTCGATGACGGCACGCTCGAGCACCCGCCGCTCGAGTGCGTCTTTACAGTGCAGGAGGAGACCGGCCTCGCCGGCGCCCAGGGCATAGACAAGTCCCGCCTCAAGGCAAAGATGATGATAAATCTCGACTCCGAGGAAGAGGGCGTGGCCACTGTGAGCTGTGCCGGAGGCCTGCGCTACGACATGACGCGCACCTATGAGCCAGCGCCCGCCCCGCCCTACGCCGCTGAGATCGACGTCGCCGGCCTGCGCGGCGGCCACTCCGGCATGGATATAGATAAGGAGCGCGCCAACGCGATAAAACTCGCCGCCCGCCTCGCCGCATGCGCGCTGCGCGCGCCGGGGGCGCACCTCGCGAGCTTCAGCGGCGGCAGCCGCGACAACGCAATCGCCCGCGAGGCGAAGGCTGTCCTCGCCTTCAACAGCGAGGGCTCTCTCGTGCAGGCGCTCGACTCCGTGCGCTCACTCGCTGACGATATCGCCGCCGAGCTCGGCAGCTCAGAGCCTGATCTCGCCATAAATGTGCAGCCCTGCGGCTGCCCCGACTCCGCCGTCCCCGCCGCCGGCGCCCGCGCCTTTCTCGCCGCGCTCGAGCTCGGCATGCACGGCGTGCTGAGCCGCGACATGCAGCGCGGCGGCTTTGTCGTCTCGTCGGTGAACCTCGGCGTCGCCTCCTGCGCCGGCGGCAGCATGCACATCGTCTTCAACCCGCGCAGCTCTGTCGAGTCGCTCCAGGACTACACGCTCGAGAAGCTCGAGCTGCTCGCCCAGGCATTCGGCTTCAGCGGCGCCGTCCGAAGCCGTTACCCCGGCTGGGCCTACGCCGAGAAATCCGAGCTGCGCCCCGTCATCGACGAGGTGTGGCGCGAGGTGAGCGGCAGCCACATGCGCTTCGAGGCCATACACGCGGGCCTCGAGTGCGGCCTCTTCGCCGCGGCGATGCCCGGGCTCGACGCCGTCGCCATCGGCCCGACGCTCATAGGAGTTCACAGCCCCGACGAGCACATGCCGCTCGACTCCTACGAGCGCACCTGGGAGCTCGTGACCGGAGTGCTCAGAAAGCTCGCGCACAAATGAATCATTTGAATCATTTTCATCCCGCCGCCCCGCTATAAATATAGCGGGGTGATTTTTATGGACTTTATCGACAGGCAGTTCTACGCTCTGGCCGACGAGATAGGCGCGCTCAGCGGCAAAGAGCTATACCACCGCATGCGCGCTTCGTTCGAGCTCGTGCCGGAGGCGAGCAGGAAGAGCTGCGCCGACTTTTTCAACCAGTTCGGCTACTGGGGGCGGCTGGACCCGGACAACGGGGTGTACGATGAGATAGAGCAAAAGCAGATCGCGCTCTCGGAGCACCTGGACGACTTTGTGGGCCTGTTCGGCCGCCTCGGCGACCGGCGGTCTAAAGCCGTGCTGCACGCCGTCATCTCCAACTGGTACAGGTACGATTTTGCCTCCACGGCGAGGTCGATGGAATATCTCTACGACGACTACTTCGATCTCGACCTGGTACAGTGCACGAAAAACGAGGTTTTCGTCGATCTCGGGGCCTACACGGGCGACACGCTCGCGTCTTACCTGCGCTGCTACGGCGGCGACTGCTACCGCAGGATATACTGCTACGAGATGGCGCCGGACAGTTTTGCCGTCCTGAGCGAACGCTTCGGCGCTCTCCGCGACGTCGAGCTGAGGCAGAAAGGCGTGTCCGATGCGCCGGGCGCCATGGCGCTCGACGGCAGCGGAGGCGACCCGTCGGCCTACCGCCTGGTCCCGGGCGATGGCGTCGAGGTCACGACGCTCGACGGCGACATCGCCGAGCCGGTGACGCTCATCAAAGCCGACATCGAGGGCTTTGAACACAGGGCCATACTCGGCGCACGGAGGCATATAGCCGAGGACAGGCCGCGTCTGCTCATCTCTGTCTACCACAACAACGACGACATATGGCGCATACCCCAGACGCTGGACGCCATCGCGCCCGGCTACCGCTATTACCTGCGTTTCCGCAGCTCGCCGCTCTACCCGACGGAGATAACGCTCTTCGCGCTCTGAGCCCCTTGCGTTTTGCCCGCCGATGCGGTATCATTTTGGAAGAATCTGAATTCCGGAGGGTGCGAGATGACTTACGCCGAGATAATAGAGAGAGCAAGGGGCAGCGTCGGCCCGTGCCGGGCCTGCCCGGTGTGCGACGGCGTCGCCTGCAAAAACACCATACCCGGCCCCGGCGCCAAGGGCAGCGGGACCGTCGCTATCCGCAACTATGCCAAATGGCAGGAAATCTGCGTGAACATGGACACGATATGTGAAAACTCCCCAGCCGACACCACCTGCCATATCTTCGGCAGGGACTTTGTCCTGCCGGTGTTCGCCGGGCCCGTCGGCGCAATGAAACTGCACTACGGCGACAAATACACCGACCTGGAGTACAACGACATCCTGGTCTCCGCCTGCGCCGCGGCCGGCATCGCCGCTTTCACCGGCGACGGCACCGACCCCAAAGTCATGGATGGCGCGCTTGCCGCCATCGTCAAGTCCGGCGGAGCCGGCGTGCCGACCGTAAAGCCGTGGAACATGGAGCTCGTGGAGGAAAAGCTCGCCGCCGCGCTTAAGGCCCGGCCCTTCGCCATAGCAATGGACATAGACGCCGCCGGGCTGCCCTTCCTGCGCAACATGCAGCCGCCCGCCGGGCGCAAGACCGTCGATGAACTGCGCAGGATCGCCGCCCGCGCCGGATGCCCCTTCATCCTCAAGGGGATCATGACCGCCGACGGGGCGAAGAAAGCGCGCGACGCCGGGGCAGAGGCCATAGTCGTCTCCAACCACGGAGGGCGCGTCCTCGACGGCTGCCCCGCCACCGCGGAAGTCCTGCCCGGGATAGCCGACGCCGTCGGGGGAAAGATGAAGATACTGGTCGACGGCGGCATACGCTCGGGTCTCGACGTTTTCCGCGCGATAGCGCTCGGAGCCGACGCCGTGCTCATCGGCCGGCCGTTCGTCAACATGGTCTACGGCGGCGGGGCCGAGGGCGTGGCCGTGTTCGTCGAAAAGCTGAGGGCCGAGCTCGCCGACACCATGGAGATGTGCTCGGCGCACACTCTGGCGGACATAAACCGCTCCATGGTGCGCATATAACCTGCTTTTTTAGCCAAAAAGGACCTCCGGGTCCTTTTTGTTTTTGCCGAAAGCGTGGATTTTCGCCGCTTTTCGGCATGACTGATTGACAAGCACTCCTGTGCATGATATAATGCCTGCAAATCAAAGATGATAGAGGCGCAGAGCTCATCAGTAACCCCGCGGAGGCGTCAGCCGCCTGTGATGCCGGGCGAAAGGGTGTTCTGCCGAAACGTCTCGCCAGCTGTTTGGCGCGGCGTTGGGCGCCGGGACAACATCCCTGCGACTGTCACATTGCGTGGAGTGCTATCGTTTTTTCCATTCAGGTTTTTGGAACGACCGTGGCGCAGCGCGCTGTGGTCGTTTTTGTTTATTAACCTGAAAGGAAGAATGACAAAATGAAAAAGATCCTTGCACTGCTCCTGTGCGCCGTCATGGTCTTTTCGCTGGCCGCCTGCGGCGGCAGCAGCGAGGAGTCCGCGGCCCCCGAGAGCACCGCTCCCGAGAGTTCCGCCCCTGAGAGCACCGCTCCCGACGGCGAGTCCGCCGCCATCCCCGGCCTTGAGGACGGCGTGTTCACCGTCGGCATGGAGTGCGCCTATGCGCCCTACAACTGGATGCAGATGGACGACTCCAACGGCGCCGTCCCCATCTCCAACGTCCCCGGCTCTTATGCCAACGGCTATGACGTGATGATTGCCAAGAAGATCTGCGAGGCCAACGGCTGGGAGCTCGAGATCGTCTCCAGCGCCTGGGATTCCCTGACTCCCGCCGTCCAGTCCGGCACCATGGACGCCAACATCGCCGGCCAGTCCATGACGGCCGAGCGCATGCAGGAAGTCGACATGGCCGGCCCGTACTACTATGCCACCATCGTCTGCGTCACCACCAAGGACAGCCCCTATGCCAGCGCCACCTCCATCGCCGATCTGGCCGGCGGTACCTGCACCGCCCAGTCCGGCACCATATGGTATGACTCCTGCCTGCCCCAGATCCCCGACGCCAACATCCAGTCCCCCGCCGAGACCGCTCCTGCAATGATAATGCAGCTGCAGACCGGCACCGTCGATTTCATCTGCACCGACATGCCCACCGCCATGGGCGCGGTCGCCAAGGACGACAACCTCGTCATCCTCAACTTCTCCGGCACCGACGGCGACTTCCAGTTTGCCAGCGAGGAGGAGCGCGCTGAGAACGTCAACATCGGCATCGCCGTCCAGAAGGGCAACACCGCTCTGAAGGACGCTATCGACGCCGTCCTCTCCACCATGACCGAGGACGACTTCAACGCCCTCATGGACGAGGCCATTTCCATCCAGCCCGAGGTCTAAATCACAGTTGAAATACTGAAAATAAGATAAAAGCGGGTTCTCATCCTCCGGTTCTGTCAAAAGCAGGGCCGGAGGATGCGCCGCGTAAACGAAAGGAGCGCCTCATATGCAGCGGTTGTTGGAGCTGGGTCAGGACATGGCCCTACTCTGGCAGAACTACAGCGCCGGATACTTAAGCGGTATCAAAAACACACTCATCCTGGCCGTCGTCGCCACGATCATCGGCTGCGTCATCGGCCTGATATGCGGTGTGCTCAACACGATCCCCTATACGAAGAACGATCCTCTGCCGAAGCGGTTCATCCTCAAGCTCATCCGCGCTGTGGTCCGCGTGTATGTCGAGGTGTTCCGCGGCACGCCCATGGTGCTCCAGGCCGTGTTTATCTACTACGGTCTGCCGTATTTCACCTATAACACGGTCCAGTGGCCCAGCGTGTGGGCGGCGTCGATACTCGTCGTCTCCATCAACACCGGCGCCTACATGGCCGAGTCGGTGCGAGGCGGCATAATTTCCATAGACCCCGGCCAGACGGAGGGCGCCAAGGCCATAGGCATGAACCATGTGCAGACCATGACCAGCGTCGTGCTGCCGCAGGCCCTGCGCAACATCATGCCGCAGATAGGCAACAACTTCATCATCAACATCAAAGACACCTCCGTCATGTTCATCATCACCTTCACGGAGTTCTTTGCCTTCCACCGCTATATCACCGGCGTCAACAACATGTACTTCCCCAGCGCAACGATTGAGATGAATCTCCTCGTTCCTGCTGCGCATGCTCGAGCGGCGGATGGACGGCTCCGACAGCTATGAGCTCGTGCAGGGCGACCAGCTCGTCATGGCCGCCGGGACTTACACCCACCCCGGCGTCGACGCCGAGCCCTCGCCCGAGGAGCGCGAGCGCATCCGCCAGTCGCTGAAACACGGACGCAACAGAGGGGAGAGATAACATGAGCGGCGAAATTCTCGAAATAAGGCATCTGTCCAAGGCTTTCGGCTCACACGTCGTGCTGCGCGACATCGATTTCACCGTCCGTCCCGGCGATGTGACGAGCATAATCGGCGCGTCCGGCTCCGGCAAGAGCACCCTGCTGCGGTGCATAAACCTGCTTGAGACCCCGACCAGCGGCGAGATAGTCTTTCACGGCAAAGACGTCACCGGTAAGGACGTCAAGGAGACCGAGTACCGCTCCAAGGTCGGCATGGTGTTCCAGTCGTTCAACCTGTTCAACAATATGACCGTGCTCGACAACTGCATGGTCGGCCAGGTGAAAGTGCTCAAGAAGAGCAAGGAAGAGGCGCGGGAGAACGCGATGAAATACCTCGACCGCGTCGGCATGGCGCCGTATATCAAGGCCAAGCCGCGCCAAATCTCCGGCGGCCAGAAACAGCGTGTCGCCATAGCTCGGGCGCTCGCCATGGAGCCCGAGGTGCTCCTGTTCGACGAGCCGACCTCCGCCCTCGACCCGGAGATGGTCGGCGAGGTGCTCGAGGTCATGCGCGGGCTGGCGGACGACGGGATGACGATGCTCGTCGTGACGCACGAGATGGCCTTTGCGCGCGACGTCTCGAACAGCGTCGTGTTCATGTCAGACGGCGTCATCTGCGAGCAGGGCGACCCGAAAGAGGTCTTTGCTAACCCGAAGCAGCAGCGCACGAGGGAGTTCCTCGCCCGCTTTTCGAAAGGCTGAACAAAACAGTCAAAAAGCCGCCCGGCCATGTGGCCGGGCGGCTTTTTATTTTACAGCGGCGAACACGGCCGCCTCGCGCAGCCAGCCGGCGAGCTCATCGTCTATCTCGTCCGGCGAGCCTATCACCAGATGGTGCGTCCATCGTCCGGGATACGGCTCGGACGCCGCGTCTATGCGAGGCGAGCCGAGCCTTTGCCCGAGCCCGATAGTCACCGTGATGAACGGGTCCGGCCGCAGCGCCTTCCTCCGCGCCGCGAGAAAAGACACGGCGCCGTAAATATGCCGGTTTATCAGCGATATCTGCGTCTTTTTCACCTGTATCACGGTCTCGGGGCATATCTCCGGCAGTTTTTCGCGCAGCTTGAGGTATATCGGCAGCGCCGCCGGGCTTTTGTCGAAGAACATCAGTTCATCTCTTTCGATTTCTCCCATATCTGTGCTCCTTTGGGCAGGTTTTAAAAACATGGCTCCCACTGTGTGGGAGCCATGCCGCATTTTACAGACAGCTCACTTGGACTGGCCGAGTATCCAACCCATCAGTTCGGTGTCGGCGGAGGCCATGCGCAGAGCGTCATGGTACTTGAAAATGCCCTTGGCGAGCATATCCTCGTCCTCATAGATGGTCATGCGGACCAGATCGTCGATCTCGGACTGGGTCTTTCCCTCCTCCTCATACATGCGCTCGAGCATGCGGTAAGTGGTGACTCCGCGGGTGATCGGGGCGGTATCGTCGTTGCGGCCGTGGCAGACCCAGATGATGACCTCGTTGTCAACGACGCCCTGGAGGGCGGCCTTGTACTCCTCATAGTACTCGCTGTCGGGCTTTATGAGGGATTCGTCGGTGTAGTCGGCGCCGGGGACATCGGCCTCATCGACATACATGTTCTGCGCGCCGTTGAAGTTGCCGTTGCACTGGACATAGGCGGTGAACAGGTCGGGATGGTTGCCGATGACGGTGGAGAGATGGAGCGTGCCGTAGGAGCTGCCTATGCCATAGATACGTCCGCTGTCTATGCTGTAGGTGTCCATCAGGTGCTGGATGAGCTCATAGGTGTCCTCGTACTCGTCGTAGGTGTCGGCGTAGGGCGGGTTCTTCTGCGGCTGGACAGAGAGGATGATTATATCGTCAGTGACCTTGAGCCAGCCGACGGCGCCGGTGTCGCGGGTGAGGTTGGTGCCGTAGTTGATCGGATTGCCGTCCTCGTCGAACTCGAGGCGCTGGCTGCCGCCGGAGACCTCGACGACAAGGGGATATTCCCTGCTCTCGTCGTAGTCAGCGGGGACGTAGAGCTTGCCGTAGACGGGATTGCCGCGGGAGCTGGTGAAGTCGACATCGACGAACTCGTCAACGCCGGTGAGATCGGTGAGCTCGCTCGCGCGCAGCGAGGGGAGCACGCCCGCCTCTGCGACGACATCGCCGTTCCGGTTCAGCACGTCTGCCTCCTGGGTTACGACATAGTTGCTCCAGTCGGTGCGTATCATGGATGCGGTCACATCGACGCCCTCTTTCGCGCCATCGGCATAGCGGACGTTGGCAACGCCGGCATAGTAGGTGTGCCACAGGCCGTCGTCCTCATTATAGACGGCTTCGGCCGGATCCTCGAGCTCGATGATGACATAGCGTCCCTCGACAGAGGTCTTATCCTCGCGGAGCTCGGGCTTGTCGTTGGTGTATACAGCAGTGATGTTGGCGGTGGCGGAATCGCAGCGCTCGTTCTCACTGTAGTAATACTGGTTCTCATAGTCGACTATGGAGTAGTCGTCAACAGACGGGGCGGCGACGTTCTCAGGATACTCGATGGAGAGGGCGACGACCTTCTGCACCGGGTTGTTCAGCGCGGTAAAGCCCTTGACTATGATGCCCCTGTCCCAGAGGGCGGCGCCGCGCTGGAAGATGGTGGCGACCTGGGCGCGGGTGGCCGTGCCCTGAGGCTGCATGTTCTCATCGTCCAC
>CAJFRI010000032.1 GCA_904419385.1 Candidatus Heteroscillospira lomanii
TCTTTCGCAAGAGTTTGAAAGATGTATTGCAGGCAAAATACTTGAGCGTTATACTTTCTGACTGAAGGGAACGATCCCAAAAATCAAAAAAGAATAAGAGGTAGGAACAGTATGAACATCAAGAAGAGACTTCTGGCAGGCGCTGCCTGCGGCGCTCTGCTCGTTGGCTCTATGGTGCCCGCCCTGGCAGCCACCGTGCATTACAACGACGGCGCCACCGTCGGCGGAAACGAAGCCTGGAGCGCATGGACTGAAGAGTGGAACACCGTCGCAACAGATTACACCAAGGTCTCGATGACCCCGGGCGAGAATGAGACCGAGCTCAATTTTGCCTGGTACAGCCTTGACGACGGCTCTGCCGCCACGCCCGTTGTCCACTTCGGCACCGATGCGGACAACCTCCAGACCTTCACCGGAACTTCCGGCGATGTCGACAGCAGCCTCACCGACGGCGTCGAGTACGACTACAACCACGTCACCGTCACCGGCCTTGAGGAGAACACCACTTATTATTACACCGTTGAGAAAAACGGCGAGCAGTCTGAGGTCGAGACCTATCAGACCCATGACTTCGACACCGTGAAGATGCTCTATGTCGGCGATCCTCAGATCGGCGCTTCCAAGGGTCAGCCCCAGGGCAGCGAGGAGCTGACTGCCGACTCCGGCGTGGCCAACACCGCCGCCCGCAACGACTCCTTCGGCTGGAACCGCACTCTTGAGGCGGCCATTGCTCAGGATCCCGATGTCAGCTTCATCATCTCCGCCGGCGACCAGGTCAACAAGACCGGCCAGGCCAAGGAAGAGGAGTACGCCGGCTACCTCAATCCCGAGGTTCTCGCCTCCGTGCCTGTTGCCACCACCATCGGCAACCACGACTCCCTGAACCCCGACTACATGTATCACTTCTACAATCCCAATTCCACCGAGTACGGCGCCACCCAGGCCGGCGGCGACTACTATTACTCTTACGGCAACGGCCTGTTCATCGTGCTCAACACCAACAACTACAACGTCGCTGAGCACAGGCAGGCCATCGAGGCGGCCGTCGCTTCCGATCCCGATGCCGCATGGCGTGTCGTCACCATCCATCAGGATATCTACGGCACCGGCCTCGACCACTCCGACACCGACGGCATGATCCTCCGTACTCAGCTCACCCCGATCTTCGATGAGTTTGACATCGATGTCGTCCTCCAGGGCCACGACCACACCTACAGCCGCTCCAAGCTCCTGTACGGCGACGGCCAGACCCACGGCGCCTACGAGTTCCAGCTCAACGCCGACGGCACCGACTATGACTGGGATCATGCATACGACATCAACAACGAGACCCAGATTCCTCTCGCTCCCGAGGAGGGCGACACCGACGGCGCAGCTCTGCTGAGCGGTTTCCAGGCCGACAACAACTGCTACACTATTGAGACCACCGTCGGCAACACCGTCGTGAATCCCAACGGCACCCTTTACATGAGCGCCAACTCCGCCTCCGGCTCCAAGTACTACGAGCTCATCCCCGTGCAGCAGGACTACATCGCCGAGCGCAGCCAGAACTGGCTGCCGAGCTGGTCTGTCATCACCATGAGCGAGACCTCCTTCTCCATCGACACCTATCAGCTCACCGCTGATGGCCAGACCGAGAAGATCGACGAGACCTTCACCATCCAGAAGACCGGCAGCGGCGAGAGCCTCACCGCTCCTCTGACCCGCGGCGAGGCCGTGCAGCGCCTCTATGATTACGCAGGCCGCCCCGAGGTCTCCGCTGAGCCGAACTTCGTCGACGTTGCCGCCGACGCCTCCTATGCCGACGCCGTCGCCTGGGCTCAGGCTGCCGGCATCGTCAAGGGAGTCGGGACCGACTGCTTCCTGCCCGATGAGGTCATCACTCAGGAGCAGTTCGCCGCGATGATCACCCGCTACGCTGCCTCCGAGGATGTGGCTGGCGCCACCGCCGACGCCACTCTTGAGCAGGGCATGGCCTTTGCCCAGGACAACGGCCTGCTCGTCGGCACCGACGTCACCGCTTCCAGCGCTGATTACGCTCTGACAAAGCTGGCCTGACAGCCGGACCGCGTCACTTCCTGTCTCTCCGCGGGCGTAATGCCTGCGGAGAGATTTTATTAACGCAGAAATGAGGACTTATTCGTGAACGGACATTTTGTGAAGCGCTATGGCGTGCCGCTTGTACTGCTTGCGCTGTTTTTGGTATTCGTCGTATGGCTCAACCAGGTCGAAAAGGTGCCGCTGGTCTCCCGCGAGGGGCAGACTTTTGAAAAGGGCGTGGTCACCGAGATAATCCAGGATAACATCCAGCCGGGCGGCACCCGGGTGGGCGAGCAGGTCGTGCGCGTGCGCATGACATCGGGCGAGCTGAAAGGCGAGGAGATAGTAACGACCTCGAGCTCGGGATTCCTGTTCGGCGCGCCGTGCGTCGAGGGCATGCGTGTCGTCATCATGCAGAGCCTCGCTGGCGATACTGTGGTGTCCAGCGTATATTCGCAGGACAGGGAGTTCCAGGTGCTTGCGTTTGCGGCCATATATCTCATTATCCTCTGCATCGTGGGAGGATGGCAGGGAATAAAGAGTTCACTGAGTCTTGTGTTCACGTTTGCGAGCATCATCTGGGTGTATCTGCCTATGGTCTACCGCGGGGGTTCGCCATTCTGGAGCGCAGTCGCCGTCTGCGCGGTCACGACGGTCGTATCGATGTGGCTGCTCGGCGGCGCCACGATGAAAACCCTCGTGGCCACCGCCGGGACCGTCGCCGGCGTCGTGCTGTCCGGCAGCTTTGCCTCGGCGTTCTCGTTCGCCACCGGCGTCACCGGCTGGAACGTGAGCGACATAGAGAGCCTCATGACGCTCTGGAATACTTCCGGCATACAGGTCGGCGGGCTGCTCTTCTCCGGACTGCTCATATCTTCGCTCGGCGCGATGATGGACGTCGGCATGTCGATAGCGAGCTCCATGACGGAGATATGCGCTCAGAGCCCCGGCATCTCGCGCAGGGAACTCTTCCAGTCCGGTATGCGCGTAGGCCGCGACATGATGGGCACAAACTCCAACACGCTCATCCTCGCGTTCGCCGGCAGCAGCGTGTCCATGCTCGTGCTCGACTATGCGTATGACCTGCCGTGGCTGCAGATCATCAACTCGAACAACATAGGTATAGCAATAATGGAGGGGCTGAGCGGCAGCTTCGGCGTCGTCCTCAGCGTCCCGGCCACGGTGGCGCTTGCGACGGTGCTGTATACTCTTCCGCAAAAGAATAAGCCCGCCGCCGAGGCGCCGGCCATACAGGCTGAGTGATAAAAGAAAAACTGCGCGCTCATGTGAGCGCGCAGTTTTCTTGTTTTATTCTGGTTATTTTCTGGCGAGCACTTCGCGCAGCTTTGCCTCTACGGCGTCGGCATCAAATCCGTATTTGTGCTGGAGCTTGTCATATGGGCCGCACTCGCCGTGCATGTCGTTCACGCCGGCAAACGCGGACGGCACCTGAACTCCTGCGCGGCACAGCGCCTCAGACACGGCGCTGCCGAGCCCGCCGAAGATGTTGTGCTCCTCGGCGGTGACTATGGCGCCGGTCTCCCTGGCGCACCGCACGACGAGCTCCGAGTCGAGCGGCTTGATGCAGAACATGTCGACGACGCGGACGCTCAGCCCGTCTTTAGCGAGTCTATCGGCCGCCTCGAGCGCCTTTCCGACCATGAGGCCGCAGGCGATGACTGTTGCGTCGCTGCCGCCGCGCACGATGTTGCCTTTCCCCTCCTCAAACGAGGCATCGGGTGAGTAGACGGCAGGGAATACGTCGCGCGACAGCCGCAGGTACATGGGTGAGGGGTCGTCAATGGCGTTTTTGACCACCCACTCGGTCTGATGCTCGTCGCAAGGGACGAACACCTTGAAGTTCGGCAGCGAGCGCATGATGGCAATGTCCTCGAGCGCGTGATGGCTCGGGCCGTCGAACGCGTCGGACATGCCGCTGTACGCGCCTGCGAGCTTTATCGGCAGCTTGGAGTAGGAACCGAATTCCCGTGCGGCGATGAGGCCTATGCTGGTGAGGAACACGGCAAATGTGTTGACGAAAGGTATCTTGCCGACGGAAGCCATGCCCGCTGCCATGGCGGTCATGTTTGACTCGGCAATGCCGACATTGAAAAAGCGCTCGGGACAGGCTTTTCCGAAAATGCCGGATTTGGTGGAGCCGCTGAGGTCGGCGTCGAGCACGACGACGCGCTCATCATCCCGGCCGTATTTGAGCAGGGCCTCTCCGTAAGCGTCACGTATAGATTTCGGCATCAGTCAGCACCCCCAAGGTCTGCAATCGCTTTTTCATAGCTCTCGTCGTCTATCGCCTTGCCGTGCCAGGCGCTCTGCCCCTCCATAAACGACACGCCTTTCCCTTTGACTGTGTGTGCGAGGATGACGGTCGGCACGCCTTTGACCTTCTTTGCCAGTTCAAACGCATTGAACAGCGCGCCGATGTCGTGTCCCGGGCACTCTATGCAGTTCCAGCCGAAGGCGGTGAACTTGGCGTGTATGTCGCCCATGGGCATGATTTTGTCGGCCGGGCCGTCGAGCTGCACGCCGTTCCAATCGACGACGGCACATAGATTGTCGGCATGGAACTTGGCCGCGGACATGCAGGCTTCCCACACGGTGCCCTCGTTGAGCTCACCGTCGCCGAGTATGGCGTAGACTCTCGCGGCGGAGCCGTCGAGCCTCAGGCCGAGCGCCATGCCGAGCGCGGCGGACAGGCCGATGCCGAGCGGGCCGGTCGCGGCGTCTATGCCCGGCGTGTGCAGCGGGCAGGGATGCCCCTGGAGACGCGACTCAAAACAGCGCAGAGTCTTCATCTCAGCGACGGGGAAAAAGCCTTTTTCTGCGAGGACGCGGTAGAGCGCGGGCGCGCCGTGTCCCTTGCAGAGGACGAGCCTGTCGCGCTCTGGCATGTCGGGGCGCCCGGGGTCGACGTTCATCTGAGTGTAATACAGCGTCGTGAGTATCTCCACGAGCGACAGCGAGCCGCCGGGATGGCCTGTCTGGCGCTCATGCAGCGTATTGATGATGTCGATGCGGAACTGTTTGCACAGCCGCTCGAGCTGTTCGATATCTGGGGCGTTCATGTTGTTCCTCCGTGAATGATAATCAATTTATCTCCATGCGCACCAGCGCGCCGCCGAGGGGCGGGAGCTTCAGCTCGCCGCAGCACTGCTGTCCGGTGAGCAGGTCGGTGCCGGTGACGTTGATGGTCTTTTCTTCAGGGCTGCGGTTGACCGCGGCAGTGCATGAGGCCGTGCCGTATATCCTGCGGCAGATGAACACATCGCCGTCGGGAGCTGAGTATTCAAACTCGCCGCACCGCAGCTCGCGGCATTGATCGTATATCCGGCCGAGCAGGCGATAGTAACGGCGAAGCCTGTCGTCTTCTCGCCCCCAGGGATAAGTACGGCGGTTGTGCGGGTCGGCGAAGCCCTCGAGCCCGGCCTCGTCCCCGTAGTAGATGCACGGTACACCTGGCAGCGCATATTGCAGGAGCGCGGCTAGCATGAGCCGGCGCACGCCGGTGTCGTACATGCCGCTGTCGAGGCGGTAATATTGCTGCTCTGTCTCGCTGAGCCCCTCAGGCGCGCCGCCGAGCACGGTGACAGCCCTCGCGCTGTCGTGGCTGCCGATCAGGTTAAGGGCGCAGAGCTGCGCCTCGCGCGGATAGTTCTCGGCGATCGCGTTGAGACGGCGCAGAAGCCCGCCGGCGCTCATGTGCCCGAGCAGGAAATCCGTGACGCATTTGCGGAAAGGGTAGTGCATGGTCCCGTCGAGCTCGCGCCCGAGCAGATACCTGCGCCGTACCCCGTAGCTGCACTTGTTGCTCGCATCCTCCCAGACTTCGCCTATGAGCACACTGTCGCTTTTTTCATCTTTTGCCGCGGCCCTGAACCCCTCTATGAAAGCGTCCGGCAGCTCGTCGGCCACGTCGAGCCGCCAGCCGTCGGCTCCGCGGCGCAGCCATGTGCGGGCGACGCTGCTGCCGGAACCGTAGATGAACTGCTTATAGCTCTCGTTTTCCTCGTCGACATTCGGCAGGTCGCCGACGCCCCACCAGCTCTCATAGTCGTCTGGATACCGCCTGAAACGATACCACTCGCGGTAGGGCGAGTGCGGATCGGAGACGGCGCCGCCGCCGTAATTGCCGAAATAGTCGAAATACCGGCTGTCGGCGCCGGTGTGGCTGAACACGCCGTCGAGTATCACTCGAATCCCGGCCTCATGAGCCGAGCGGCAGAGCGCCTCAAAGGAGCCTGCGCCGCCGAGGAGGGGGTCTATCTCCGTGTAGTCGGCGGTGTCGTATCTGTGGTTGCTCGCGGCGAGGAAGATCGGATTCAGGTATATCGCGCCGACGCCGAGACTTTTGAGGTACGGGAGCTTTTCCATTATGCCCTCGAGCGTGCCGCCGAAGAAATCCCAGCGGGTGACCTCGCCTTTTGAGTTTTTCGTGTAAAACGGGTCGTCGTTCCAGTCCTCGTGCCAGATGCGGCGCGGGCCGCGGCGCTTTTCGTCGCGCATGGAGGCGAAGAGTCGTTCGCGCCAGTCGCTTCCGCGGTTGAACCTGTCGGGAAATATCTGATAAACTATGCAGTCCTTGTACCACTCGGGCGCCTTGAAAGGCTCGTATACCGTTATCTGCCAGGATGGCGGCTCGTGATCGCTGATATTTCCGGCGCCGCCGAGCCCGTCGTCCGGCGCTCCGCAGTATATGCGCTCTCCTCCGAGTTCCACGATGAAGTGGTACCATAAGAGCCCCGCGTCTGCCGGGGCGTCTATCTCCGCGGTGAACCAGCCGCCGCTGCGGCGCATGGGGCAGAGCGTCTCCCCAAACCCGTCGCGCCAGAGCCTGAGCGTACACACGGCGTCATCCGGGGCGCTGAGCGAGAGCGCAATGCGCGTTCCGAGCGGGACGGCGCCGAAAGGCGAGCGGTATTCAAGTTTTTGCGAGTCGTGAAATATAGTGTCAGTCATACATGACCTCCATAAGACAGAGCCCCTGAGCGGGCGCGAGAGAGCCGGCCATATTTCTGTCGCGCGAGGCGAGCAGATCGCCTGTGCCTGCGGCGTCGCGCTCACCGAGACCGGCTTCCACGAGCGTGCCCGTCATTATCCTCACCATGTGGTAGAGGAAACCGTCGCCGAAATAGTCGATGACGGTCTCACCGCCGTACTCTGATATATTGATGTCGAACACCGTCCTCACGGTGGACTTTTTCATATGTCTGTTCCCGCAGAAAGCGGCAAAATCGTGCCGGCCGAGCAGGGGCTCGGCGGCCCGGCGCATTGCCTCCATGTCGAGCGCCCGGCCGAGTTCCCACACATACGGCCGCGAGAACACGTCCGGCACCTCAGACGTGCGCACCCGATATCGGTAGTGCTTCCGCACGGCGCTGAGCCTTGCGTGAAATCTCGCTCCGGCCTCTCTCACAGATGTGACCGCAATGTCGCGTGGGAGAAAACGGTTTACATAACGCATTATCTCCGCGCAGTCCAGCTCACATGAGGTGTGAAAATTGGCGACCTGCGCCGCGGCATGCACACCGGCATCGGTGCGTCCGGAGCCGTGCAGTTCGACCGGCTCTCCGGTCATGCGGGAGAGCACGGCCTCGAGCCGCGCCTGTATGGTTTTCTGTGTGTTGCCCTGGCGCTGCCAGCCGTCGTAGCGTGTGCCGTCGTATTGGATTGTGAGCGCGATGTTCCGGCCCATGGCGATACCTCGATGATATGAAATTTCTTCTATATTATACCATCACCTTCAATGCCTATCAAGAGCGCGGCTTGATAGGACGGTGTGCCTGTGGTATTATCTTCAAAAAAGGAGGTGCCGAAGTGCACTGTGACTGCCATATACATATTGCCCTCTCTGGCGCGGGCGGACGCGCGTGCGCCCCATCGGACGCTGTGATAGAGGCACGGATCAGAGATTACGCGCTTGCCGGTGTCCGCTATCTGCGCGACGGGGGAGACAAGTGGGGAGCTTCGCTGCGGGCGAGGGAGCTTGCCGCCGGGTTTGATATAAAGTATGTGTCCCCGTCCTTCCCCATATACCGCCGCTCTCGCTATGGTGCCTTCATCGGCCTCGGCTACGGCAGCGAGAGCGAGTATCTTGCCCTGCTGGACAGAGCCGGGAGCGATAGGGCTGACTTTGTAAAGCTCATGCTCTCAGGAATAATGGACTTCAACGAATTCGGCGCGCTGTCATGCCAACCACTGCCGGATGATGAGATAGCGGCGCTCATATCGCTAGCCCACTCGCGCGGCTTTAAAGTGATGGCGCATGTGAACGGCGACGCACCGGTGCGCGCGGCAATAAGAGCAGGCGCAGACAGCATAGAGCACGCAAACTTCATGTCGCGAGAGACCATAGAACTGCTCGCGGACTCAGAGACCGTATGGGTACCGACTGTGTCACCGGTGATAAACGCCATAGGTTCGGGCCTGTTTGACGATGATGTGCTGCGCCGCATAGGCGCACAGCTCATGGAGAATGCGGCGCTTGCCTCGTCGCTCGGCGCTTATATCGCGCTGGGCAGCGACTGCGGCGCGTTCCGCGTCGAACACCCGTCGGGCATGGAGGACGAACTGCGCTGCATGCGCGCGGCTCTCGGCTCCGGCGCGGACGTGGTCCTCGCGTTGGGGAGTTCTATGATAGAACAGCGTTTTGTGAGAAAATGAGACAGGCCGCCGGGCAAGCCGGCGGCCTCGATTTTTTATACTCTCTTCCAGGTCGTGCCCTGGGGCGTGTCGGTGAGCTCTATGCCTCTGGCTTTCAGCTCATCGCGTATCCTGTCGGCGGTGGCAAAATCACGCGCCTTTTTTGCGGCGGCGCGCTCGGCCACGAGTGCGTCGATCTCGGGGTCTCCGCCTGCGGCGGGAGCCGAGCTCTTTGCACGCAGGGCTTCTGCCTTTTCGATGAGGCTGAGGCCGAGCACCTCATCGAAGGAGGCGACGGCGGCGAGCCTGGTCGCGTCGCTGCACTTTGCCTTGAGGACGTCGTAGAGCGCCGTGACGGCCATGGAGGTGTTCAGGTCATTGTCGAGCGCATCGATGAAGGCTTTTTTGAGCTGCTCAAGGACATCATCGTCGACGGGGCCGTCGTTCGGGTCGAGCGCGGCTATCCTGGATATGAGTTTGGAGTAGGCCGCGGCGGCGTTGTCGAGGTTCTCCCATGAGAACACGAGGCTCTTGCGGTAGTGGCTCTGCAGGCAGAAAAAGCGGTAGGCGAGGGGATCGTAGCCCTTGTCCTCGAGCAGGGACACGGTGAGGAATTCGCCCTTGGACTTCGACATCTTGCCGGTGCTGGTATTGAGGTGGTGGACATGGAACCAGTAGTTGCACCACTTGTGGCCGAGATAGGCCTCGCTCTGGGCGATCTCGTTGGTGTGGTGCGGGAAAGCGTTGTCTATGCCGCCGCAGTGGATGTCGAGCTGCTCACCGAGGTGCTTTATCGAGATGCCGGAGCACTCGATGTGCCAGCCCGGGTATCCGACGCCCCACGGGGAGTCCCACTTGAGCTCCTGATCGTCAAACTTGCTCTTGGTGAACCACAGGACGAAATCGGCCTTGCTGCGCTTGTTCGAGTCCTCCTCGACGCCCTCGCGCACTCCGACGGCCAGATCGTCGGAGTCATGGTCGTTGAAGACGTAGTATTTGTCGAGCTTGGAGGTGTCGAAATAGATGTTGCCTCCGGCCTGATAGGCATATCCTTTTTCGAGCAGGCGCTCGATGATTTTTATATATTCGCCTATGCAGTTCGTGGCCGGTTCGACGACTTCGGGCTTTTTGATGTTGAGCTTCCGGCAGTCATCGAAGAAAGCGTCGGTGTAAAACCTGGCGATGTCCATGACGGATTTGTGCTCGCGCTTTGCGCCCTTGAGCATTTTGTCCTCGCCGGTGTCGCCGTCGCTGGACAGGTGGCCGACGTCGGTGATGTTCATCACGCGTTTGACATCGTAGCCCTCATAGCGCAGGAACTTCTCGAGCACATCCTCCATGATGTAGCTGCGCAGGTTGCCGATGTGCGCATAGTGGTACACGGTCGGGCCGCAGGTGTACATGTTGACGTGTCCGGCGGTGTTGGGGATGAATTCTTCTTTTTTGTGGCTGGCAGAATTGTAGATATACATTATTTGTTATCTCCTTTGAGTTGTTCTTGCAGTTTTTCCACCTCACGGCGGAGAGATTCGATCTCCTCTTCGACAGGGTCCGTGACGCTTATCTGATCTACCTCTGCGGCAAAGTTCACCTTTACTCCAGCGATGCGCACGACCTTGGCGGGCACGCCGACCGCCGTGCTGTCTGAAGGGATGGCGCTGAGCACAACGGCGTTCGAAGCTATGCGCGAGTTATCGCCGACGGTGAACGGTCCGAGCACCTTGGCGCCCGAGCCTATCATGACATTGTTGCCTATGGTCGGATGGCGCTTGCCGACGTCTTTGCCCGTGCCGCCGAGCGTCACGCCCTGGTAGAGCAGCACGTCGTCGCCGAGCTCGGCCGTCTCGCCTATGACTATGCCCATGCCGTGGTCGATTACAAGGCGCTTGCCTATGGTGGCGCCCGGGTGTATCTCTATGCCCGTCCAGAAACGGCTCCATTGCGAGACGAGCCTTGCGAGGAATTTCATCCCGCGGAGCTGGAGCCAGTGGGCGGCTCTGTGATAAATGAGGGCGTGCACGCCGGGATAAAGCAGGAATATCTCCAGCGACGAGCGCGCTGCGGGGTCACGCATCTTGTATGCGTGCAGGGTATCTCTCAGATCTTTGAACATCGTTCCTCCATTCCCTCGAGTGGAGATAACAAAAAAAGCCTCCCATGGCCAAAGCCATGAGAGGCGAATTATCGCGGTTCCACTCTCGTTTATAACTCACCGGCAAATACCGGAATATGCCTTAACGCGGCAGATCGTGGAGGCATTTCCTCCTCCATAGGCTCCGGGGCGCATTTCCGGCATCGTGCCTGCGCCTTTGCTCTCAGCCGTGGCAAAGACTCTCTGTGGCCGCCTCAACGCCGTACTTTTCCCTTTCAACACCATTATCCGATATTCGATTGACAGAGGGCTTTTTAAGCGCTCACGTTACCAATATATGCCGGGCTATTGAAAATGTCAAGTGTTTAGCGTATAATCTGGTTGATAAATTTGATTGGGCGGCTTTTGGTGCCGCCTGTATCTGCATCTGATAAATTTTTTATAAATTTTTTAAATTAATTAATACAAAAAGTGGGAACATTTGCACCTCACATGCGTCTTATGTTTTAGCCATCAAATTCCGAAGTGTTTAGGAGGAGACCCATATGGCAGAAGTCACAGAGCGTCCCGCCGCTGAGATCGGGCAGGGCAAGAAGAAAAAGAAGCGCGACATGAAGAAAATCAAGCGCATCATCGCCATCGTCGTCGCCGTTGCCATTATCGGCGGCATAGCCTATGGGCTCTATTCGCTTTTCCATGAGGATAAGGGCGAGATGCAGGCGATGACCGGCGCTGTCAGCATAGGATCTATTGAGAGCACAGTCACCGGCAGCGGTGTCGCCATGCCTGCCTCGAGCGAGACGATCACTCTCTCGGGCCGTGGAGTGGTGGCCGAGGTGTATGTATCCGACGGCGACCATGTCGAGGCCGGCGACCCGCTGTATGCCATCAACAGCGAGGAGGCGCAGAAAGCCGTCGATGATGCAAAGGAGTCGCTTGATAACTATCAGGAGCAGCTCGATGCCATATATGAGTCATATGCGGATCTCACCGTTACGGCTCCGTTTAACGGCAAGCTCCTTGAAGTTGCAGACATAAAAGTAGGCGACGACTACAGCGGAGGCAAGATCGCCACAATAGTTGACGACACGGCAATGAAGCTTGAGCTGTATTTCAGCTATGCTTATGAGAGCAATATCACGACAGGAATGAGCGTAGATGTGTCTGTTCCGGCCACGATGGAGGTCATTAAAGGTACGGTCCAGGAGATCAACTATGTTGACCGTATATCTTCCGAGGGCTCGCGTCTGTTCTCCGTGGTCATCTCTATAGACAATCCAGGCACTCTCAGCGCCGACATGGGTGCCACCGCCACGATGACAGCCTCCACCGGTGAGACCATCTATCCCTACGAGGCCGGTAAGCTCGCTTATAGCCGCACTGCCGACGTCATTGCAAAAACTGGCGGCGAAGTCACGGCCGTTAACCTTATGAATTATATGGATGTCACCGCCGGGCAGGTCCTTCTGCAGATGACGGGCGACGATAACGACGACCGTGTGGCATCGCTCGAGAACTCCATTGCCGAGGCTCAGAAGAACCTCGACGACGCAGAAAAGGACCTCGCGAATTTCAATGCCGTGGCCGGCATGAGCGGCACTGTTCAGTCCTGCACTCTCACCCCGGGCGAAGAGGTCGAGTCCGGCCGTGTTGCCATCACTATAGCCGACACATCCGTGATGACGGTCGAAGCGAGGATAGATTCCACCAGTGTGTCGAACGTCAAGCCGGGCATGAACTGCGATATAATCCAGTGGGGCCGCGACGGCGAGATGCACTACACGGGAACCGTTGAGTCGGTGAGCCTTGAGGGCAAGTACGAGAACGGTTACTCGTATTTCCCGGCTGTCATCAAGGTTGACAACCCGGAAGGCACCATGATGAGCGGCATGACTGTTGATTACAGCATGCTCGCTGCCCAGTCGACGGACTGCCTCATCGTGCCGGTGCAGTCCGTGCGCTACGCCATAGACGGCAGCGCCTATCTCTTCGTACAGTCTGACATGGCCGGCAGCGATACACTTACCGCCGACCAGATAGGCATAGAGATACCAGAGGGATTCACCCCAGTGCCCGTCACCGTGGGCCTCACCGATACATATAACGCCGAGATCGTCTCCGGCGTCAATGAGGGCGACGTCATCTTCACGCAGTATATTTCCAGCTCCGGAGATTCCTACAGCAATATGGGCGGTGGTATGGTCGTCGCTGTGGGGTGATTTCTATGAAGCTCATTGATGTTAAAAATGTATGGAAGATATACAATGAGGGCTATGAGAACGAGGTCCGAGCACTTGCCGATGTGAGTCTCGAGATAGACAGGCGTGAGTTCGTGGCCATCATCGGTCAGTCCGGTTCGGGAAAGTCGACACTGATGAACATCCTCGGCTGCCTCGATGTGCCGACATACGGGGAGTATTACCTTGACGGTCAGCTGGCCAGCGAGATGAGCGACGCCCAGCTCTCGAAGATACGCAACCGGGAAGTCGGTTTCGTGTTCCAGGGCTTCAACCTCATCCCTGCGCTCACGGCGCTCGAGAATGTCGAGCTGCCTCTGGCATATCAGGGGGTGTTCGGCTCAAAGCGCCGGGAGATGGCCATGGAGGCGCTTGAGCGCGTCGGCCTCGCCGAGAGATACGACCACAAGCCCTCGCAGATGTCCGGCGGACAGCAGCAGCGTGTGGCCATAGCCAGGGCGATTTCCACCCGCGCGCCGATCATAATGGCAGACGAGCCGACCGGTGCTCTCGATTCCAAGACAGGCCGGCATGTCCTTGAGATATTGCACGGCCTGCACGACGAGGGCACGACGGTCATCCTCATAACGCATGATAACAAAATCGCTGCGACGGCCGAGCGCATAGTGCGCATATCCGACGGCAAGATAGTTCAGGACTGTCCGCGAGAGGAGGCTGAACTGTGAACGTTATGCAGTCATTCAAAATGGCGATCAAGTCGATAACCGACAATAAGGCGCGTTCCGTCCTCACGATGCTCGGTATAATCATCGGCGTCGCCGCTGTCATCATCATGGTGTCCGTCGTCCAGGGTTCCAACCGTTGGACACAGGAGTACTATGAGATGCAGGGCACCAATAAGGTAACCATAAACGCCTATGTCTACAGCGGGCAGAACATCACGGAAGAACTCAGCAATTACTGCAAGGGCATAAGCGAATATGTCGCCGGCTTCACTCCGAATGGGTACTATGGAGGCAGCGGCATAAAATATAAGACAAATAACACCGAAAATATGGAATATGGCTCGCCAAGCATATACCTTGGCAGCGATCAGTACTCGCTCTGCAACAATTTCACCCTGGAAAAGGGACGTGACATCTCGCCGCTGGATGTAAAGAATGAGAATCAGGTCGTCGTGCTTGGAGCGCGCGTTGCCGAGTTCCTGTTCGGAGTGTCCGATCCGATAGATCAGACCGTCACGATAGGAGGATATCCTTTTACTGTTGTCGGCGTGTATGCGGCCAAGGACCCGAATTCCGACTATTCACAGGACAACATGGCTGTCGTTCCGTATTCGCTCAACCGCCTGCTCAACCAGGGTTCGTCGAGTTTTTCAAACTTCACCGTCAAGGCCACCGGCCGCGAGGAGGCCAACATCGCCGTCACGATGATAACAGGCTTCCTGTCCGGGCTTATCCCGAACGGCACTGGCGACTACTGGGTCCAGTCTGAGAACCAGTGGCAGGAGTCGGACGAGGAATATACACGCCAGATGAGCCTTATCGTAGGCGGCATAGCCGGCATCTCGCTTCTGGTCGGCGGTATAGGCATCATGAACATCATGCTCGTGACCGTCACGGAGCGCACGCGTGAGATAGGCATAAGAAAGGCCATAGGCGGCTCGCGCAAGTCAATCATAATGCAGTTTTTGATCGAAACCGCGGTCGTCTGCTGCTGCGGCGGATTCATAGGAGTCGTGCTCGGCTATCTGGGCACAGTCGTGGTGGGCAAACTGTTGCTCGATATGTTCCTGCTGCCGTCGGTGGGGATGACGATTGGAGCCGTCGGTTTCTCCGTCGTTCTCGGCATCATATTTGGCATGTATCCCGCAGTGAAAGCCTCCGGCCTCCAGCCGGTCGAGGCCCTGCGCGCAGATTAGGAGAGTGAAAAAATGAAAAAAATAATCTTGTTTGCGCTGGTTATCAGCCTGTTTGCAGGGATGTGCCTGCCAGCCGGAGCGGTCTATTCGTCGTTTCCCGATGTGACCGACGCCGAGCTGTCGCGCGATGTCGACGCGCTTCGTATGCTCGGCGCCGTCGAGGGCGACGGGACCGGTTATTTCAAGCCGAACGACACGCTCACCAGGGCGCAGTTCTGCAAAATGGCGGTCGTCGTGCTCGGCAGGGGAGATGAGGAATATATCTACCGCAACCGCACGATATTCCCCGACGTCCGCGCCGATCACTGGGCTAGGGGCTACATAAACCTCGCCGTCACGGCCGAGAATAAAATAATAATCGGCAACGGCGACGGCACTTTCCGTCCCGACGACAACATCAGCTATGCCCAGGCGGTAACCATGCTGATGCGCATGCTCGGATACAGCGACGCCGACGCCGGTATGCTCTGGCCTCATGGCTATATGGAACTCGCCTCCAGCTGCGGCCTCACAGACGGGATGAACCTTGCCATCAGCGACAACGTCACCCGTGCCGATGCGGCTGAGCTGTTCTGCAATCTGCTCAACTGCGAGATGAAGGAGGGCGGCCTCTTTGCCTCTACACTCGGCACCGTGCATGAAAACGCTGTTGTCATGTCCGCCAACGGCACTACCGACGACGGACGCACAGGCGCCATAGAGACTTCCGAGGGCTCCTACATGCCTAAGAATGGCGACGTGCCCGGCTCTTTTGTCGGACTGCGCGGAACTCTTATCACTGATGAGAAGGGCTACGCGCTGACATTCATCCCGGATGATGTGAACAGCGTGAGCATCATCGCTCAGAGCGCCGAGGCGGCGTGGGTCAAGGACAATACCGGCCGCACTTATGATATCCCTGCCGATACACCGGCATATACTGCGGATAAGACCGGTGTTTACGGCGACCTCTGGGTCGACATCTCAACCGGATGCAAGGTGAACATTTACTATACAGAGGCCGGTAAGGTCGACGGGGTGTTTATCGATGCGGGCGGCTCCTCCTCCGGCGATGTGTCCATGGTCGCGTATAACAGCTTCAGCGGAAATCCGTTCACCGCTCTCACCGGCGGCGACAGAAATTATCAGATTTACAAAAACGGAGTCAAAGCCGGAGTGTCCGATATACGCCGCTATGACTGCGCTGTATACGACAGCGGCTCGCGCA
>CAJFRI010000033.1 GCA_904419385.1 Candidatus Heteroscillospira lomanii
TGACTTTTTTCAACTTTTGCGCGGCAGCTTTCAGCTGCCGCGCTTTTCGCATTCATCTTCAAGGAGCGCAGTTGGCGCATGGCTCATACCCGCCGGCTATGAGCTCCGACCGCGAGGCGGTGACGTGCTCGCGGTTTTTCTCGCTCATATCGTCCACGCTCGGACAGTCTGGATAGTGAAATTTTTTCGAGTTCGTATTTAGGACGTACTCGGTCTCCCCGGCGCCCTCCTCCGCGTCTGTATCTTCCGCGAGCCGGCTCGTGCCGTCGGAGTAGTCTATCTCGACCCCCGGCTGGCTGTTGTACACATATACGCAGAAGCACAGGCCCTCTCCCCCGTCCTCCACGGACATGGCCTCGAGCAGCACGCCGCGCGCGAGCAGGTCGTCCCCCTCGAACACCGGCGTCACACGGTAATAGACGTGGTTGCCGGTCTCGTCTATGTAGTCAGCTATGTCGTTCTCAAACGGCAGCATCCCCTCGGTGTTCATATAGCGCGTGCCTGTTATGAGGTTCCGCTCGTTCGCGTTCTCTCCGGTGAGCTGATAGCCTATCAGGTGGCAGCGGTTATAGAGATATTTCCCGTCGACACAGTCATACTTCACGGTGTGCCAGCCCGTCGGCTTGACCTGGCCTATCTCGCCCCGCTCCTCCGTCGGCATTATGTCCTCGCCTATGCAGGCCTCCGCCGGGCCGCATCTGCCGAGCGCGTCGAGCTCTGAATAATATTCATAAGAATCCGGTTCAGGCAGCTCCTCTGCAAACTCGGGAACGCCCTCATTT
The DNA here is from genome assembly GCA_904419385.1 of Candidatus Heteroscillospira lomanii. Lineage (GTDB taxonomy): Bacteria > Bacillota > Clostridia > Oscillospirales > Oscillospiraceae > Heteroscillospira > Heteroscillospira lomanii. The sequence continues at coordinate 783 of CAJFRI010000033.1, forward strand.
ATGAGCACATACGGCTCACCGGAGAACTCCGGCACGGAGCCGAGCGAATACGAAGGCTGTTCCAGCTGCGCCGGAGCGCACGCCGAAAACAGTATGCAAAGCGCAAATAACAGCGCCGCAAGTCTTATTTTGAAGCATTTTGTATGCATTATGACACCTCCGACCGGCATTATAACATATCTGACACCAAATTGCCTAAAATTTTGTCGAAAAACACGAGTAATATGAATATTATTCGTACTAATAGATAATTTTCTGTTAATTTGGTCTGGACATATCACCGGCGAGTGGCTATAATGATTATTAAATTGGGTCGCATATGTTTGCTTTATTGCACTAAATCGCCAGTGCGACGCAAGAAAAGATAGGAGGTTTATGAAAAACCAATGAACAAGCAAGCACAAGGCAAAAAACGTTTCAAAATGCCTGATACGATCGTTATCCTTGTCGCCATGCTGGTCATCGTGTGTCTGCTGACGTTTATCCTGCCGGCAGGTTCCTTTGACTTCGCTGAAGACGGCAGAACGGTCATCCCGGGCACCTATCACTATGTCGAGAAAAACCCCGCCGGCATAGTGGAATTCCTGGAAGCCTTCTATAAAGGCATGTCCCAGGGTTCCAGCGTTATCTTCATAACGCTCATCATCGGAGGCGCGTTCCGCGTCCTTGAGGACACCGGCACGATCCGCTCCGCGGTCGCCCACCTCATCAGCAAGACCCGCGGCAACATCTACATCATTCTGCCCGCCATCGGCATCCTGATGTCCGCCCTCGGCTCCGTCGGCGCCGGCAACAACATCGCCCTCGCCTTCGCCCCGATAATGGTCATGATATGCCGCAAGCTGCGGCTCGACCCGATAGTCGCGGTCGCCGCCCTGTACCTGCCCTCCAGCACCGGTACCGTCTCCTCCCCGATCGAGCCGTTCAACACCATGATCGGCCAGGAGATCGCCGGCGTTCCCGTCATGTCCGGCGCGGGCGTGCGTCTCGTCATGTGGATCGCTTTCGTCGCCGTCGCCATCGGCTACTCCCTGCGCTACGCCGCCCGTATCCGCAAGGATCCGAGCCGCTCCCTCACCGGCATCTATGCTCTCGACGACGGCTCCGACGACAGTGATTCCGCTCTCGCCAACGTCGCCGAGAAGTTCAACACCCGCCACCTGCTCTGCCTGCTCCTACTCGTGATTGTCTTCGCGGTCTATGCATTCGGCACCATACAGTACGGCTGGGGCATGGCTGAGCTCGCCACCGCTATGATGGTCCTCGCCTTCGGCTCCGGCATCATCGGCGGTATGGACATGAACTCAATGTCCAAATCCTATTGCGAGGGCGTAAAGACCATGGCGACCTCCGCCGTCATCATCGGCCTCGCCAACTCCCTGAGCGTCGTCATGACCGACGCCAACATCATCCACACCGTCGTCAACGCCCTGTCCATCCCCCTGGCCATGCTGCCGCCCGCCCTGTCGGCCGTCGGAATGTTCATCGTCAACCTGCTGATGAACATCGTCATTTCTTCCTCTTCCGGCCAGGCATACGTCATCATGCCTATCATGGCTCCTCTGGCCGACGTCGTCGGCGTCACCCGCCAGGTCGCCGTCTCCGCCTACTGCTTCGGCGAGGGCCTCGGCAACCCGCTGTTCCCGACTGCCGGCCTCTTCATGGGCGTCTGCGCCATCTCCGGTGCCCCGTATCAGAAGTGGATGAAGTTCATCATCCCGCTCACGATAATCAACATAATCATCGGCTCTGCATTCCTTATCATACTGCAAAGCATAGGCTGGCAATAATACCGCAACACTTTTTTGATTTTTGAAAGGAGATCAAAAACAATGGCAGACAAGCTTTCCAATGTTGTCGAGCGCTTTATCCGCTATGTCAAAATCGACACCCAGTCGCAGATCGGCGCTCCCAATCCCCCGTCCACAGAGAAGCAGAGAGACCTCGGCAATCTGCTTATGAAGGAGCTCGAGGAGCTCGGCGCCTGCGACATCCGCATGGATGACAGCGGCAACGTCTACGGCACCGTGCCCGCCAACTGCGACGCCAAGGCCCCCACAATCGGCTACATAGCCCATATGGACACCTCTCCTGATGTCTCCGGCACCAATGTCCAGCCCCGCATCGTCTACAACTACGACGGCAAGGACATCGTGCTGAACGAGGAGAAGAACATCGTCATGCACACCGACGTGTTCGAGCACATGCTCAACTATGTCGGCCAGGATATGATCGTCACCGACGGCACCACCCTGATGGGCTGCGACGACAAGTGCGGCTGTGCCGAGATCATGAACCTTGTCGAGTACTTCCACGATCATCCCGAGGTGAAGCACGGCACCGTCAAGGTCGCCTTCACCGTCGATGAGGAAGTCGGCTGCAACGGCGCCAAAGTCATCGACCTCGACTACCTTGGATGCGACTTTGCCTACACCCTCGACGGCCAGACCGTCGGCGAGATCAACGCCGAGACTTTCAACGCCGCTTTCGCGCATGTCACCGTTCACGGCCTGCAGACCCATCCGGGCCGCGCCAAGAACAAGATGATAAACTCCATCGGCATCGCCATCCAGTTCGACAACCTGATCCCCCAGGCCGAGCGCTGCGAGCACTCTGAGAACCGCGAGGGATATTATCACCTCTCCGATTTCAACGGCACCGTCACCACCACCAAGCTGAAGTACCTCATCCGTGACTTCGATATGGACGGCTTCCACAACCGCAAGGCCTTCATGCAGCGCGCCGCCGATTATCTCAACGGCGTCTACGGCGAGGGCACTGTCGACATCGAGTTTGAGGACAGCTACTTCACCATGTACGAGGTCATCAAACCGCGTCCCGAGATCCTTGAGCATGCTCTCAAGGCCATCACCGACGCCGGCGTGACCCCGCGCGTCATCCCCATCCGCGGCGGCACCGACGGCTCCATCATTTCCGGCAGAGGCCTGGCCTGCCCCAACATCTCCACCGGCTATCAGAACGGCCACAGCATCTATGAATATGTCACCGTTCAGGCCATCGAGAAGAGCTCGGAGATCCTCATCCGTCTCGCGACTTCTTTCGTCGACTGAGCAACCCAGATCAAAAGCGCGGGCTTTTGCCCGCGCTTTTTTAAGTAAAGACTGCGAGGTATTTTTATGGATCAGCATAAAGAGCGGATAGAGCGTGTCCGCGCAAAAATGAAAGACGCCGGTCTCGGCCAGCTCATAGTCACCGACCCGCTCGGCATCTACTATCTCACCGGCATATACGTTGTGCCGTTCGAGCGCTTCTGGGCATTTCTGATAAACGCAGACAGCGGCGAGAAGCTGTTTGCAAATCTCCTGTTCGCTCTCGGCGAGACCGGCTTTGACACCGATACCCACACCGACAACGACGATATTGCCGACGTCGTCGCCCCGTACATCCGTCCCGGCGTCCTCGGCGTCGACAAAAACATGCCCGCGCGTTTCCTGCTGCCCGTCATGGACGCCTGCAAGGACACCCGCGCCGTCCTCGGCTCCGACTGCGTCGACAGCGTCCGCGCGATCAAGGACGAGGAGGAAAAGCGCCTCATGCGCCGCGCCTCCGAGATAAACGACGCGTGCATGGAAAAGCTCGCCGCCTATTTCCGCGACGGCGTGACCGAGCGTGAGTGCACTGATTATCTCGACAAGTGCTACGACGAGTACGGCTGCGAGGGCCTCGCCTTCGACTCCATCGTCTCCTTCGGCGCCAATGCCGCCGACCCGCACCACGAGCCAGACGACACCGTCCTGCGCGAGGGCGACTGCATAGTCGTCGACATTGGCTGCAAGAAAGACCGCTACTGCTCCGACATGACCAGGACCTTCTTCTGGAAGACGGCGAGCGATCACCAGATAGCCATATACAACCTCGTGCGCGAGGCGAACGAGCGCGCCGAGGCCATGGTGCGCTCCGGAGTGCGCCTGTGCGACATCGACGCCGCCGCGCGCGACCACATTGCCGCCGCCGGTTACGGCGAGTATTTCACCCACCGCCTCGGCCACTTCATCGGCATGGAGGACCACGAGAAGGGCGATGTGAGCTCTGTGAACCCCGCCCCCGCCGAGACAGGCATGGTCTTTTCCATCGAGCCGGGCGTCTACCTCCCCGGCGACCTCGGCGTGCGCGTTGAGGACCTCGTCATAGTCACAGATACCGGCTGCGAGATACTCAACCACGTCAGCAAGGAACTGCGCATCCTCGGGCGTGACTGAGAGACGTAAATATGAAAACATCCCGTCCAAAGGACGGGATGTTTTTGCTTTTGTATCAGCACACGGCCTCGAATCTCATCAGCACGGCCGCCGTCTCGGCACGCGTGGCCCCGCCCTGCGGGTCGAGGCATCCGTCCGGCCGCCCGTTTATAAGTCCGGAACCTGATGCCCACGAGAGCGCGTCGGCGGCGTAGGGGCTCACTTTGTCCGAATCGGCAAACATATCGAGACTGCGCCGCGCGGAGACGTCGGCGTCCAAATGCTGCGCATAGCGGTAGAGCAGCACCGCAAGCTGCTCGCGCGTGATCTCACTCTCCGGATCAAAGCATCCGTGCCCGCTTCCATTCACCAGACCCGCCCACGAGGCCCATCCAACCGCGCCGTAGAACCAGTCGCCCACGTCCACATCGCTGAACAGCGGTTCCTGTCCGGCCTGCGGGGCTCCCTCCATGCGCCAGAGCAGCACGGCGGTCATGCCGCGCGTCATGCTCCCGTCCGGACCGAACTCATCCGGAGCCGTACCGTCCATCAGTCCGTTGTCCCAGACATACTCCACCGCGCTGTAAAACCAGTCGCCCCCGTCCACATCGTCAAACGGCAGCGCCCTGTCCGCCGGGCTGAATGACGCACTCACCCGTACATCCGAGACCGGCATTGTGAAGCTGTAAAAATTTCGCCCCAGCGTGCGCAGCGGCACCGCTCCGCCTGAACCGTCCTTTACATTGAGTACCGCCAGCTCATAGCCATCGTCGGGTGTGACTATGAGAGTGACCTCGGTTCCGCGCGGCGCACTGCCGGCACCCGCGCTCACCGAACCGTACACGCACGGCAGCACGCCGATATCATACTCCTCCGCCGGTCCATCCCCGGGTTCAGGCACGGTGAGGCTGCCCGCCGCGCCGCTGATGCGCATGCCGCGGCGCTCGACAGTGCTGCCGCGCTCGGCCACAGTGCAGACTTTTCTGCCGTTCGACTCTATTTTCACTATCCTGTATGTATCCGACAGGGCATCCATGTGAAATTTTATGTCTCCACGCCCATCCTCCGGGCAGATGACCGCAATCGCAGCATACCCGCACTCAGCGTCGAGGCTCGCGCCGCGCTCGAGTTCGAAAACACCCTCGCCGTCTATGAGGAACCCGTACTCGCCCGCAGCTTCCACTGTGCCGCCGCCAAGCGTGACGTCTCCCCCCGAGCTGACCGCGGCCCTGTCCCCTGACACGTATAGTCCTCCGCAGTCAACATCCAGCTCTCCGCCGATGAGCATCCCGTAGTCCTCGCCCTCAACGCTCAGAGTTCCGCCGCCCGTCAGCACGACAGAGCCGGAGACGGATATCCCGCTCGTCATATCCTTGCCGTTTATCCCGCTGTCGCCGAGCAGCTCTATAGTGAGCCCACCGGATGCTGATATCCCCGTCCCATCGGGCGACGCCGTCGATATAAAAGCGTCGTCCAGCGTGAGGACATTGTTTTCCGGGTCGTACTCCGCCGTCCCGCTGCCGCACTCGACTGTGTGTTCAGGCTCGGCAAGCAGGTCGGTCCCATTGACCCAGAGCCCGGCTCCGTTCTCCGAGGCCGCAGCCGGCACAGCACCGAGACACAGCGCAAATACACAGAAAATACTCAGGACTCTTCTTTTCATGGCAGTTTCACCTCACTTTTTCCAGTATTATATAAAGGCGGCGCGGTTTTGTAAAGTAAATATGTTAAAACCGCCGGAAACCGTTCTTTTTACAAGTCCACGCTGCAAACAAAACAAAAAAGCGCCATCCGGCGCGTAAGATCCCAGCCGGCAGCCGGAACCAAAAATAAAAAGCAACTGCTTTCGCAGTTGCTTTTCTCTTTGGTGACCCAGCGGGGATTCGAACCCCGGACACCCTGCTTAAAAGGCAGGTGCTCTGCCTACTGAGCTACTGGGTCGTTGGCAGGGATGGCTGGATTCGAACCAGCGAGTGCGGGAGTCAAAGTCCCGTGCCTTAACCGCTTGGCTACACCCCTATACAGGGGATAAAAAGATGGGGTGGATGATCGGATTCGAACCGACGGCCTCCAGAGCCACAATCTGGCGCTCTAACCAACTGAGCTACACCCACCACATATTCGCGCCCGCTGAAAGGCGAATGGCACGCCAGAAGGGATTCGAACCCCTGGCCTACTGCTTAGAAGGCAGTTGCTCTATCCGACTGAGCTACTGGCGCGTATTTTTTGAGTACGGGACTCCATACCTGAACCCAGGCACTTCACTGGTTGGAGCGGGTGATGGGAATCGAACCCACGTATCCAGCTTGGAAGGCTGGTGTTCTACCATTGAACTACACCCGCAAGCCTAAGGATTATACCATTATTCACCGGCATTTGTCAATAGCTTTACGCATTGTCAACCACTAAAAATTAAAGGTTGACAATTTTGTCCCGGTATGCTTAAATATTCCCGTGAAATTTATTTAGGGGGTATCTCCCATGACCAAAACCGCTCTTCGCACGCGCAGCATGGCCTATACCGCCATGATGGTGGCTCTCATGGCAATATGCGCCTGGATAAGCATACCGACGGCGGCCGTCTCATTCACGATGCAGACCTTCGGCGTCTATGTCGCGGCCGGGCTGCTCGGGGCAAGGCGCGGCACCGCCGCCGTGGCCGTATACATCCTGCTCGGCGCCGTCGGCCTGCCCGTGTTCTCGAATATGACCGGCGGCATAGGCGCCCTCGCCGGCACGACAGGCGGCTACATCGTCGGTTTCATCTTCCTCGCCGCCATATCCGGCGCGGTCTCCAGCCGCCTTGAGAGCAAGGCAGCAGCCCTGGCTGGCATGCTGACAGGCACAGCCGTGTGCTATGCCTTCGGCACGGCGTGGTACATGGTGCTTTACACGGCGAACACCGGCCCTGTCGGCCTGCTCACGGTGCTCGGAGCATGCGTGTTCCCTTTCATACTGCCGGACATTTTGAAGATGCTGCTCGCGCTCGCCGTCATCCGCGCCGTGAAGCCGCACATACAGCTCTGACCGGGACGCGGAACACATCGGTTTGTGTTGATATTTTCCCTGCCGTGGGCTATAATGGCTGTATCATGTTCAGTTTCAGGAGGCAGCACAATGGCTGAGAGCAAGGGCAAGGTCCTTTTGGTCGCGTTTTACAATATAAAGGCGCAGGGAGTTCGCTATCTGGAGACGGCGCTGGAGAGCGCGGGATACGACGTGAGCTGCGTGTTCTACAAAGACTTCAACAGCGTCCGCCCCAAAAAGACGACGGAGGCCGAGCTTGACCTTCTGTGCGGGCGCATCGAACAGGTGCAGCCTCTGTTCATCGGCCTGTCCGTGATGAGCTCCATGTATCTCGACACGGTGAACGCCGTGCTCGAGCGGATAAAGCAGCGCTTTGACATACCCGTGCTCTGCGGCGGCGCGTTCACGAGCATGTTCCCCGAGTACTTCCTCGACCGCGGCGCGCAGTTCGTCATCCGCACCGACGGGGAGCACGCCATAGTCCGCCTGGCCGACGCGCTGCGCACCGGCTCCGACTACTCCGGCATCCCCTCCCTCGGCTGGCGCGACGGGAGCGGCAGCCACGTCAACGCCATAGGCGACGTGCTCACCCAGCTCGACGGCTACGGCGCGCCGGTGATAAACAGCCGCGGCGCCTGCTTCATCGAGAACGACAAGCTCGTCGAGGGCGACCCCCAGCTCGGCACCATGAGCTATGAGACCATCGCCTCGCGCGGCTGCCCGTTCCAGTGCTCATACTGCTGCTGCTCCAACCTGCGCAAGCTGCTGCCCCAGGGCACGCCGCCCGTGCGCTTCAGGAGCGTCAAGAGCGTCATAGACGAGCTCATCGAGGCGAAAAAACAGTGTCGCAAGCTCGTTTTCATCCACTTCTACGATGAGGTGTTCCCCCGCAAGAAAGACTGGGTCGACGAGTTCGTCGCCGAGTATAAAAAGCATATACACATGCCCTTCACCATCTGGACCCACCCCGGCATGGTCGACGAGGAGACCCTGCGCAAGCTCGTATCCGTCGGCCTCATGGAGGTCATCATGGGCATACAGTCCGGCTCGCCCTACATCCGCCGCGAGGTGTTCCACCGCCGCGAGACGCAGGAGGACATCATCGAGGCCACCCGCGCGATAAGCGACGCCGGCGTGTTCTGGGCGAGCTATGACTTCATGCTCCAGCACCCGTTTGAGAAAATAGAGCATCTCAAGGAGACATATTATCTCGTGAAGCAGCTGCACGGGCGCTATGAGCTCCAGCTGCACGGGCTCAACTTTCTGCCCGGCACGGACATAGTCCCCAAGGCCATAGAAGAGGGCTATTTCACTCCCGAGGAGATGGACGCCATCATGTACGCGCCCATGGATGAGCAGTTCGGCGCCTACTGGAAGCGCGAGAACAGCGAGGAGAGCCGCCTGTGGTACGAGCTCACCTACCTGCTCCAGTACAAGGATCTGCGCCCGCTCGCCGAGAAGTATGAGAGCGACCCGCTCGCCCACGCCGCCGAGATCGACGCGGCCTACGCCAAGGGAAAAAAGAAGGAAAAGAACCGCTATCTCTACAAAAAATCGCGCATTGCGCTCAAAAGAGTGCTGTTCTGATAAAAAACCGGCCCATAAGGGCCGGTTTTTTCGATTTTCATATCGCTTTCGACACAAAACAGTGCCAATCCTCGAGGCAATGGCGCTCCAATATCTCAAATCCGGCGGATTCTATCGCCGCGGCGACCTCGTCCTGCCGGCCCTCGATAATGCCGGAGGCGACGAAGGCCCCGCCGCCGCGCACGAAACCGCGCGCTATGGGCGCGAGCGGTATGATGACGTCGGCGACTATGTTCGCCAGCACGACGTCGTACCCTCCGCCGAGGGAGCGGCGCATCGCCGCGTCGCTCAGCACATCGCCGGCAAACACTTTGAAATCCTCGCCTGTCATGCCGTTGAGCGAGGCGTTGTGCATGGCGACGTCCGGCGCCTTGGGGTCGATGTCGCAGCCGAACACCTCGCCGCAGCCGAGCACCCGCGCGCCTATGCCGAGTATGCCGCTGCCGCAGCCGAGGTCGAGCACGCGCTCGCCGCCGTGTATCAGCTTCTCAAGCGCCATGAGGCACATGCGCGTGGTCGCGTGGCTGCCTGTGCCGAATATCAGCCCGGGGTCGAGCCTCAGCGGGAGGCGCTCCGTGTCAGTGCAGCTCTCCCACTCGGGCACGACGACGAGTTTTTCGCCCACCTCAATGGGCCTGTAAAATTCGCGCCAGTTGTTCTCCCAGTCGCTGTCCTCAATATAGCTCACGGTGACGTCCTCGCCGCTCGCGCGCACGCGGCGCAGCACCTCGAGCCCGTCGGCGTCGTCTGACAGGTAGAATTTGATCCGGCTCACACCGGCAAAATGCCGCTCCAGCTCATCGTCCACATAGTCCCAGTACTGGCGGTTGTTCTCAAGGAAGGCGCGGAAATCGGCCTCGTCCTCTACCACCATGCCGGGCACGCCGAGCTCCGCGAGCTTTTCGCATTTTTCGTCTATATCGCCGCTGTGCGTCTCGACCGACGCCTCTATCCAGCGCATATATGCCACTCCTTTGTTCTTGATTGTCAATAGTGTATGATACAAACGCATTTTTGTCAATCGCATCGCACGGTATTGACAAAGGCGCCAGCGCATGTTAGTATTTTAACAAATAGCTTTGAGGGGGCCGTCAGCATGGGGAGATTGTTCACTTTCATTTACGCGGTTTGGGCGGGGGCCGCTATTTCCATCGGCGGAACGGCCTATCTCTCGCTCGATAACAAAATAGCCGGCGCGCTGTTTTTCAGCGTCGGCCTGTTCACCATAGTCACAATGGGGCTCAACCTGTTCACCGGCAAGGTGTGTTATGTTTTTGAGAGGGATGTGTCGTTTGCCGTCGACCTGCCGGTGATATGGCTCGGGAATCTCGCAGGCGCCTGGCTCACGGCGGCGCTCATCCGCATGACGCGCATAGCCGCCCCGCTCGTCGAAAAGTCCGCCGGCCTCTGTGAAGCCAAACTCGGCGACGGGCTGGTCAGCATTTTCATTCTCGCCGTGTTCTGCAACATGCTCATATTCATCGCTGTCGACAACTTTAGCGCAAACAAACACGATGTAGGCAAATACATAGCTCTGTTTATGGGCGTGGCGGTGTTCATCCTCTGCGGATTCGAGCACTGTGTGGCAAACATGTTCTACTTCTCGCTCGCCGGGGTGTGGAGCGGCAAGACCCTTGTGTATCTGCTGGTGATGACGCTGGGCAACGCCGTCGGCGGATGGATACTACCCGTGTCGCGGCAGCTGAAAGGCAAATATTTAAAATGAAGATCGGGCAGTAAAAACCGCCGGAGAAAGACTCCGGCGGTTTTTTTGCGCCCGCGGCAACTATTTGCCTCCCCCGCACGTCTATATTGCAGAAAGCGAATCCATCAGGAGGGAGATAAATGTCAAGACCCGTTATGAGCAGGAGCGAGTGCGGCGAGCGAATACACGCCGACTCAAAGCGCCTGTACCGCATAGCCTACTGCTATGTAAAAAATGAGCAGGACGCGCTCGACATAGTCGGCGAAGCAGTGTACAGGGCGCTGCGCTCGCTCGACAGCCTGCGCGAAGTGAGCGCATTCAGCGCGTGGATGACGCGCCTCGTCGTCAACGCCGCCATAGATCACACAAGACGCAGCCGATGCAGCCCGGTGGATCAGGAGATCATGGAGAACCTGCCCGACAGCGGCGAGTTCGACGGCCTGGACGAAAAGCTCGACCTCTACTCGGCGCTCGACCTGCTGCCGGCAGATGAAAAAGCCTATATCATCCTGAAATACTTTGAGGACATGACCTTTGCACAGATGGCCAGGGAGCTCGGCGTACCGGAGTCTACCGTGAAGAAACGGCTCTACCGCGCTCTCGCCCGCCTGCGCAGGCACTACGGAATGGAGGAGTAAAAATGAACGGAAAACAGCAGTACGAAAACATCCCCATCCCCGATACGCTTGACAGCGTTATCGACAACGCCATACGGTGCGCCCGGCCGCGTGTCAGCCCGCTGTGGCGCGTGCTCGCAGCCGCAGCCTGTTTCGTGCTCGTGTTGTTCGGCGTGGCCAACACCCCGCTCTACACCTACGCCGCAGACATCCCCGTCATCGGCGGCGTCGTACAGGTGCTGCGCATAGGCACAGGCGGCGAGGTGACCGACGGCGCCGAGCTCACCGCGGAGTCCGAAGGCGGTTCCGTCGACCTCGAGTTTGCCGGCATGAGCTCCGCTCCGTATTTCTCCGTGGAGCGCTTCTCGGCTCCGGACCGCGCCGTTATCACCATGCACGGAGTGCGCTTTGCCGACCGCAGCGCCGTCATCGAGAGCGTCGAGGCGACCGAAGGCGTGGCCGGGGCGTATTTTTCCATGATACTTGACGACTCCATGGTACAGCTCGTCGTCGAGCTTGAGCCCGGCTTCGACTGCACCATCACAGAACTGAGCGAGCCCGCCGCCCTGCGCATCGACTTCACCGGAGGCGGCTCCGTATCCGAAGAGCCCGTGTGGTACCTGCGCAGCGAGACCATGGACCTCGGTGAAGGGCTCGCGCTGCTGTGTGAACAGTACGCGCAGTTCGATGCACAGCAGGTCCGCACCGGCAGCGGCAGATACGCCGTCGTCATCGGAAACTACGCCAGCGAGGAGGAAGCGCTCGCCGCTCTGGCGGAGCTGCCTGAGGACTCGGGCTTTTACGCCGAGTCGGCCCTGCCCAACGAGCGTCCGGCCGACTGAGCTCTCACTTCTTCCAATGGTCCAGCTGCGGGAGCAGGCTCTCGAGATACTCCCGCACCTGGGCTGGCGTGCGCCCGTCACCGGCCATATGCCCGGAGAGGAACCCTATCAGTTCCTCCATGTCGGAGTAAGCAAACTTCCCTCCGTCATAGCACCATTTGCAGTACGCTTCATTCAATGTGCCGTCTGCTTCCCGGCTCATCAGGCCGTCGTCGAGGGGCATGCCGCAGCACTGGCATATCAGCCTGCGCGGCTCGCCGAGCAGAGTGTTCACCGACACGCCGAACAGGCGCGACAGCAGCTTCAGCGTGTCTGCCCCGGGTATGGTCTCTCCAGTCTCCCAGCGCGACACGGCCTGCCTTGTGACGTGCACTTTGCCGGCCAGCGTGTCCTGCGCCCATCCTTTTTCGGTGCGGAGCTTTCGTATGACATCTTTTGTGTCCATGCCTTATCACCTCAGGGACAGTATATCATTCATGTGACGGGGCGCCAAGCAACCGTCTGTTGCCATTCTCACCAGCACCGGCGGCAGATACAGCGCGCACCAGACCACGGCCACCAGCGGGATATACGCCATCGCGTGCCACGGGAAGAACTCTCCCAGCCACTCGAGCGGCGAGCCCGCCGGGGCCGCCATGAGGAACAGGTAGTTCATGCCGAACGCCCTGTCGAAGCACAGGACGGCCGCCGCGTATACGAGAAGTACCGCGAGGCAGCGCCACAGGCGCCGCGCCGACGGCCTGTGGGCGCCTGAGGCGAGCATCGCGCAGCAATAAGCGCAGATGAGCATGTGTATGCCGAACGAGCTGAGAAACAATATGCTCGTCGGCGGATAGCCGAGCCAGTCGGGGAACAGCAGCGCCGAGAGAGCGCCTGGCGCGAAGCTCGAGTATATGAGCTCGCCTATGGTCTCGCCGCCGCGCGCCGCGTGGTACATGCAGGCGTAGGCCGCGATCGAGCACAGGTGCAGCGGCAGATATGCCGCGGAGAGCCTGCCGCCGATATAGAGCGCGAGCACCCGCGCCGACTCCGCGCACAGGAGTGTCATCCCCACTGCGCGGCAGGCAGCACGTCCGTGCCTGCGCGCCATGAGCGCCGACCAGAGGCACAGGGCCGCCGCCGAGGCCAGCCACATGATGTGCAGCGGTGAATACATGTATGTGCCGCCGCCCCGCTCGAAAACCATCAGGCCCGGCATGGCTCTCCCCCTCTCAGCTTTGATAACTATATTATTATACTGCTTTTGCTGAAAATAATTAAGAGGCGCCGCGTTTTTACCGCGGCGCCTCTTTATGTAGCAGAGCGATCATGCAAAGTCGGCCTGGCAGTACATGCACTCGCCGTCTTTGAAGGTCATCATGGGGACGAGCACCTGAGTGCCGTCGAAGGTGTTGCCGTTCACATCAAAGTAGGAGACGGGCTTCTTGCGCAGCTCGAATATCGCAACGTCCGCAGGCGTGCCCACGGCCATGGACGCGAGTTCCGGGCGGCCGATGAGCTCGGCGGGCCTGGTGACGGCGGCGTCGAGCACCTGCTCGAGGCTCATGCCGAAGTCGAGGTATTTCGAGAGCACTCTCGGCAGGGAGTGCAGCGGCTGAAGGAAGGAGCCGGAGTAGTTCATGTCGCTGCTGATGACATCCGGCACAAATCCCTGTGCGAGCGCAGCGCGGCATGTATTGAGATCATAATTACCTCTGCCGTTCGACGCGTCGAAGAGCACTCCGCGCTTCCTGGCGGCCCACAGGCCATCCAGGACTTTGCCGTCAGCATCCAGGCATGTGTTCTCGCTGCGGTTCTGGTAGATATGGCAGATCACATCGCCCGGGCGGAGCATACCGGCCAGCTTGTCGAGCGGCATGCTGCAGTCCGTGACGTGGACGATGACTCGGGTCTCTGCTTTCTCCGCTATCTCGACCGTGCGCGCGAGGGAGGCCTCGGCTATCGAGGGGTCGATGATGTTTTTGGAGATGCGGGTCTTGAGCCCGACGAGCTCCGAGCGGTAGCGGGCGAACAGCTCGACTATCTTGTCCTCATCGAAATACCGCGGGTCGAGATTCTCGGGGTAGCGGTCGTTCGACTGGCCGCCGGATGCAGCGAGCAGGTAGCTCAGAATGCGCACGGAGCTCGTGGACATGGCGGTACGCCGGAAAAGCTCGTATCCCCCTGCGCCGCAGCTGCCGCCGTCAACGAGAGTGGTTATGCCGCAGCAGAAAGAAGTCGCTTCCGGGGAGACCGCGATCTCGTCGCCGTGCTGGAAACAGTGGACGTGGTAGTCGATGAGGCCCGGCGCAACAATGCAGCCGCCGGCATCGACCACCAGGCGGTAATTATATGATGGGTCTGGCTCGGCGATGCGGCCTTTGACGAGCGCGATATCGCGTTTTTCAAACCTGTGCGCGGCGCCGTCATATACATTTCCGTTTTTTATGAGAAAATCCATGGTGAGCCTCCGATTTTAATATTTAAAATCAAAAGCCGGAGCGCATATGCGCTCCGGCCAAGCGTTTAGTTGGATCAACCGAGAGCGGCGATAGCGTCGAGCAGAGCGTCGACTTTCTCGTCGCCGAGGTCGGCGCGGACAAGATCATAGACAACGGAGCCCTTCTCCTGGAGAGTAGCGTAATCCTCATCGCTCAGGGTGATGATCTCACAGCCGGCGTCGATGCAGGTCTGCTTGTCGGCGGCTATGCTCTCATCGGCGGCCTCGTTGGCGTACGCGACAGCCTCGGCGGCGCACTCGTCGACGAGGGCCTTGGTGTTGTCGGGCAGGCTGTTGTAGAGTTCGCTGTTCATGA
>CAJFRI010000034.1 GCA_904419385.1 Candidatus Heteroscillospira lomanii
GGTGGAGGCCATGTCTGATGCGTCGTCGACTTCCGCTGCGGTGACGAGCAGCATGGCCTCGCCGTAGCTCAGGCAGCGCTCGCGGCACTGGTCAAATGTGCCGACGGCGGGCGGGCATGACCAGCTCCTGCCGTACATGGGACACTCTGAGCGGCAGATCTGCCGCACTTTAGACTCGAAAACGAGCTCGGAAGCGGAAAAGAATTCATACTGATATATGGGTAAGGAGGCAATATGCTCCTCAATAAGCTTTTTATCGACCACGGGATTCACCTGGCCTTGGTGTTGATGAACTCGGTCTTGAGTTTGGAGTAGACTATCTTCTGGCTGGGATAGAGCCCATAGTATCCGGAGAGCATGTAACTGAATGCGCAGGATACGGCGAAGTAGATGGCACCGCCGCCCCCAAACAGCTCGAGCGCGAGAAACATGGAGGTGACCGGGCAGTTCACAACGCCGCAGAACAGCGACACGAGCCCGAGCGCGGCCGAGAACTCAGGCGCGACCCCGAATACAGGGCCGAGCACACAGCCCAGCGTGGCTCCGATGAAAAATGTTGGGACGACTTCGCCGCCCTTGAAGCCGCAGCCTATGGTTATGGCGGTGAACACTATCTTGAGAAAAAATGCCTCCGGGCGCGCCGTGCCGTCCATGGCGTCGGCGATCACGTCCATGCCGGCGCCGTTATACACGTTCACGCCGAACACGCCGGTGAGCGCGATTATGACGAGACCGCCGGTAAAAGCGCGGACATATGGATTAGGCAGGAATTTTTCGATAAAGCTCTCTCCGCGCCTCATGGTGAAACAGAAGAATATGGACACGACCGCGAAGATGCAGGCCATGCATGCGACGGCGATAAATGTGCCGAACTCAAACCCGGCTGGCGAGGCGATGACGTAAGACGTGGGTGCGACGCCGCAGAGGCTTGCGATGGAAGAGCCGATTATCGCCGAAAGGAGGCATGGCACGAGCGCGGCGTAGTAGACTATGCCGACGCTTATGACCTCAATGGCAAATATGGTGGCGGTTATTGGCGTGCCGAAAAGTGCTGAAAACAGCCCGCTCATACCGCAGAGAACAGCCATACGGATATCCCTGTCATCCAGCCTGAGAAGCCGGCCGACATTGTAGCCGATACCGCCGCCGAGCTGGAGCGCGGCGCCCTCGCGTCCGGCGCTTCCGCCGGCGAGGTGAGTCAGCACTGAACCGGCAAATATCGCGGGGATGAGAGCGGCCGGTATCTTCTCGCCGGATTGGATAGACTCAATGACCGTGTTTGTCCCGCAGCCGACGACATGCTCCAGCCGGTAGATCCACACGATGATGAGGCCGGCGATGGGAAGGAAGAGGATGATCCATGGGTTTTCAATTCGGATATCGGTACATACGTCGATGGCCCAGTGGAACATGGTTCCAACCAGGCCGCCAGTGAGCCCGACCAGGCCGGATACAATGACCCATTTTGCAAGCGCCCGTATGTACTGTATCGTTGTCAAAGCATGCTTTTTCAGATAATCCATAAGTGACGTTCCCGCCTCTCTCGTTATAACAGCGCCTTATATTATAACGAAATTCGCGGAGAATTGTCAATGCTTTGGCTGGAGGCAAAAAGAGCCACAGACTGGCTCTGTGGCTCTTCAGGACAAATTAAGTGGACATAAAGTCACAGGCAGGTAATGCAATATGCATTATCATACCAGAGTTCACGTTAAAAGTTGTTAATAATATTTTAGACTGGCATAAAGTAAGCGTTAAAATTGCTCAGGAGTCGCCCTCGGCCATGCGGTAGCCAACGCCGACTTCGGTGAGTATATACTCGGGCGCGCCGGGATTTTTCTCGATCTTGCGGCGGATATTTGCCATGTTGACGCGTAGGATCTGATTGTCGCCTTTGAGGCCTGGACCCCAGATCTCTTTTATGATGAAATCATGCGTGAGCACCTTGCCGGCGTGGCGGCTGAGGAGGGAGACGATCTTGAATTCGTTCTGAGTGAGATGAACCTCGTTCCCGCGGACTACTATGCGGCGACGCTCATAATCAATAGTGAGATCGCCGACCTGGAAAACAGCGGCCTCGGCGGGGGTGGCTGCGTTTGCCGTGCTTGCATGCCTGAGAGCGGTCCGTATCCTTGCGAGGAGCTCGGAGGTGCCGAAAGGCTTGGTTATATAATCATCGGCACCGAGGTCGAGAGCCTCGACTTTGTCGCGCTCCTGTGTGCGCGCGGAGACGACGATGATAGGCAGGCGAGTCCATCCGCGGATGAATCGGATGACGTCGAGACCATCCATGTCAGGGAGGCCGAGATCGAGCAGGATGAGATCCGGGCAGTGTGATGTGGCCATGCTCTGGGCCTGAGCGCCAGTCTTGGCCTGGATGACATCATAGCCGTTTACGGTGAGCACAGCGGTCACGAAGTTTATGATGCTCTGCTCGTCTTCGACGATTAGGATCTTCTGTTTATTGTTCATATGATTTATTTTCCTCCAAAGGCAATGTGAAATGGAAATCTGCTCCGCCTGACGGGAGATCAGAGGCGGTCATCTCGCCGCCGTGAGCACGGACTATCGACATGCAGACCGACAGGCCGATACCCATGTTCTTTTTGCTGTCCGCATACTCAGAGCTGCTGTGTCCTGAGGCGCGGCCGTCGAACAGATGGGGTTTGACCTCGTCAGAGATGCCGATGCCGTCGTCTTTTACTGAGAAAACGGCGTAATTTCCGAGACGCTGAACGCTGATCTCGATATGCGAAGTGGTCTTTCCGTGAAGCACGGAGTTTTCCATAAGGTTTTCAAGCACTTGTTCTATCAGAAGGGGATCCATTGGGATGAATAGCAGCTCATCGGGCACCGATACAGTGAGCTTTATATTTGGAAAACGGCGCACGAACTTGCTGGCGGCCTCGCCGATGACCTCTTCCGCGGCCTCGGGAGTCTTTTTGATTTCGGCCGGCGAGCTGGTTATCTTTGTGATCGACAGGAGATTCTCAACGACACGGATGAGCCACTGGGCATCGTCCTTGGCCTCGCTGAGCAGGGAGGCCTGTTCTGAAGCGGTGAGAGTGTCCTGGTTTTCGATGACAGTCTGTATCACGCCGGAGATCGATGTGAGCGGAGTGCGCAGGTCGTGAGACACTGCCCGGAGCAGGTTGGACCTCAGCTTCTCAGCAGAGATCTCCGCTTTTATTTTCTCGGACTTTTTGAGCTGCGTCGTCATCATGCTTGTGATGAACGAGGTGGTCAGCATACAGATAAAAGTGAGCGGATAGCCGGAGAGAGTGAAGTTGAATGCAAAATACGGATAGGTAAAAATGTAATTTACGCAGATAACAGAGAGGACAGAAGAGACAAGACCATAAAAATAGCCGTCGGTAAATCTGGAGATGAGGAATACGGCCATCAGAAAGAGCATGTTCAGAAAATTGTCGCTATCTGAGATGGGGTTGAGCAGGAAACACAGCAGACATGTGGCCACAAAAATGACCACTGTGATGAGTGTGTCGCGTTTCGAGATCGTCAGTTGGATGTTGCCGAACAGATTGTTTTTTTTCTTTGACAAGGCGATGCGCTCCAATCTGGAGTTGATTATAAGGCCATAGGAGACATGAATGACAAAAAATTACCAATCAATGGAAAACGCAGCGGCCCGGGGAGGAGCGCTGCGTTTTCGAGCAATATTGGGTAAATTGGTTCAATGCCGGCATGATTGAGTCACGCCACTGCGCGAATCGCAAGCCCCGCTATTGGAAAGTTATTTTCCAAGGCTGCCAAACTTCTGCATGGCATAAACGATGAGTGCGATTATGCCGAGAACGGCGAAGATACCGGCCATGCCCTGGCCCAACAAGAGAATAGCTTCAGCCATTGAGATTTCCTCCTTACATTACATAAAGAACTGAAGGATAACGCCGCCGGCGACGACAGAAGCGATCTGGCCGGAAACGTTTGCGCCGACAGCATACATGAGCAGGTGGTTCTGCCTGTCGGCCTCGATGCCGAGTTTTTCGATGACGCGGGAGGACATCGGGAAAGCGGAGATACCGGCTGCACCGATCATCGGGTTGACCTTCTCCTTGGTGAAAAGGTTGAGGAGCTTGGCAAAGAGAACACCGACGACGGAGTCGAGCACGAAAGCGACAAGACCGAGGCAGAGGATGAGAAGAGTCTGCACGGTTACAAACTGCTCGGCTTTCATTGAGAAGGAGATGGTGATACCAAGCAGGAGGGTGATGAGGTTGGCGAGGTCTTTCTGAGCAGTCTCAGACAGGCTGTTCAGCACACCGCACTCACGGATAAGGTTGCCGAACATGAGGAATCCGACCAGAGCGACGGAAGAAGGAGCAACGAGACCGGCGACGATGGTAACTATGATCGGGAACATGATGCGCATACGCCTGGTGACGCTGCCGGGAGAGTAGTGCATGCGGATGGCGCGGTCTTTCTTGGTGGTGACCAGCTTGATGGCAAAAGGCTGGATGATAGGCACCAGCGCCATGTAGGAGTAGGCGGCGACCGCTATGGCGCCGACATACTTGGAGCCGAGCACCTGCGAGACCAGTATGGACGTGGGGCCGTCGGCAGCACCGATGATACCGATGGAAGCGGCATCGAGGATGTCAAAGCCGAGCGCCTTGGCGATGATGATGGTGAGGAAGATACCGGCCTGAGCGGCAGCACCGAACAGGAACAGTTTGGGGCAGGCGAGCAGGGGGCCGAAGTCGATCATCGCGCCTATACCGATGAACAGCAGGATCGGGAAAGCCTCGGAAGTCTCTATACCGACCTCGAACAGCCACTGGATGATGCCAGGGACTTCGCCGACGCCTTCAGTAATCTGGTTGATGACGCCGGAATCAGGGAGGTTGACAAGTATGGCGCCGAAGCCCATCGGGAGCAGCAGCGAGGGCTCATAGCCCTTGCATATTGCAAGATAGATGAGTATGATACCGACAGCATACATGACGAGCTGAGGCCACGTGATGGACATCAGCCCTCCCCATAGAAAATCAAACGACATTCTACTTCTCTCCTTTCAGATCTTACAAAAAGGCTTGCATTTTAAGGGGAAAATACAGGCCCAATATACAGAGATAAGGCAGGGGCGATAGGACAGTGATAGAGTTTTGACATAGTCGCGCAAAACTGCTCCCATTATCTAATCATATCATATGGCGTTATGATAACACAACGCCCGCTTCAATGTCAAGTACAGGTAAAGTCGTTCAGCCAAGTTTTTTGCCGCATTCCGGACAAAAGGCAAAAGTGCTGTCGAGAGGTCTGCCGCAATAGGGGCAGAAGCGGAACGAGCCGTCCTCAGCCTCGCTGCGGCCGGCGGAGGAAGCTATGTCCATAGGGTCGGGCTCTTCCTTGCTGTCGACTATATCAAACTCGGAAAAACGGTTTTTTGAGCTTGCATTTGCAAAATTGTACGCGGCCTGGACCAGGCCCATGACGATGAAAAACACGCCGAAGACGGGAAAAATCACAGGAGCGCCCATCCTCATGGTCATAAAAATCCAAAAAACCCCGAAAACGGCGGCGAACAGGCTGGCGATGCCGCCCATAAACGACGGCCCGCGGCCGGGTTTTACGCTCTTCATGGCGTGTCCCTCCTTTGATGCTTTGACAAGTTTATAACTCAGTATACAACTTCTGCCAACTTTCTTCAAGCGTATAATCAGATTGAAGGCCGCTTTTTGCAAACATGTCCCGCGCTCGTGAACGCGGGACATGCCATGTGTGCTTATCACTGAGTAATATAAATGTTGTTTATAATGGTATAGCGCGACTGTTAGAGCTGTATGCGATAGGCGGTTGAATAAATGCAGGTCGAGGTGGCATGCGGCTTGTCACAGTCCGGGTCCTTGAAGAGTTCGCCGGTGAGATAGGCGATGCTGCGGCCGAGCTTGGTTATGCGCACTTTGACGTACACGGTGTCACCGGCCTTGAGTGGGCGCAGGAAATCGACGCTTATGGAAGCCGTGGGCGAGAAGTTCCCGTCGGAGACCGAGAAGAGGAGAGAGCCCATGGCGTTGTCGAATATGGTGGTTATGGCGCCGCCGTGCAGGCCGTGCACGGGATTCCCCATCCACTCGGCCGTCTCCACTTTGAAGAACGCCTCGCTGCGGGCGGCGTCGCAGCTGATGAGCTGCGGGCGAAGATCAGCGCACATGCGAGGCATGTTGCCCCAGTGGTCGGCTGAGGTCATAGCCTCGATGCACGCTTTGAACTGTTCGTTGGTGAGTTCCATTTTTATGTATTACCTCCATTCAGCCTGCCCATCAGGGCGGCGCCTGTTATTCCGGCGTCGTTGCCTAGTGAGGCGCACACTATTTTCGTGCGCCTTGCCCCGACGCGCGCGTAATCCTCAGCCTCGACGATCCCGCGCACCGGCGCGAGCAGCCGCTCCCCCTGGGCGGAGATGCCGCCGCCAAGACAGACGAGCTCGGGCTGAAATATGTTGACAAGATTGGTCACGCCGCACGCGAGATATTCGGCGTAACGGCGGAAAACATCGCGGGCACCGGCGTCGCCGGAATCCATAGCCGCGAAGATCGTGCGTCCGTCGACCCGGCCGCGCCCGGCCGCGATGGCGGCGCATATGGAATCGGGCTGCTCTGCTATGTATTCGCGCGTCATCCGCTCGAGAGCCGAGGCGGACGCGAGCGTCTCAAAACATCCGCGCCGCGAGCAGGCGCACCTGCGCCCGCCAAAGTCTATGACCATGTGGCCGACCTCGGGCGCGCAGCCGTTGAAGCCGCGGAATATGCGCCCATTCGAGACAAAGCCGCCGCCGATGCCAGTGCCGATAGTGAGGCAGAGCAGCGAGGAGCAGCCTCGCCCGCACCCGGCGAGATATTCGCCGGCGGCGGCGCAGTTGGCGTCGTTGTCGAGCGTGACCGGCAGGCCGAGCCTCGACGACAATGCTTCCGCGAGCGGAAACGAGCGCATATCTATGTTGCAGGCAAACAGCACGTTTCCGTGCCCGTCGACCGTTCCGGGCACACCGACCCCGACGGAGACGACGTCGCCGCAACTGATTCCGGCGGCTCTCATGCTCATGCGGCAGCAGCGCGCTATGGCGTCGGCTATCTCGTTGCAGCCGCGCGGTGTCGGTATACTGGATTTCCCGCTCAGAGCGCCGGCGGCGGAGACGACGGCGGACGCAATGTTAGTCCCGCCGAGGTCGACCCCGATGTAGAACCGCTCATCACTCATTTTCCGACAACTCCTCCCATTCGAGATAGAGAGCGTCGAGCTGTTCCTCGGCCTGCGAGCGTTTTTCGCCGAGCTCCATGAGCTTTTCGTAGTCGGTGGCGTTGGCCTCAAGCTCGCGGTCTATTGCGGCGAGAGCCTCTTCGGCTCTTGCAATGTCGCGCTCCAGCCTGGCGATCTGCTTTTCGATGCTGCCGGGGCTCTTGCGCCGCTGGGGCTTCTCTTTTTTCCGCTCAACGGCCTTGGCCGTCTGCTGGAGCGAGAGCTGACGGCTTTTGTACTCGTTGTATGCGGCCAGATCGCCCCTGAAGTCTATGAGCCTGCCGTTTTCGAGGGCCCATATGCGCGTTGCGAACTCCTGGATGAAATAGCGGTCGTGCGACACGAATATGAGCGCCTCATCATATTCCTCGACGGCATCCTCAATCCACTCGCGGCTGGCGATGTCGAGGTGGTTGGTCGGCTCGTCGAGTATGAGCAGGTTTATCTCGCTGCGCATGAGCATGCACAGCCGCAGGCGGCTGCGCTCTCCGCCGGACAGGGCTGACACGGGCTTGAACACGTCCTCACCGGAAAAGCCGAACGCGCCGAGCCGGTCGCGCGCCTGCTGCGGAGTGCATTTTTCGCTGTACAGCATGGTGTCGAGCAGGTCGCGGTGCGGGTCGTCGAAGGTGACTATCTGCGGCAGATAGGCATACCTCACCGCAGGGCCGCGCCGCACACGTCCGGCATCTGCCGTCTCCTCGCCCACGATGATTTTGATGAGCGTCGATTTCCCGGCGCCGTTGTCGCCTATGATGCCGATGCGCTCGCCGGGGCCGACGGTGAGGTCGAGCCCGGAGAAGAGCGTCCTGCCGTCGAATGACTTCGTGAGGCCCTCTATGACCAGCGCCTCGTCGCCCTCGAACGAGCGCTCTGAAAACTTGATGTGGAGGCGTTTGTCCTGCTTGGGTTTGCCGGTCTTTTCCATGCGCTCTATGCGCGAGCGGATGGCCTGCGATTTTTTCATCAGCGCCTGGTTGCCTGTGCCCCACTGGTAGAGACGGCGGGCGGCTTCATCGAGACGTTTTATCTCTTTCTGTTCTTTCTCATACTTCTTGAGCTGTTCTTCATAGCGGCGCAGGCGCTCGGCGGCATAGAAGCTGTAGTTTCCGCTGTAAAACTCGGCCTTGCCGTCGCTTATCTCGATCGCGCGCTTTATCACGCGGTCGAGGAAATAGCGGTCGTGCGACACGGCGAGCACAGTGCCTTTAAAACCGGCGAGGTAGCCCTCGAGCCATTCGGTCGCGCGCAGGTCGAGGTGGTTGGTCGGCTCGTCGAGCAGGAGTATGTCCGTGTCCTCGAGTATGAGCCTGGCGAGGTTCACACGCGTTTTCTCTCCGCCGGAGAGTTCGCCGAACGGCTGGCTGCGCATTTTCTCGGAGATCTCAAGGCCGTTTGCGACCTTGGCGCGCTCTACGTCCATGTCGTACCCGCCTCTGGCCTCGAATTCTGCTGCCGTGCGGTCGTATTCGCGCATCACGGAGTCGGAATCGTCGCTCGCCATGCGCGCGGAGAGCTGCTCCATCTTTGCCGACAGCTCATAGAGCGGCCTGTGCGCCTCTTTCAGCACGTCGTCGACGGTGTAGTTCTCCGGGTAGACGGGAATCTGCGACATGAGGCCGAGGCGCTTGCCCGGCGCCGTCATGATGCTCCCGGAGTCGTAGCCGATCTCGCCGACGAGTATGCGCAGGAGCGTCGTCTTGCCGCAGCCGTTTTTACCGAGTATGCCGACGCGCTCGCCGCTGTTTATTTCAAAGCTAAGTCCGTCGAGGAGGTTGGAGCCCACCTCGAAGGACTTTACAAGGTCTTTGACCGATATGTCTATCACAAAAAATCACCTGCTGACGCCGCAGATGCGCGGCGCGGTTATGTCAGCCTTTGACAGCCTCCTGCAGCACGATGTTTGCGATATTGCCCGCAACAGAGAGACCGCCGCCGCCATGTTCGACCATGACGGTAAAGGCGTATGGGTGTTCGGGATCGTCGAGAAAGCCGACGAACCAGGCATGCGAGGTGCCGTCGCCGACCTCGGCGGTGCCGGACTTGGCGCAGAGCGAGAGGCCCGGGAAGTTCCACTCGCCGTAGTTGTTCACGACGTTGTACGACATGAAGTCGCGCATCTCACCGGCTGTGGCTGAGCTCATGAGCCGGGCGCTGCCGCCGTCGGAGCCGATAAGTATGTGCGGCTCGACGGCCTCGCCGCCGTTGGCAATCGCCGCGGCAAGCCGCATCATTGCATAAGGCGAGACGAGGTCGTTGAACTGGCCTATGCCCGACCACGCGAGTCCGGGCGAGCCGTCGACGTCTTTGTCGAAGCGCCCGGCTGCGGTGGATATGCCGTCAAACTCGAGCTGTTCGAGCAGGCCGAAATCGCTTGCATATTCCTCGAGCGTGTCGGCGCCGAGTTCGAGCGAAAGCTCGGCGAAAGCACAGTTGCACGAATTTGCAAAAGCCTGTTCAATAGTCTGGGTGCCGTGTATTCCGGAGCAGTTTATCGCTACGCCGGCGACTTCCACGGAGCCGGGGCACCAGAAGCTGCGCTCATAGAGGTCGGGGATGTTTTCGATGGCAGCCGACAGCGTGATTATCTTGAACACCGAGCCCGGCGTGAACGTGCTGCTTATGCAGCGGTTGAGATACACGCCGTCGTAGAATTCTCCGGTGAGATCGGGCACGTTCAGCGGGTCGTAGCTCGGGGAGCTGGTCATGCAGATTATCTCGCCGGTGGTGTAGTCACAAATGATGACCGCGCCTTTCCTCGTGCCGAGCGCGTTGTAAGCCGCGGCGTTGAGAGCCGAGTCTATCGTGATGTGCAGCTCGCCTCCATCTGAGTCGGTGAGCCCGGTCACGGGGTTATAACCGACGAGCTCATCGGCAAACTGAGTCATGACGCCGGTGCCGATATTGCCGGACATGTCGCCCACGGCGTGCAGGCAGGCGGCGCGGACTATCGGGTCCTGCGCATATATGCGCTGGCCGTCTGCATAGCCCGCGAGGATGACGCCGTTGCGGTCGTACACCGTGCCCGTCTTGAGCACGCCGTTTTGATATATGGTCTGGTTCGCGGTGAAAGTTGCCCAGTCGGAGCCGTCGGTGAGGAAGAGTGCGACATATACACCGAGTCCGGCAACGACGAATATGGAGAGCAGGAGAGCGGCGAACGCACGGTTTTTTATCTTTTTCATTCTTCTTCTCCGTCCTCCTCGTCCTCAAAGTCCTCTGCTGAGAACAGCGACGACGCCTTCACGACAAAGCTCGCGTTCTGCCTCGTGTCGGACGCCTTGATGAATGCCAGCAGCGCCCAGCATGATATGAGGCTGCTTCCGCCCATGGACACGAACGGGAATGTGACGCCGGTGAACGGAAGTATGTCCACGGAGCCGAACACATTCAGCGCGAGCTGGGTGAGCATCATGCTCACCGAGGCGCATGCAGCTATGACATAGAACGACGAGCGGCCGTCGGCCGCATTTTTCACAGTGAACAGCGCGAGCACGACTATGGCCAGCACGGCCAGTACGGCAATCAGGAGGCCGAGTTCCTCACAGAGCATGGCAAAGACCATATCCGTGTCGGCGGCGAACACATCGTGCAGCCAGCCCTCGCCGGCGCCCACGCCGAAGAGGCCGCCGGAAGCCGCGGCGGAGAGCGCCCTCGTCTGCTGGTAGCCGGCTCCGAACGGATCTTCCCAGATGTGCCCCCAGCTCGCAAAGCGCTGAGCTATGTGGGGCTTTATATTCAGCATCATGAAGCCCGCGAGCGCGGCGCTCGACACTGCGAGCACGACGGTCGCGATATTTCCGGAACGCATGAACGAGATGACCAGGAAAGTGACAAAAAATATGAGCGCTGTGCCGAAGTCTCCCATCAGGGCGAGGGCTCCGACGCATACGGCCGAGAAGCCGATGTAGAATATGAGGTTCCTGTTGCGGTACAGCCTGTCCAGGGTCGAAGCTCCTACATATATATAAGCTATTTTCACGAACTCCGACGGCTGGATGGAAAACCCGCCTATGGACAGCCAGTTTTTCGCGCCGTATTCATCCTGTCCGAACACGAGCGTCACGGCCAGAGCGCCGAGGGCGCACAGCGCCATGGGAAATCGCATGAGCTTGACTCTCGTGAGGTCGCGCAGCCACCAGCCGAGGATGAAAAACAGGATTATGCCGGAGAGCGTGAGCACCATCTGCTTGAGCATCTCGTCGGGAGTCGAGCTGGCGCACACGGCGGTGCCGAGCGTGCAGAGGAAAAAGGCTATGGTCTCGACTTCTATTCCGGTGCGCCTCAGTGCGCGCGTGATGAAATAGTACAGCCACTGCGTCACCGTGAGCGCGCAGAAAGCGAGCATTATGGAGGCGATGTCCTCGGCGTCGGCGGAGAAGAGGAACTGCATGGCCAGGAAGAACTGGAACATCGTGAGGATGAACAGGGAAAAAGCGGGGGAGATGGTCCCGCCCGGACGGTGCCGGCGGGAGGACTGCATCTCGAGCTGCTCATCGCTGAGGCCCTCAAACCTGAGCGGGATATCGGCAAGCACTATCGTATCGCCGGTGTTCACCACGGAACCGTGCTCGGGCACGGGCTCGCCGTTCACAGCGGCGCCGCCGCGCGAGTCGATGTCATACAGCCGCCAGGTCCCACGGCCGTTGCGCACGAGGACGGCGTGGCTGCGCGATATGGTCGGGAAATCGAGCACCACGTCGCTGGAGGGGGAGCGGCCTATGACACACTCCCAGTGCCTGATGGGGATAAACTGTCCGCGGGGAGGCTTGAGATATCCCCATATCTCGGGCTCGTATTTTTCTGCGAGCATGCTGCACACACATCTCACCAGCAGCCATATGGCCAGCGCTGGCAGTATATATTTTGTGTAGCCGAGCACGCCGGTGAAGAATTCCCCGTCGCTGGCGAGGGATTCAAAAAACTGTGATATTTTTTCCATCGTACACCTCCTTTGGCGGTGGATAGAAATTGTCAATAATACTTCATTATATCATCAAACGCTGACATTTTGCAAGATGATATGGAAATACAAACAAAAATTAAATGGTTGTAAATCGCGGAGTTTTGAGCTATCATTATTGATGAATTTTTCCTGCATGGAAAGAGGAGCGGAGTTATGAAAATCGTAATCATCGGCGGAGGAAAGGTCGGCACCGAGATAGCACACCAGCTCTCCAATGAAGAGCACGACGTCGTGCTGATAGACAACGACCGCAGGGTCGTCAAGCTGCTCGGCGAGACGCTCGACATGCTCACAATATACGGAAACGGGGCGAGCCTGGAGAAGCAGCGCCAGGCGGATGTCGGCGGATCGGATCTCCTGCTTGCGGTCACACCGCAGGACGAGCTGAACATGATCTGCTGCATCATCGCGCGCAAGCTCGGCTGCAAGAACACCATTGCCCGTGTGCGGAACCCGGAGTACGCCCGTCAGATGTATTTTATCCGTGAGGAACTCGGCCTCAATATGACTGTCAACCCCGAATGGTCGACCGCGCGCGAGATATTCCGTCTCATGCAGTACCCGGGCTTTCTCAAGCGGGATGCTTTTGCCAAGGGCAGGGCGGAGATAGTCGAGCTTGAGGTCAAAAAAGGAGGCGCTCTCGACGGTGTGTCGCTGTTTGAGATGCCGAAGAAGCTCAAGGTCAAAGTTCTCGTGTGCGCCATACAGCGCGGCGGCAATGTCATCATACCTGATGGTAACTTCCGCCTCGAGGCCGGCGACAGGATACATGTCACGGCTCCGGCGGCAGAGCTCGTGTCGCTGCTGCAGGCTATCGGGATGCGCAGCCGCCGCTCAAAAAACGCAATGATCATCGGCGGAGGACGCATAACGCGCTACCTTGCCGAGTCTCTGCTCAAGATAGGCACTAACGTGAAAGTAATCGAGATGGATCAGCGCAAAAGCGTTCAGCTGGCCGAGGCTCTGCCGGATGCGACGATAATAAATGCCGACGGCACCGATCAGCTCGTGCTCAACGCCGAGAATATCCGCAGCATGGACTCCGTTGTGGCTCTCACTAACATGGACGAGGAGAATCTTGTCATCTCCATGTATGCAAAGCGCATAGGCGTCGAGCAGATAGTCACGAAGCTGAACAGGACGGAGTATGTCGACCTGTTCAGAAGCAATGGAGTCGACTGTATAGTCACGCCTAAGCATTTGTGCGCGCAGGAGATAGTGCGCTATGTCCGTGCCATGCAGAACACAGGCGACAGTGAAGTCATCTCGCTGCACCATCTGCTGGACGGAAAGGTAGAGGCCGTCGAGCTGCGCGTGTCCGAGCGCACGAAGTACCACGACGTGCTTCTCAAGGACATCCAGCTCAAGCCGAACATCCTGCTTGCGTGTATAAGCCGCAGGGAGCGAATAATCATCCCCGGCGGCGGAGACGTAATGATGCCGGGCGACACTGTCGTTGTCGTCACTCTGGCAGGGCGCGTCATCCTCGACCTCAACGATATTTTTCAGGAGAGCTGAGCGGCCATGAACTACAGGTTTATCTCCAATATCATCGGCCGCATCCTCCTTATCGAGGCGGCTTTCATGCTGCCGGCCATGATTATCGCGCTTTACTGCCACGAGCGTGCCTCGTTCTATGCGTTTGCGGTGTCTATTGCCGTCATCATAGCGGTCGGCATAGTGCTCGGTTTTGTGGTTAAGCCTGTGCGCGGCGACTTTTACCAGCGCGACGGGCTCGTATCCGTCGGCCTGGCGTGGATTGCTGTGTCGGCGTTCGGCGCTATACCGATGTGCATCAGCGGCGCCATCCCCAGCTATATCGACAGCTTTTTCGAGACCGTGTCCGGTTTCACGACCACGGGTTCCACCATACTTCAGGACATAGAGGTGCTCCCGCGCAGCGTCCTCTACTGGCGCAGCTTTACCCACTGGCTGGGCGGAATGGGCGTCCTGGTGTTCCTGCTCGCCATAGGCCCGCGCAATACGGAGGGCGAGTCCATGCACGCCCTGCGAGCTGAGAGCCCAGGACCAGACGTCGGCAAGCTCGTCCCTCGCATACAGCAGAGCGCCAGCATACAATATAAAATATATATCGTCATGACGCTCATCCAGATAGTCCTGCTCCTGCTTGGCGGCATGCCGGCTTTCGATGCCGTCACCATCACTTTCGGTACGGCGGGCACGGGCGGCTTTGCCATCCTCAACGACAGCATGGCGAGCTACAGCACTTACTGCCAGGCGGTCACGACGATATTCATGATCGCGTTCGGCGTGAACTTCAGCATATTCTATCTGCTGCTCATCCGCGATTTCAAGAGCGTGTTCCGCAATGAGGAGCTGAGAGCATACCTCGGCATAATCACCGCAGCAGTGGTGGCGATAGCCATAGACATTTTCCCGATGTACGGCAGCATATTCCAGGCTGTGCATCACTCGGCGTTCCAGGTGGCGTCGATAATTAGTACAACAGGATATGCGACGGTCAACTTCGATGTATGGCCGCAATTCTCGCGGATGATACTTTTTGTCCTCATGTTCATAGGAGCTATGGCCGGATCTACGGGCGGGGGCTTGAAAGTTGTGCGAGTTTCGCTTATAATGAAGATAATAAAGCGCTCGATAGCAACGGCGCTGCACCCCAACTCCGTGAAGCTCATCCATATGGACGACGAGCAGGTCGACGAGGATGTGGTCAACGGTGTGCGCGACTATTTCATGCTTTACATGATCCTGTTCGGAGCGAGCATACTTATCCTCGCGCTCGACCCGTTCGTGGACTTTGAGTCGGCTCTGTCCGGCGTGGCCACCTGCTTCAATAATGTCGGGCCGGGCCTCGGTCTGTTCGGGCCGATATGCAACTTCAGCGAGCTGACTGATTTCAGCAAGATCATCCTCTCGATAGATATGCTGCTTGGAAGGCTCGAGCTGTACCCGATACTGATCCTGTTTGTCCCCTCTGCCTGGAAAAAGTAAACAACAGCGAGGCCCCGTTACTGACGGAACTGGTGGGTCACCACATGGGAGCGGGAGCCTTGGATAAATTGCCGACCGTCTGGGCAGCCATGCGATATATCCGCGCGGCTGCCCAGTTTTATTTGCAAATGAGTAAATCTTTAGGAGGAGATACAATGCTAGAGAAAAACCGATATCCCGGCCGCGGCATAATAATAGGAAAGACTGCCGCCGGCGACAAATCTGTCGTGGCC
>CAJFRI010000035.1 GCA_904419385.1 Candidatus Heteroscillospira lomanii
TCACCTATGAGTCCGGCCGTCTGGGGATAATGTATGCCATAAGTGAGATGCTGGACGCATAGGATATACATAGGGGGTGACCTTTATGTATATCCGGCGCCGTCCTCTGCTGCTGCGCCCGATGAGGAGAAAGACCAAGGTAAAGTTCACGCTTCTGGTGCTGCTCATATCGTTCACGGCCTTTCTGGTGACAGCCGTCGCTTTCCTGAGACGGGTGTCGACGGAGATGGCGATTTCCGATGCGATAGACATAGTCACGCTCGATATAAATTCGTCGGTGAATGAACTCATGCGCTCCGACAGCGTGGGATACGACAGGTTCGTCTCGCTCGAGACCGGCCCGGACGGCTCCGTGACGGCGATACAGACCAACATGGCAGAGATAAACGCCCTCGCCGCCGATATGCTCGACCGCATAGTCGGAAAAGGCGACCGCCGGATAATAGAAGTCGATGTGCCGCTCGGCAACCTGCTCGGCAGCAGCCTGCTCATGGGCAAAGGGCCGATGGTGCCGCTCGACATCATCATGCTCACCTCGTCGCGAATAGATTTCCACAACAGCCTCGAGGGCGCGGGCATAAACCAGACCAAACACCGCATCATATTTGAGATCACAGTGCAGATAGACATCCTGCTCCCGTGGGACATGGCGGCTGCCGAGGTGAAGAGCGACGTAATAGTCGCCGAGACCGTCATAGTCGGCACAGTGCCGGAGACATATATCGTTATGGAGTGAGCTATGGACATTCAACAGGAGATAAACTCTCTGCGCGAGGAGATACGCAGACACAACATCGCATATTACGACAACGATGCGCCCACCATATCCGATTTTGAGTACGACGCGCTCATGCGCCGTCTCATTGAGCTGGAGACGGCTCACCCCGAGCTCATAACGCCGGATTCGCCGACCCAGCGGGTCGGCGGTTCGGCCTCGCGCCGCTTTGCCGAGGTGAGGCACGAAGTGCCGCTCGAGAGCCTCATGGACGTGTTCTCCCGCGAGGAGACGGAGGCGTTCCTCGCCAGAGTGCGCGAGAGCGAGCCAGAGGCGCGCTTCACTGTCGAGCCCAAGGTCGACGGGCTGTCCGTCGCCGTCGAGTACCGGGGCGGGGCACTCTATCGAGGCGCGACCCGAGGCGACGGCATAACCGGAGAGGACGTGACGGCAAACCTCATGACGGTGCGCTCGCTGCCAAAGCGGATAGAAAATGCGCCCGACCGCATCATAGTGCGCGGAGAGGTCTACATGTCGAAAGAGGTGTTCGCCGAGCTCAACCTCGAGCGGGAGGTGAGGGGGGAGGCCCTGCTCGCAAACCCGCGCAATGCTGCCGCCGGCTCAATGCGCCAGCTCGACCCGGCGGTCACCGCCTCGCGCAAGCTCGATATAGTCGTGTTCAATATCCAGACCGCCTCCGAAACCCCGTGGACCACGCACAGCGAGACCCTCGCCGCGCTCAGGGGGATGGGTTTCGACGTGATACCCGACGAGCCCTGTGAGGACATGGACGGCTGCTGGGAACTGATACGGCGGATAGGCGACGAGCGGGAGAAATACCCATACGACATAGACGGGGCTGTCGTCAAGGTCGACAGCCTGGAAGCGCGCGAGCGCCTCGGCAGCACGGCCAAGGCCCCTCGCTGGGCGGCGGCCTTTAAATATCCGCCGGAGAAAAAGGAGAGCCGCGTGCTCGATATAACAGTCCAGGTCGGGCGCACCGGCGTTCTCACGCCGAAGGCTGTCATCGAGCCGGTCCGCCTTGCCGGGACGACGGTGACGAACGCCACGCTCCACAATCAGGATTTCATCGACAAGCTCGACGTCCGCGTTGGCGACACCGTGCTCGTGCAGAAAGCCGGCGAGATAATACCGGAGGTGCTGTCCGTGAACCTGTCGAAGAGGCCGGAGGGGACGGTGCCGTTCAAGCTGCCGGAGCGCTGCCCGGAGTGCGGCTCGCCCGTCGTGCGCGATCCCGACGGCGCAGCCATGCGCTGCACGGGAGCCGAGTGTCCCGCGCAGCTGCTGCGCAGCATAACGCATTTCGCGTCGCGCGACGCGATGGACATCGAGGGACTCGGCATCTCCGTGACCGAGTCGCTCATAAATGCGGGGCTCATCCACTCGGCCGCCGAGCTCTACTACCTCAGGGCAGAAGACGTCGCGGAACTCGACCGCATGGGCAAAAAATCGGCGCAGAACCTGATAGCCTCCATAGAGAAGAGCAAGGGCAACAGCCTCGAGCGCCTGCTCTGTGCATTCGGCATAAGGCAGGTGGGGCAGAAAGCGGCCAAGACCCTCGCCGCAACTCTGCACGATATCGACGCGCTGCTCGCGGCGAGCGCGGAAGAGCTCACCGCCATACCGGATATCGGCCCCGTCACCGCGTCGTTCATACGCGAGTGGCTCGACAATCCCCAGTCGCGGCACCAGATCTCGCTCCTGCGGGAGGCCGGCGTGAACATGTCGTATCTCGGAGCAGTGAGGGATGGCCGCTTTGACGGTCAAACCTTTGTCCTCACCGGCGCACTCGAGACCATGACCCGCGACGAAGCCGCGTCCCTGATAGAGAGTTTCGGCGGCAAAGCCGCGTCATCCGTCTCGAAAAAGACGAGCTATGTCGTCGCCGGAGAGAAGGCCGGCTCAAAGCTTCGCAAAGCCGAGGAGCTCGGAATAAAGATACTCACTGAACAGGAGTTTATAGAGATGACGAAATGACGTAGTATCTTAACGATTTCTTGAGGCTGATCTTCTTGAATCATGTCCCGCTTTCTGTTTAAATATAGGGAGTGAGCTGCGGCCTGGGCCGCCGGGGAGGTGCTTGTTTGAGAAGAAGAGTCGTGATCGGGGTGCTGCTGTTCGGGCTTGCCGCCATGGCATTCACTATGTTCTACTCGGATCCAAACGGGAACATGAATCTTCTCTTCGGGACCATTGAGGACACGGGCGTGCGGAATGAGTTCGCGTGGCTGCAGACCGCGGTCGACGACTGGTTCAGCACCAGCAACGATATACCGTACAGAATTGAAAACTGGCTCGATGGCCTGGCAGATATGGTCAACGGCATCGGATAAAAAATCTGGCGCTATGCATAGCGCCAGATTTTTATATTTTTGCAGCGTCAGAGGTGAAAATCATCCGGCAGCCAGCACTGGGCGTCATCCAGCCTGAGGGAGAATACCTTGCCGAGGTCGGCTCTGTTTTTCGCTTCATGGTATTTCATTACAACTTCGCCGTTCATATCGCCGAGCAGCTCGATCTTTCCGGTGACATGCGACATGCAGTATTTAAAGCTCTTGCCGAAGCCGTTCTGCATGGCCTTTGCGCCCTCGACTATCTTTATGCCGTCTCTGATCGGTACCTGGAAGCGATTCTTCACGCCGGTCACAGGACGGCACTGGAACACATAATAAGGCGAGACAGAGGCCGCTGTGAGCTTGCGCATCAGCTCGGCCATCACATGCGGGTCGTCGTTTACGCCGCGCAGCAGGACTGTCTGATTGCGCAGCGTGATGCCGCGGCCGCGCAGCTGGCCGAGAGCTTTGACGGCCTGCGGAGTGAGCTCCCGCGGGTGGTTGAACTGCGATACCAGGCATATGTGCTTTTTTCGGCCAAATTCCTCGAAAACGCCGAGCAGCTCAGCGTCGCCGCTTATGCGCTCGGGCAGCACGACGGGTATGCGCGAGCCGAAGCGGATGAAATCGAGATGGTATATAGCCGTGAAGAGCTCAAGGTAGCGGCGGATGAGCGGCGTTGGGTTCATGAGTGAATCGCCGCCGGAGATGAGCACATTCGTTATCTCGGTGTGTTCCCTGACATACGCGGCGATCTCGTCCAGATATGCGGCGATCTCCTCGCTCCCGAGGCCGACGAGGCGCTTGCGGAAGCAGTGGCGGCAGTACATGGCGCACTGATTTGTGGAGAGTATCATGACCGTCTCACTGTATTTGTGCTGCATCCCGGGCAGACGCGTGTTCGACTGTTCTCCGCTGGTGTCAAAGCTGCCGTCGCGGTCCGTCTCGTCGAGCGAGGGGACGGACATCATCCTTATGGGGTCGTTCGGGTCGGAAAAGTCTATGAGATCGAGGTAATACTCGGGTATCCGCATGGGATACTCGTCGAGCAGCTTTTCCAGCGCCGCCTCATCTTGGGGAGCAAGATGCAGAAAATCATGCAGCTCTCTTATTGTCGTATAAGTCATGAATGTCTCCTTTCTCAGCAAAGCGTTAAATATCACAGCTATATTTTAACATATATATGAGCTAAATTGCTAAAGAAAATGATGTCATTTCCTGCAAATTATCATTTCGCACTAAGTTGTTTGAATTCAGTTGTTCATTTTAACAGTTATCATGTATTTTTCTGGATGAAACAGCTAAATTTCGGCGCTTTTGTTCAAATGCTGAGCTTGACTTGAACGAGGCAATTGTATATAATCTATTAGGATAGTTCCAAAATTTCCGCTTATATTTTTACTGAAAGAGGTAATGGATATGGCAATGAAAGAAAACAAACTCAGACAGCTTCTTAACGAGGGCAAGCCCTCTGTCAGCACCCGTCTCTGGAGCCCCTGGGCTTTCTACGCTGAGGCCCTCGGTTCCACCGGCAAGTTTGACTACATGGAGTTCGTCGCTGAGTATGCCCCCTTCACCCAGTACGACCTCGAGAATATGTGCCGTGCTTCCGAGCTCTTTGACATGGGCTCCATGATCAAGGTCGACTTCCAGTCCCGCGGCTACTTTGCTCAGAAGGCTGTCTGCGCCGGCTTCCAGGCCATCATGTTTGCTGACCATGAGTCCTGCGATCAGGTCCGTGAGTCCATCAAGACCATGAAGCCCAAGACTCCTCAGGACGGCGGCATCTTCGGTTACCCCAACCGCCGCTACATCGGCTGCCAGTCCCACATCGGCCAGATGGCTCACGCTCAGCGTCTGCGCGATATCGTCCTCAGCTTCATGATCGAGAAGCATGAGACCGTCGAGAACATTGATGAGCTCTGCTCCATCCCCGGTGTCGACATGATCCAGTTCGGACCCTCCGATTACTGCATGAGCCTCGGCTACAACCGCGGTGAGTACGTCAATGAGTTCAAAGAGGCCGAGCGCAAGTGCATCAAGGCCGCTCTGGCTCACGGTGTGCAGCCCCGCTGCGAGATCGGCACTGCCGACGACGCCAAGTACTACATCGACCTCGGCGTCCGTCACTTCAGCATCGGCGACCAGTTCAAGGTCATCAAGGCTTTCTGGGAAAAGGAAGGCGAGAAGATGGCTCAGGTCCTCGTCGACGAGAAGATCATCGAGGCCTAAGTTCCTTATCCGTAATCCCAAAACGCCGCAGGTTTTTGCCTGCGGCGTTTTTCCGTTTTCAAACGTCCATTAGCGTTAAAATCTCATTTAGAATAAACAAAAATTATATATCTAAAAATTAATTGTATAATATCGACAAATTTTTGATTGATATTTTTATATCAAACCTTGCTCTCAACTGCTTGACATCAAACATTCGTCCGGTTATAATTGCACCACGCAAAAGGGAGTAGTACATATCCGCCGTCAACATTCCGTCCGGGAAGTTACCGGTCTGGTGGCGGATGCCGGGACTCCGGTCACAAGACTTTTGCGCAGGCGCTGAGGCGTTTGCGCGGAGGTCTTTTTTTTATACTTCTCCCGCAAATGCACTCTTCACTCCATCAGGTAAAAGGGGTTTGGAAATCATGCAGAAAGAGTTTTACAGCCGGACAGGCGAACAGACGCTTGCAGACATGCAGACATCGCTCCAAGGGCTCTCTGAGGCAGAGGCAGCGGAGCGCCTCGGACGATATGGTGCAAACGCCCTGGCGGAAGAGGGGCGCAGGTCGATCGTTGAAGTGTTCTTCTCGCAGTTCAAGGATCTGCTCGTCGTGATACTGATTGCCGCGGCAGTCATCTCCATGCTGTCGGGCAATGTGGAGAGCACGATAGTGATTTTCGCGGTCCTGATCCTCAACGCCGTCCTCGGTACGGTGCAGCACTGCAAGGCCGAGAAGTCGCTGCAGAGTCTCAAAGCCATGTCCTCGCCGTCGGCAAAGGTAATACGAGGGGGAACTCGCATGGTGATCCCTTCCGCAGACGTTGTTCCCGGAGACATCGTTGAGCTCGAGGCCGGAGATATGATAGTCGCCGACGGCCGCATCCTCAAAAATTACTCGCTCAAGGTGAACGAGAGCTCGCTCACCGGAGAGAGCGAGGCGGTCGAAAAGACCGAGCATGTCATCTCCGGAGGCGGCGTCGCGCTGGGCGACAGGAAGAACATGGTGTTCTCCGGCTCGCTTGTGACATACGGCCGGGCGCTCATGGTTGTCACAGCCACCGGCATGGCCACCGAGATAGGCAAGATCGCATCGCTGATGAACCAGACAAAGCAGCGCAAGACACCGCTTCAGATCAGCCTGGACGATTTCAGCCGCCGCCTTGCGGTTATCATCCTCATCATCTGTGCCGGAGTTTTCGCGCTCTCACTGTATCACGCCGGGAGCACCAGCTTCGACGCGGTGCTTGACTCGATGATGTTTGCCGTTGCCCTCGCCGTCGCGGCCATACCGGAGGCGCTGAGCTCCATTGTCACCATAGTCCAGGCGATGGGCACGCAGAAGATGGCGCGACAGAATGCCATAATCAAAGAGCTGAAAGCCGTCGAGACTCTCGGCGCCGTGTCGGTCATATGCTCCGATAAGACCGGCACGCTCACGCAGAACAAGATGACGCCGCAGCAGCTCTACGCGGACGGGAAACTCATAGACCAGCAGGACCTCGATCTCGGAAATGACGTTCAGCGAGCGCTGTTCAAGGCGGCCCTGCTCGTCAATGACGCCACCACAGACGAGGAGACCGGCGCCATGATAGGCGATCCGACCGAGATAGCCCTCGTCATGATAGGCGACAGGCTCGGTGTCGACGAGAACGCTTTCCGCGAGCTGTATCCCCGTGTCGGAGAGCTTGCCTTTGACTCCGACCGCAAGCTCATGAGCACACTCCATGTCATTGAGGGAGTGCCGACGATGTACACTAAAGGTGCTATCGATGTGCTGCTCGACAGATCAGACAGAGTGCTCACTTCGGACGGGCCTGAAAAGATGACAGCCGAGTGGCGCGAGCGCATATCCAAAGTAAACATGGAGTGGTCGCAAAACGGCCTGCGTGTCCTCGCGTTTGCCATGCGCGAGCTCGGCGGAGCGCACGGGCTCTCCCTCGACGATGAACACGGCTTCACCTTCCTCGGGCTCATATCCATGATAGACCCGCCGCGCCCGGAGGCCATCGAGGCCGTCGCCGACGCATCCCGCGGAGGCGTGCGCACCGTCATGATAACCGGCGACCACAAGGTCACCGCGACAGCCATAGCCCGCCAGATCGGAATATTCCGCGACGGCGATGAGGCAGTATCCGGAGTCGAGCTCGACGCGATGAGCGACGAGGAGCTCGATGCCGAGCTCGAGCGGATCTCCGCCTATGCCCGCGTCTCCCCGGAACACAAGATACGCATAGTCAAAGCCTGGCAGCGCAAGGGCAGGATAGTCGCCATGACGGGCGACGGCGTGAACGACGCCCCGGCTCTCAAAGCGGCCGATATAGGCGTCGCGATGGGCATTACCGGCACCGAAGTCTCAAAAGACGCCGCCTCCATGATACTTGCCGACGACAACTTCGCCACGATAGTCAAAGCGGTCGTGAACGGGCGCGGAGTCTACACAAATATCAAGAACGCGATAAACTTCCTGCTTTCCGGCAATATGGCCGGCATACTTTGCGTCCTGTTCACATCCATACTTGGTTTGCCCGTGCCGTTTGCGCCGGTGCACCTGCTGTTCATAAACCTGCTCACCGATTCGCTGCCGGCCATAGCCATAGGTGTCGAGCCTGCCACCGGCGATCTGCTCAGACAGAAGCCGCGCGACCCGAAGGAGCCGATACTCACGCGCACGCTCATGGCCCGCACTTTTGCCTACGGCCTGCTCATCGCATGCGCCACCATGACGGCCTACTTTGCCGGCCTGCGCTCCGGAGGCGACGGGCTTGCAATGACGCTCGCGTTTGCCACGCTGACGCTCGCACGCCTGTTCCACGGCTTCAACTGCCGCGGCGACAAGCCGATCTGGGGCCTCGGCCTGTTCACGAACAAAGCCAGCCTCGCGGCTTTTGCGGCCGGCATCGTCCTGCTGGGAGCTGTGCTGCTCATACCTGCTCTCGGCGGCCTCTTCCAGGTCTCTGCATTCACGGCGCAGCAGCTGGGACTTGTGGCGGTGCTCGCTGTACTCCCGACCGTCATCATTCAGATATACAAGGGCGTCGTCTCCGCAGTCAAAAAGTGAGATATAAAAAGAAAAGCTCCCGGTTCACCGGGAGCTTTTCGTATATCTGGCTCAGACGTGCCAGATCTCGGAGGCATAGTCCTTTATGGTGCGGTCGGACGAGAACTTGCCCGCGCTCGCAATGTTCATCAGGCATTTGCGGCCAAATGCGAGCCGGTCGGCCCAGTCGTATATCGCGCGCTTTTTCGTGTCGACATACATCTGATAGTCGAGCAGGAGATAGTAGGGATCGGGGGCCTGCCAGTTCACGCCGTAGATGAGTGAGGAGTGCAGTTCGCGCATGGCGTCGTCGGTAGGCACAGTGCCGTCGATGAGCGTGTCGACCACGCGGCGCAGCCTCTCGTTTCCGTCGTATATGCTCTTGGGGTCGTAGTGGCCTTTTACGCGCTCTATATCTTCAACAGTTGAGCCGAAAATATAGTTGTTCTCCGTGCCGGCCTCATCGACTATCTCGACGTTTGCTCCGTCGAGCGTCCCGAGCGTGACGGCGCCGTTGAGCATGAGCTTCATGTTGCCGGTGCCGCTCGCCTCATATCCGGCGGGCGAGATCTGCTCGGATATGTCGGCCGCGGGGATGATCTTCTCGGCATAGCTGCAGTTGTAGTTCTGCACGAAAACCACGCGTATCTTGCCGTTCACGTCATGGTCGTTGTTTATGAGCTGGGCGATGCGGTTGATATAACGGATTATCGCCTTGGCCCGCACATAGTTCGAGGCGGCCTTGGCGCCGAAAATGAATGTCGTAGCCGGCATGTCGGCCATCTCACCGTTTTTGAGCGAGAAGTAGATGTCCATTATCGCAAACGCGTTCAGCAGCTGGCGCTTGTACTCGTGCAGGCGCTTTATCTGCACGTCGAACACTGTGTCCGGTGAGATGTCTATACCCTCGTGCTTCCTGATATACTCGGCGAGCTGCTCTTTTTTCTCACGCTTCACATCGTTGAAATTCCATATTAGGCGATCGTCGATGTTCTGCTTGAGTTCGGCGAGCATGTCGAGGTTTTTGAGAAAACCGGTGCCTATGGTGCGGCGGATGAGCGTACTCAGTTCCGGGTTGCACAGGCCGAGCCAGCGGCGCTGCGTTATGCCGTTGGTCTTGTTCTGAAAGCGCTCCGGATAAACGGCATACCAGTCGCGGAACACGCTGTGCTTGAGTATCTCCGTGTGTATGGCGGCGACGCCGTTTATGCAATGCGTAGCATATACGGCGAGCCGCGCCATGTGAACGGTGTTTCCCTCGATGATCTGCATGTTGTTGAACATGTCGCCGCATATGCCGTGCGTCGCCATGCGCTCGCGCTCGCGCGCGTCGATGCGGCGGATGATGGCCGCGGTCTCGGGGCAGACGCTCTCTATGAGGCCCATGTCCCAGCGCTCGAGCGCCTCGCTCAGCACGGTGTGGTTGGTGTAGCTGAACGTGTCGCGGGCGATGCGGAACGCCCTCTCGAACTCGAGCCCCTCAAGCATGAGCAGCCTTATGAGCTCGGGAATGGCGAGCACGGGATGCGTGTCGTTGAGCTGGAGCGCGTGGTACTTTGCAAACTCCGAGATGGTGCGCCCGCCGGCGCGGCGGTGGCGGCGCAGGAGGTCCTGCATCGTCGCGCTGCAGAGGAAATACTGCTGCTTGAGCCGCAGGCGCTTGCCCTCATAGGTGCTGTCATCGGGGTAGAGCACGCTCGTGATGCTCTCGGCGAGGTTTTTGTCTTTCATCGCGGTGACATAGTCCTGGCGGTTGTATGCGGCAAAGTCGAGCGGATTTTCAGACTCGCTCTGCCAGAGGCGCAGCGTGCCGACATTGTCGGTGCCATAGCCTATCACCGGCATATCGTAGGGCACGGCAATGACCGTCTGGTCGGCCATCCTGACCTCGACAGCCTCGCCGTAGCGCCGGCAGCTCCAGGGGTCGCCGTCGCGGAGCCAGTCGTCTGCCTCCTCGACCTGCTCGCCGTTCACAAATGCCTGCTTGAACAAGCCGTAGCGGTAGCGCAGGCCGTAGCCGTCGAGCGGCACGCCGTGGGTCGCGGCGCTGTCGAGAAAACATGCGGCAAGACGGCCGAGACCGCCGTTGCCGAGCGATGTGTCCTCTATATCCTCAAGGCAGGCGAGATCGACGCCTTTTTCCATCAGCATGGAGCGCATCTCGCGCAGTATGCCGAGATTGTACAGATTTGAGTAGATGAGCTTGCCGAGCAGGAACTCGGCGCTGAGGTAGCCTGCGTGGCGCCCGGCGTCGTGGTTGCGGCGGCTGCGGTTCCAGCTGCCGGAAAGGTAGTGCACGACCGCCTCGGATATGCACTCGTACAGCTGCCTTGGCGAGGCGTCGGAGATCGATATCTGATGGTTGCAGAAGCAAAGTTCCTCCGCCATATCGACGATCTTCCGGCTGCGCTCCTCGGTGTCAATTTTCATTTGGCTGTTCCTCCTTGTCACCGGCAGGCAGCCGGTCGAATGTCTGAGTCATTTTGAGCATGTCAAATGCGAGCTGCGGGCTGAGCTCATCCCGGCCGAGGCGCCAGCGCCATGAGCCGCCGGGCACGCCGGGGGTGTTTATCCTCGCGCCGCTGCCGAGGCCGAGCCAATCCTGCATCTGCGCGATGAATACATCCGCGCAGGAGGCCATGCCCGCGCGAATGACTGCCCTCGGGCTTGCCCCGCCGCAGTAGTCTGCGGTGAAAGCGCGCTGTTCATCCGTCATGCCGTCTATGAGGCCGGCGAGTGTGTCGTTGTCGTGCGTGCCTGTGCAGCATACGCACATGCGCTCAAGCGCGTGGGGGAGATAGGAGCTGTTTGCCCCCGACTCGAACGCGAAACTCAGCACGGCCATGCCAGGCATGCCGGCGCGCCGGCGCAGTTCATGGACAGGCTCGGTTATGAGGCCGAGATCCTCGGCGATAAAGCTCGTGCCTGGGAAGTCTCTGGCGAGCATGTCTGTGAAGGCCTTGCCCGGTCCCGGAAGCCAGCGGCCCTCCGCCGCCGTTTCCGCCGCAGCCGGAACGCTCCAGTACGACTCCAGCGCACGGAAATGATCGAGCCTTATGCAGTCGTAGAGCTTTGCCGCCGCGCCTATCCTGCGCCGCCACCAGGCAAAACCGCCGCGCTCCATCGCGTCCCAGCGGTAGAGCGGATTGCCCCAGAGCTGGCCGGTCTCGCTGAAATAGTCCGGCGGCACGCCCGCGACGGACACGGGGCGCAGCTCTCCGTCGAGCTGGAACTGTCCGGGCGAGGCCCACACGTCGGCCGAGTCGGGCGCAGGGTACATGGGCATGTCGCCGATGAGGAACACGCCGAGCTCGCGGCAGCGCGCCCTGAGGCGGCTGAACTGACGGCTGAATTCGTACTGCATGAAGAGCTCGAAGTTTATCTCATCTTCGAGCTCGGCCTGCCAGCGCTCGACGGCCCCGCTTGAGCGCCGCCTGATGTCCTCCGGCCATCCATACCAGGGCGCCATGCCGAAACGGCGCTTGAGAGCCATGAAAAGCGCGTAGTCCGCGATATCCGGCTCCTCAGCGGCAAAGGCACGCAGCGCCTCAGAGCCGCCGAACCGGGCGCAGGCCTTTCGCAGCAAGTCAAACCTGGTCGAGTACAGATCGCCGTAATCAATATATCCGTCGGGCCTCTCGGCGGAGGAGAGCTCCGACGCCGTGAGCAGGCCGTCGCCGGCCAGCATGTCGAGATCGATGAGATAAGGGTTTCCGGCAAAGCTCGAAAAGCTCTGATACGGGCTGTCGGCAAATCCCGTCGGCCCGAGAGGCAGCATCTGCCAGAGCGTCTGGCCGGCGCTGTGCAGGAACTCCGCAAAGCCGAGAGCGGGGCTCCCCAGCGAGCCTATCCCGCAGCGGGATGGGAGAGAGAACACCGGCATTATCACACCGGAACGCCTGACATGTCCTTGCATGGCAGCCACCGTCAGCGCTCGAGCTTGAAGCGCCAGGGCTTCGCCTGGTCTTCCTCGCTCGCGTATCCGATGCCGACGCGCCTGTCGGTCGTGTACCGCACGGGCGTCCCGTCGTCCTCGATCCAGAGGTCGGGACAGGTCACCGCGCTGAGCGAGTTGAACTCACCGGTGACGCCGAGCTTTTTTGTGAGCTTTCCGGGGCCTTCAAAGCCCTCGCACGCGCGGATGAGCACGCCCTGCGGAAAACCGTCAGGCCCGGTGATCACATTCATCAGCCAGTGCATCCCGTAGCACAGGTAAATATAGAAAATGCCGCTCGGCCCATAGAGCAGCTTCGTGCGCGGGGTGCGCCCGCGGTGCGCGTGGCAGGCGGTGTCCTCCTCGCCGCGGTAGGCCTCGGTCTCAGTTATGCGCAGCCTGACCTCCGAGCCGTCGGCAGATCTGTGAACTATGAGCTTGCCGAGAAGCTCCGGCGCGACCTCGAGGCAATCGCGGTCGAAAAATTCTGCTCCAAGCCTCATTTTGCAAGCCTCGCTATCATATATTCGTGAGCTGCAAGCTCAAATTTGTCGTCCAGCGGGTCGAGATGAACCTCACCGTAACGCCTTGAGAGCGCGTTTTCCAGAACAAAATCGGCAAAAGCCGGATTCTTAGGAAGTATGGGCCCATGCGAATACGAGCCGAACACGTTTTTGTACCTCGCGCCCTCAGTGCCGTCCTCGCCGTTGTTGCCGCTGCCGCAGACAACGGTGCCGAGCGGATCGCAGCCGGGACCAAGGTATGTGCGCCCGCTGTGGTTTTCAAAACCGACTATCATGCTGCCGCCGTTTTGCTCCGAGCACTTGAACATCATGTTGCCTATCATGCGCTCGTTGCGCCCGACGGTGTACAGGTCGAGCGCGCCGATGAAGTCGCAGCGCACCCCGTCGCTCGTCACGTAGTGTGTGCCCATCATCTGATAGCCGCCGCATATTGTGAGAAAGGTCTTCCCGTCGTCGACGGCGGCGCGTATGTCGGCGGCGCGGCCGGACGCCAGATCGCCGAGCAGTACCTCCTGCTCGAAATCCTGGCCTCCGCCTATAAAGAACAGGTCAAAGTCTGTTAGCCGGCAACTGTCGCCTATGCATGCGCCGGTGACGGAGACGTCTATGCCGCGAGACTTGAGCCTGCGGCTCATGCAGATTATGTTTCCCTGGTCGCCGTAGAGGTTGAGGACGTCTGGGTAGAGGTGGCATATCCTGAGTTCCATTCCGCGTCCCTCCTTATTCCCAGAACCGGCTCACGCCGTATTTTTCGCTGAGCCTGCCGCGCAGGTCGAGCATGGCGGTGTAGGTCGGCATGACGAACACCGGTGCGTCTGACTCGGCCATCGCTTCGATGAGCTCGTCGCCGCCGCGTATGACTTCCAGCCTGTCCCCGTCTATGCCGGCGTAGTAGAGGCGCAGAGCCATATCGTCGGCGCGTATGCCGGAGACCACGACTTTTTTGAGCCGCTCCCCCATGCCGAGGAGGACCTCAAAGTTCACGTCCCATATCCACGACACATCCGTGCCGTCGGCATAGTTGTCGTTGAGGCAGACGACGAACACGGCGTCGCCGTCCAGATTTGTGAGGAAATTCAGCACCTGGTTGCAGCCAGCCGGGTTCTTGACGAGTATCATCCTGATAGGTGAGCGGCCGAAGTCGAATTTTTCCATGCGCCCGAAAGCGCACTCAAACCCGCCGAGCGCGTTTACGGCCTCGTCCGGCGTGAATCCAAATTCGGTCAGCGCAGTGAATGCGCCGACGGCGTTATATATATTGAACCCGCCGGGCAGGTTTATCCCGGCCGTATATTTATTGCCGCGGTCGTCTATCTCAATGCGGCTGCCGTCGGCCTCCTGGCTGATTATGCGCGACACGGCGACCTCGGGCTGCGGGCGGGCATAGCCGCATGTGGGGCAGCGGTATCCTCCGAGGTGCGCATAAGTCACATAGTCGTAGACATATTCGCTCTTGCAGTGTATGCAGTAGGGCGCATCG
Source organism: Candidatus Heteroscillospira lomanii (assembly GCA_904419385.1). Classification (GTDB taxonomy): domain Bacteria; phylum Bacillota; class Clostridia; order Oscillospirales; family Oscillospiraceae; genus Heteroscillospira; species Heteroscillospira lomanii. Next base: position 14,260 of record CAJFRI010000035.1, read on the forward strand.
CTCACTTCGGCGACCCTGTTTTTATATATAGGCACATTCACGCCGAAAAAGACCGCACGGTTCGGCAGATCTTCGGCGAGCGACGCCGTGAGGGAACAGTCGGCGTTGAGGCAGAGCAGGGCCTCGGGCACAGCGGAGAGGCCGATCCTGATGTTCTCCAGCGTATGTGTGACCTCGCCGTAGCGGTCAAGCTGGTCGCGGAAAATGTTGGTCACCAGCACGATTTTGGGCGACAGAGCCTTGAGCACGGCCTTGGCCGCGGCCTCGTCGCACTCAATGACGGCATTCTCGCACTTTGGCTTTCCGAAAATGGTCGCGTGCGCGGCGAACTCCGCAGTGATGCCGGTCATCAGATTTGCTCCCGACTTGTTGGCAAAATAGCTTTTTCCCGTCTGGATGAAAGCCTGCTCGACTATCCTGGAGCTGGTGGTCTTTCCATTGGTCCCGGTTATCACGACAGTGTTCACGTCTTTGGCAAGATAGCTCAAAAGGCCCGGACAGATGCGCAGAGCGACCTTGCCGGGCAGAGCGGTGCCTCCGCGGCCTATGGCGCGGAGGAAGAGCCTTGTTAGTTTACAGGCGATAATGGCAAAAATTTTCATATTCATAACAGTGATTATATCATCTTATATGGGAATTTCAAGAGTTTTAGCGCTTCTGCACGATATGTGAGAAATAATTCTGCTTTACATTCTAACCAGTATTTGTTATAATTATTTGGTCAACAATATATGCGCCCGTAGCTCAGTTGGATAGAGCGTCAGACTCCGACTCTGAAGGCCGCCGGTTCGAATCCAGTCGGGCGTACCACGTCGGAGCAAAGTCCGCTTTGCTCCGACGTCTTTTTATGCCTGTGGCAAAAAAGACGTCATCCGCCCGCTCCCTTGCTCCTCCTTTCCAACTGCG
>CAJFRI010000036.1 GCA_904419385.1 Candidatus Heteroscillospira lomanii
CTCGCAGACGGCCTCGTCGCCCTCGAGGTGGACAATGTCGTCGGTGGTGAAGCTGATGGCCTCAAGGCCGGGGAGGGAGCTGTCAGCGAGGGTGACGGTGCGTCCGGCGGCGAGGTCGGCCTCAGGCACCTTGAAAGTATAGGCGACTTTCAGCTCGGTGCCCATGAAGACATCCTCTATGTAGCTGCTGTAATAGTAGCTGCCGGCGAGCGCGCAGGCGGGGGGATAGTGGTCGGACTCGTAGGTGTTGGTGCCGTTGATGGTCATTTCCATGTACTTGCTGTCGGCCTCGAGATTTGTGTCGGCCGCGGTGACGGTGCCGAACAGATACACCATGCGCAGGGGGCTCTCGTCCTCATCGCGGTAGGCGTCGTCGACATACACGCCGTCGACCTTGAAGTTTGCGGTCTCCATCACGTTCTCGCCGGAAGCGGCGGGGCTTTCCGGGGCCTCGGACTCGGGCGCGGAGCTGCTGGACTCCGGAGCGGGGCTCTCGCTGCCGCCGCAGGCGGCCAGAGCAAACACCATTACCAGCGCAAGCAGAAGTGCTGTGATCTTTTTCATTGTTGAACCTCCATATGTTTTTTAAAACAGGGTCTTTTCCTGTTCTGCAAACAATTTGTCGTTTATCTCATTGAGCTCCTGGCCGTGCATTATGCCGAAACCAATGATGGCGTCGCGGCGAATGCGGGGATATATCTCGGCATATCCCGCGAGCTTGAGCATGCTCTGCGTCTCCTCCAGCGTGGCGCCCATGCCTATGCATATGGTGATGAGGCGGTCGCGCGAGGGGTTCCTCCGTCCGGAAAACACCTGGTGCAGATAGACCTCGCTCATCCCGGCCTTCCTCGCGAGAAGGGCCTTGGAGATGGATTTGCTCTCGTACAGCTGCGTGAGCATCTCGGATATGCTCTCGTTCGTAAAGACGCTTTCGTTCTGTTTCATATAGCTGTCTATGTTCGAGGCGTCCATCAGCTCGCGGTTGAGGTCGCCGGTGTTTTTGCTTTCCATAAACTCAGCCCCCCTTTACTAACCGGAAAAAATCGTTTATAATTACAATACAACATTTTGTGTTGCGAAACAATATGCTCACTGCATACTATTCCTTATTTTGGGGGTGACCGTCATATACGAGTGGCTGCTTGAGTGTCTGAAAAACGAATACGGAGAAGTCAGGCTCATCAAGGAGAGTCCGCGCGGCAGCGTCCGCCTGATAAGGCACCGCGAGAGCGGCAAGCTCTTTATCCTCCGCCGTTTCACCGGCAACGCCGAGGTGTATCAGAAGCTGCTGGGCTATTCCTGCCGCAATCTGCCGCTCGTCTATGAAGTCGCAACAGTCATGGAGGAAAACATCGTGCTGGAGGAGTTCATCGAGGGCGACACGCTGGGCTTCCTGCTCAAAGACTCGCTCTTCACCCAGGATGAGACGCGGGAGATAGTGCGGCAGGTGTGCCGCGCGCTCTGGGTGCTGCACTCCATCGGCGCCGTGCACCGCGATGTGAAGCCGGAGAACATCATCATGCGCGGCAAAGAGGCCGTGCTCATCGATTTCGACGCGGCGCGCCTGCACAAGCCCGAACTCAGCACAGACACGCACGTCCTCGGCACCACGGGCTTCGCCGCTCCGGAGCAGTACGGCCTGTCGCAGTCGGACCTGCGCACCGATATATACTCGCTCGGCATACTCATAAACGTCATGCTCACTGGTGAGCACCCTTCGAAAAAGCTGGCGGAGGGCAGGCTCGGCCGCGTTGTCGACAGGTGCACGCATGTGAACCCTCAGCGGCGGTATAAAAACGTCCTGAGACTCATGGAGGCGCTGTGATGGAACAAGGTTTCAAGCCATGCCCCTACTGCGGCGCAAAGCTTCCGGAACAGGCGTCATTTTGCCCCCACTGCACTCACAACGTCCGCGAGAGAAAACCTAGAATCCCCCCCCCGCGTACATGGAGACGGCTGCTGCGCGCTCTGCTGCCTCTGGCGCTCGCGCTGGCCGTCTGCGCCGGCTTTTATTTTTATCTCAGCCCCAAAACCTACGACGCCTACGGCGAAATCACCTACACCGATGACGACGGCAGCTATCAGCTGCTGGTGAACACCAGCAACGAGCGCTTCGAGCCTATGCCGGAGATTGCCGACACCGCCGAGCTGGACGGGCAGTACCGCATGCCCTCGCGCCTCTTTATAAACCACGTCGCCTCCGGCGCAAACGCCGGGCAGATGTTCATGCAGAAGGTCGAGTGGTGCACAACGGAGTTCATCCAGCCGGCCGACAGCCAAAGCCCCATGGTCTGCTCCGAGCCGCAGCCCATGGACTTCTCGCCCGACGCCGCGCTCGTCTCCCTCTTCGACTACACCGGCCGCAGCGGCAGCACCGAGCTTTTGTGGACGCTGCACATGAAAAACGGCGATACGATCAAGCTGCGCCAGAAAATAAACATCACCCCCATTGAGACCTACGACTACTACCCTGAGGATTACCCGATGGACACCATTGAGGAGCTCCAGGCCCTCATCGACAAGGTGAGCAGCGAGATCCAGCTGCCTAACGTCGTAAACATACACCTTCCGCCCATCACTTATGACGGGGAACTGGTCATCGACAAGCGGGCCATAAACCTCCGCGGCTCTGTCGACGAGAACACCAGCAGGCGTACGACCTTCACCGGCAATGTACAGGTGTCCGCGCAGGACGGGCCGATAGTCTATTTCAGCGGCATCAGCTTCATAGGCTCAGGCGAGGGCGTGGGCGTCTCGGCCTCCTGCCGCCTTCAGGCCGACAACTGCCGCTTCTCCAACTGGAAGACCGGCCTGCTCGGCTACGGCTCCTCCTGGATCAGCGCCATCAACTCGTATTTCGACGGCAACGAGGTCGGCTTCCACTTCAACAGCGAGGGAAAATACGTCACGCACGCCACCTACAGCGACAATACATTTATAAATAACGGCACGGGCGTGCTGCTTGAGCGTGTGCCCACGGATGTGACCATATCCTTCCCCGGCTCCTACTTCCAGGGCAACGGCACCGACATAGACAACCGCTGCTCCCAGCCGCTCGATATCTCCCAGGCCATAATAAAGTGAGGATATAAGATATGGAGAAAAAATGCCCGCACTGCGGCGCGCCGCTGCCGGAAAGCGCGGCCTTCTGCCCGCACTGTGCAAGTGACATACACGACAGAAAGGCGGCAAAGCCGCCCGTCCCGCTGCTCAAAAAGCTCGCCGTTGCGGCTGTGGCGCTCTGCCTGATTGCCGCCGCCGTTTTTGCGATACGCGGCCTCACAAGGCCATACGAGCCGCAGATATTTGACTGCACCGGAACCGGCGAGGTGGTCTATACCGCCGGGGACGGCAAGATCTACCAGATACTCGTCGCCTGGCCGGACAACCGCTGCGCACCCGCGCCCAACATATACATGAGCTCCATCGAGGCTGAGAGCGACTACGATATGTCGCGCTGGCCCTCGCGCCTCTACGTCAACTACAATGAGAGCGGGGCCGACGGCTGGGACGAGTTCTCCGGGCTGGTCGAGAGCTGCAGCGTCGAGGTCGAGCAGGACGAGCGCGCAGGGCGCGACCTCGTGGCATTCGAGCCGAGCGTGCGCGACAGAAACTCGCCCGACGCCGCCATGACCTCCACCCTGCAGTTCGACGGTCTCTGCGGCGAGCCGCAGGCCGTCTGGGTGCTCAATATGAAAAACGGCGACACCATCAGGGTACGCCAGACCATACACATCACCCTCATACGCCAGCTGGAGTACCACTGGGAGGACTACCCCATGTCCACCATCGAGGAGCTGAGCGCCACCCTCGCGCAGATTGAGGCTGAGACCGACCGCACCGACGAGGTGAAAATCTACCTTCCGCCCGTCACCTACGAGGGCGAACTCAGCCTCACCGGCCGCTCATATGAGTTCCACGGCTGCACCGACGGCAGTGGCCGCACCGTGTTCACCGACACCGTCACCGTCGCCACCACCCAGGCCTACTGGATAAACTTCTTCTACGACATAGACTTCGTCGGCAGCGGCGACGAGGTCGGCCTCTCATTCTCCGAGATCGGCCGCGCCACCGACTGCAACTTCACCGGCTGGAAAACCGCCGTCCTCTGCTACGGCGACTCATGGGTCAACGTCATAGGCTGCACCTTCCGCGACAACCAGGTGGCCTTCCACTTCAACAGCACCCGCATCGGCGGCAACCACACGCTCTACAACGACAACCTGTTTGAGAACAACGGCACCGCCGTCCTGATTGAGCACGTCGGCTGCGACCTCGAGATGGACTTCATAGGCTCCGTCTTCCGCGGCAACGGCACGGATATCGACAACCGCTGCGGCCACAATATCAGCACGGAGCAGGCCGTATTTGAATGACAAAAAAACATCCCCGCCCGGGCGGGGATGTTTTTTTGCCGTTTTCAGTTCTCGCCGGGCTCGACGAGATAGCCGAGTCCGTCGAATGTGTAGCTCGTCTCGCCGAGCGTTATGGTCTGACCGGTGTAATACCTGCCTTCAGCGTCGCAGTAGCGCCAGCCGTTGCCGTCGGCTTTCCAGCCCTCAGGCGTGACGCCGCTCCACATATATGTGTTCAGGCCGAGCTCATTGCGGGTGTCGTTGTCCTGGAAATGCCACCACTCGCTTGTGAGCCCGCCGAAGCCTGCGGCTTTCATATAGCCGTCGAGCAGGTTGGCGTTGGCGTTGTTGCGTGAGATGATGGAGTACCAGCTGAGATCGTGCATCCGGGTCTGCATCTCAAGCTCCTCGCCTGTCTCCGCGTCCTCGAGCGTCATGTCCATGGCTATGCCCATGTTGTGATACGACCCGCGGGTCGCAAGGAAGTTGCCGAGGTTATATGTCCCGTTCGTGACGAGCTGGTAGTATGTCACGGCCTCGCCGTCAGCCGGTTCCGGCAGCTCCAGCTCCTCGACCGGCGTGTCGGTGAACGGCTCGTCCGGCAGCGGCTCCTCTATTATCGAGAGGGTGAGGTCGTATATGCTGCGCGTGGCCATGTTCGGGCGGTAGGAGTCGTAGATCTTTATGCGGTAGCCGTCGGCCAGGGCATCCTGCGCGGCGGGGATGAGCTTCTGCGCCACGGGGTAGAGCAGCGGCACGAGATAGCTGTCCTCCGTGAGCTGAACATTCTCATACCCGGCGACGACCGTGTCGGTGACCTCGGGTATGGCGAACTCATGCACCATATAGAGCGACGAGTAGCTGTTAGTGATGTCGTATGCGCACAGCCTGCCGATGTAGTCCGGCAGGTTTATCAGGCAGAAATTGCTGTCTATATATCCTGTCTTGTCGTCCCAGCGGACGAGGAACATGCCGTCCTCCTCGCGGATGACGCAGCAGCACTCGGCGGCGGGTATGGTGCCTATCTGCTCGGTGCGCGCGGAGTCCGCATAGAGCTCGAGCTCCATGAGCGGCCACACGTTTGCGTAGACAACGCTCGCCTCCGTCGTGACGTAGAGCTCCTGCGGGCCGGCGACGAGGCTTCCCTCCGAGTCCACCGAGGTTATGCTGAGCTCATAGGTGCAGAACGGCTCGAGCCGTCCCGTGCTGTATGTGCGCTCTCCGGCCTTGTCGATGGCGGCCACGATTACCCAGTCGCCGCCGTCGGCGCGCATGCGGACTATGTAGCGCTCGCCCTTCGTCTCCTCCCAGTTTACGGTGAAGAAGTTGTCGCCCTCGTCGGTGACCGCGGGCGCGAGATCGTATCCGAGCAGGTCGTCGCGCACTATCGACGCGCCGGAGATGGTGTTCCCGCGGAACACATAGCCGTCTCCCCGGCGCAGCGCGCTAACTTCGAACCTGTATTCCTCGCCGTGCTCCGGCATGGAGAAATCTCCGTCGGGCCCGAAATACACCGTCTGCTCGCCCTCGTCCGACACGGCGAGCATGCTGCGCTCCTCCCCGTCCACGACCCAGACCTCGGCGGAATCGGCGCAGTTCCACATGAGGCGCGCGGCCTTGTGCTCGGCGTCCGGCTCTATCCTGAGCTCCGTCACCTCCGGCACCTTCATGTCGCACACGACGGTCACCGGGTCCGAGCCCAGGCGCACTCCCTCGCCGCTGAAGCGCGTAAAGCCGCGCCAGGTGTTCACCGTGACGGCGAGCTCGCCCACGCCCTCCATATACGGGATAGTGCAGCGGTTTTCAGCCGTGCTCGCCTCAAACAGCGGCTCATCGCCGTCCGGCAGGGCGACGGCTATCGTGTATCCGTCGCAGCCGGACGCCGGCGGCCACTTGACGAGCAGGCCATCGTCCGTCAGTTCGAGCGACAGCTGCGTATCCGCCGGCATGGAGCTGCCCGCCATATAATACGGCAGCAGATAGGCCGCGATGAGCGCCGCGGCGGCTATCACCGCGGCGACGGCCACGGCGATGAGCCGGCGCTTGTTTTTCACTGGTTCAGTCATAGATATTATTCCTTAACGTATTGCCATGGTATCTCGTCGTAGGACATCATGTAAAAATCGTAATAGTAGATGCCTTTCTGACGGTAAGACATCTCAAGTTCGGTGTCGAAAATATTGGTCACGCCGTCGAAGTCGATCTCGACCCAGCCGTGCGGCGATCTGGAGCTGCCGACGACGCCGCTTATGGCCGTCGCGTCGTATCCGAGCTGGCGCGACAGATAGTAGAACACCGAGGCATAGCAGTAGCAGTTGCCACGCTTGGTCTGGAGCATGACTCTCGCGTTCTCGAGCTCCCAATCCGTGTCGCCTATGTTGTAGTAGTTGCGGCGGAGGTATGTGTAGCTGTCGCGGGTGTGATTGTACGCCGCGTGCAGCATCTCCTCGCGCGTCATGCCGGGCCCGGTTATCTCGCGGAGTATTTCCGTGATATAGCCGTCGATCTCGGCGTCGCCGCTGGTATAGCGGCCGTCGGGGCCGAAATACAGCCCGTCCAGCTCGGCGTCGCGCACGGGGTAACCGTCGTCTCCTATGCCATAGAGCTCTCCGCCCACGAACACGGTGGTGTTCGGCTCGTGCTCCTGCGAGCTGAGGTCGACGTCATCCCAGCTTTCGGCCTCGCCGCCGGAAGCCTCCTCGGGTTCGGCGCTCTCCTCGGGTTCCGCACTTTTTTCAGGTTCGGCGGTCTCTTCGGGCTCCTCACTCTCTTCGGGTTCGGCGGATTCCTCGGGCTCCGCACTCTCCTCGGGCTCGGCGGATCCCTCGGGCTCCGCACTCTCCTCGGGCTCGGCGGATTTCTCTGGTTCCTCGGTCTCGGGAGCGGCATTGTCCTCCGGCTCCTCCGTCGGGACGAGCGTGTGCCAGGCGGCGGCCTCCGTGATCTCATAATACGCCCAGTGGTCCGCGAAAACGTCAGAAAAAACGGGGATGACCAGCTCGGAGTCGACCTTGCCGGTATCGGCGCTGCGGCCGAGGGCGTTGTTTATCGCGGCGACGGCCTGCGCCCTCGTAATGGCGAGCTCGGCGCCGAAAGTGCCGTCCGGAAAACCGGCGACCCAGCCCTTCTGCGCCGCCTCTGCGATGGCCTCGCGGTAGGGGTAATCCTCCGGCACGTCGGGATAGCGGCACACATATTTCCCCTCGTCGGGGAAGAAATACGCGAGCATGGACACGAACTCGCCGCGGGTCATCTCTGCGTCGGGCTCAAAGGCGCCGTCCGAGGGGATGACGCCGTCGGCGGCCATGACTCCGGCCGCGTGGAAATACCATGCGTCGGCGGGCACATCCGGGAACACCTCAATGTCGCCGCTGCCGCCGTCGGTGAGCGAGTAGACGAGCTGGACGGCCTCGGCCTTCGTGAGAGGCTCGTCGGGCCTGAAAGTGCCGTCGCTGTAACCGTTTATGTATGGCTCGTGCCCGCCGTCGGAGACGGCAAGCTGGATCGGCAGTTCCACGGCGGCGGCTTCGATCTCCGCGCCGGTGCGCTCATTGCCGCTGCGGCTCAGGCGGGCGTCGTCGGCCGCCGCCACGGCGGACAGCATCATGAACACCGCCATGCACACGGCGATGGTGACAGGCCGTTTATTCAACATAGACCACCGTCTCCGTCCCGTTCTCGCGGTAGGTGTAGACAGTGAAGCCGTCGTAATAGAGGTTGCCGTCCTCGCCGGGGCCTATGCAGCTCGGCGCATAGTCGGACGAGGCGGGGTAGCCGACGGCGGCATACAGGTCGTTGACCGAGGCGTCGACAAAACCCATCGCGGCGTTTTTCTGCTCCTCGGGGCTCATCGCGCTCTCGGCCGGAGCCGCGGTCTCAACGGGGGCCTCGGTCTCGGGTGCCGGGGTGGCAGCGGGCTCCGCGCTCTCGGCGGGCGCCTCAGGCTCGGAGGGAGCCTCGGTCTCAACGGGGGCCGCGCTCTCAGTTGCCGGAGTCGCAGCAGGCTCTTCGCTCTCGGCGGGAGCTTCGGACTCAGCGGGCTCAGCGCTCTCGGGCACAGGGGTCTCTGCGGGTTCCGCGCTCTCGGCGGGCTCAGCGCTCTCGGGGGCCGCGGACTCAGTGCTGCCGCCGCAGGCGCACAGCGCCGCGAGCAGCATGACTGCAAGCATGATGGAAAGTACTCTCTTCATTTCAATCCTCCAGATGATTTTTGTCTATGTCTTCAGCCCGCATTGCAGGCTGTGAGAACACCGTTTGCATAATAGGCGACGCGCTCCGGCTGCGCCCCCTCTGGCATGTAGGCGGCAAACCCGCCGCCGGCGAGCAGGAAGCACTCATATGCCTCGCCGCCGCTGACTATGTACACGGGCGAGCCGGCGTCCGGGCCGGAAGCAAGCGTCCCGCGCCAGAGCGCGCAGCCCTCGGGAACGGTCACGCCGTTTTGCAGCCCGACCGCGACCGTCACATCCCCGGCTTCCGCCTCCGGCAGTTCGCGCACAGGCGACGGCATTACGGGCAGGTAGCTGAGCAGATAGCCGAGGTTGCGCTCCACCAGCTCTATGACCACGCAGTCGTAGTCCCCTGTGAGGTCATAGGACGTCGAGCGTGAGAACCTCGCCGAGGCAAAGCTGTCGGCCAGGAACGGGTGCAGCAGCTCTCCGAACGAGTCGCGGTAGCACAGGAGGGAACCCTCGCCCGCGCCTGTGGTGTTCAGCGTTATGCTGTCCGGGCGCGATGGCCCGCCGCCGTAGTCGCAGACGAGCTCGCCGCCGTAGAGCATGTCGCTCTCCGGGTCGTCCATCGCCGGATACAGCATCTCGTAGAGATCGCCGCTGTGGGGCGACTCGATGTCGAACGGCCCGTCGAAGTAGCTGCTCCCGCGCCCGAGGGCGGAGTTTATCGCGTCGGCGGCAAGGGCCGCTCCGCGTGTGTTCCAGTGCGAGTCGTGCGCAAAATAGAGCACATCGTCCTCGGCTTCAAACAGCTCGTGCAGGTCGAGATAGCCGACGTCCATGCCGTCGAGCAGGGCGTACAGCCGCTCGACATCGTGCTCGGAGCTCACGGCGCCGAGGTCGGGCATGTGCTCGGGATACACCGAGTTTTTGTTCGGCGCGGCGGTGAACAGGAAGTCCATCCCGCGCTGCGCGCAGTACTCCTGCATGAGGAAGAGGTTGCGCGCCATCGAGTAGAGCTCGCGCTCGGAGCGCTTGGCTCGGCCGGTGTAGTCGTCTATCGTGGAGCCGTAGTAGAGCCAGCCGTCGCTGCCGAGGAGCACGCTGTCCTCCGGCGAGGAGGAAAACAGCTCGGTCACCAGCATGTTGTGCGCGCTGATGAGCTCCTGGCGCATGAAAAAGTGGTCGTTGAAATAGTCGGCGCAGTCGCCGAGAAAACCGTAGTTCGGCCCGCCGTCGCGCGTCGTGAGGGCCGGCTCGGACGAGAGCACCTCGTTCGCCCCGGCGGCCGACGGCCCGCTTGCGAGAAATCCCACCGACAGAACGGCGCAGATGGCAAGGCAGAGCACCACAAACGCAAAACTGAAGATCTTTTTTCCCATGGCGCTCACCTCAGAACTGGAAGTATATGAACGGCGCGAAGCCGCCGACCGCGAGCGCCGACACGCACACCAGCAGCAGCGCCACGCATCCGGCCATGGACGCGTAGTCGCACCAGGGGCGCAGCTCGCCCGACGGGGCGCAGAACAGCTTTCTCACCGGCAGGCACAGCACCGCGCCGGCTATCATCAGGCTCACGTTCTTTGCCGTGGCTATGGTGTGCATGGCGACCGTGCTCTGCAAAGTCGTGTCAAACGCGCCGAACATGGCGGAGATCATGCGCAGCCCCTCGCCCACGCTCGCGGCGCGGAACATCACGAACCCGAGGCACACGGCGAGCAGCGTCCAGACATGGCCGAGCGCACGCAGCAGGGCGCTCTTTCTCCCGCGCGGGACGAAGCTCTCGACAGCCGAGAGCAGCCCGTGCCACACGCCCCAGAGGATAAAGGTCCAGGCCGCTCCGTGCCAGAGGCCGCAGAGCGCAAAGACGATGAATTTGTTGAGCGCCGCCCTCGCCCTGCCCCGGCGGTTTCCGCCGAGGGGTATATACACATAGTCGCGGAACCAAGACGAGAGCGAGATATGCCACCTGCGCCAGAAGTCGCCTATCGACGCGGCGGCATAGGGGTAATTGAAGTTCTCGGCCGTGTCGAAGCCGAGCATCCTGCCCGCGCCTATGGCCATGTCGCTGTACCCCGAGAAGTCGAAATAGATCTGCAGCGTATAGGCCGCTGCCCCGAGCCAAGCGAGCGGCATGTCTAGCGAGGCGTCGTCGAGCGCGAACACCGCGTCGGCCACACGGCAGGCGGCGGCCGAGAGTATGAGCTTTTTGGCAAGTCCTGTTATAAAGCGGCGCATACCCTCCGCCGCGCGCACAGCGCTGACGGTGCGCGATGTGAGCTGGCTGTCAAAGCTCTGAAAGCGCTCTATCGGCCCGGCCATGAGCTGAGGGAAGAAAGATATGTAGAGCAGGAACCGGTAGAAACTGCGCGTGCCGCTCTCCGGCGCGCGGTATACGTCTATGATGTAGGAGATGCACTTGAAGGTGAAAAACGATATGCCTATCGGGGCGGCGAGCCCCAGCGGCGTCCAGCTCGAGCCGGCGAGCGGCATGAGCGAGGACATGAGAAAGTCCAGATATTTGAAAAAGCCGAGGAACAGCAGGTCGATGACGACCGCGGCGGCGGCAAAGGCGCGCTTTGCCCGCGCCCTCATCACGCCGAGGCCCAGCGCGAAGTTCACGAGCGACACCGCGGCCAGCAGCACGAGCCCGCTGATGCTCCCGAAGCAGTAGAAAACGAACCCGGTTATGAGCAGCAGGACGTTTTTCGCCCTGAGCCCCGGCGCCAGCGCATACAGCGCCATGAGCACCGGCAGGAAACACGCGAGGAAAAACGCAGAATCGAAGTTCAAATGTCACGTCCCCCAATATCTGTGATATGTCAGCCCCGGTAGGACCAGGTCTGCGCATAGTACCTGTTCATCATGAACATGTCGTAGCCGTAATCGCGGTCGGCTATGTAGGCCATCTCGGTCTCCGGGTCGAAGTAGTAATTCGTGCCGTCCACGGCTATCTCGACCCAGGCGTGCGGCTGGTTAGTCTTGCTTATGGTGCCGCTCACGGCCTCGGCCTCAAATCCGAGCTGCCGCGCGAGCGACCAGAACACCGCCGCATAGCAGTAGCAGTTGCCGCGCCCGGTCTCGAACATGGTGAGCGCCTCGTCGGTCTCCCAGCCGGTCTCGCCGAACAGATAGTAGTTGCGGCGCAGATATGAAAAGCTGTCGCGCGTGTAGTCGTATGCCGCGCGCAGCCAGCCGAGCGCATCTCCGCCGGGGTCGGCGGCGATGAACTGCGCGGCGAGCTCCCTCGTGTATCCGTCGAGCTCTGCGCTGCCGCTGGTATAGCGCCCGTCGGGGCCGAAATGCAGCGTGCCAACGTCGCCGTCACGGAGGAACAGGCCGTCCGCCTGCACATAGCAGAGGTCGCCGCCTATGTGCGCAAAGCCCTCGTCAAAGGCGGGAGGCACATCGGCGCCCGCCCAGCTGCCGCCGCCCTCAGAGTGCGGGATGCACGCCTCGCGCACATCCTCGGTCCAGGCGTCCGGCGGCAGGAGCGCGCCGTCAGCCACGGCGATCCCCTCGCCGCGGCCCCGGCCGAGCAGGGAGTTCAGCGCCGCGGCGGCCTCGCCCCTCGTGACGCTCCCGGAGAGCGTGAGCGCGCTCCCCTCCCCCGGGAACAGCTCATCCAGCACGGCGGCAAATGCCTCGCCCGTGAGTTCGCCTCCCGGGATCTCCGGCAGGAACTGCTCCGCGCCGTCCGGAGCGAGCGCCTCGAGCGCCGCGCGCAGCTCCGAGCCCGTCATCACGTCGTCTGGCCGGATGAGCCCGTTTTCGTCGGTGAAAAGATATGGCTCGTGCTCCGTGAGCTCGACGCGCCACCCGGCGTGGTACTCGGCGCCGGCTGTGACGCGTCCGCCGAACGGGTCCGCCGCGCTGCCGGAGCCGTCGGTCCAGCCGATGAAAACGCAGCCCTCCATCTCAGGAGCGAAAACCTCGGGCCGCGAGCCGTATTTCACATCCTGGCTCGCCAGCAGCTCATCGCCGCTGAAAAAACTCACCGTATACTCCGGCACGATGAAGGTATATGCGCAAAAAATGCATACAGCTATTGCCAAAGCCGCTATTAAAGCGGCTTTAATCCCCCTCTGCAACGCTTTTCGACCTCTTTCGACATTTTTTATTTTTTATAATTATAAGTATTGCGGCACTCTATTGCAAGTAAAAAATCAGCCCGAAAAACTCTGGCAGACGTGCCGCACACAGCAGCGCCCGCACTCGGGCTTGCGCGCAGTGCACACGGCGCGCCCGTGGTGCACCAGGCGGTGGCAGAAGTCGGAGGATTTCTCCGGCGGGAGTATCTTCCTCAGCTCGCGCTCTATCTTCACCGGCTCTTTCAGCCCGTCGACCAGGCCCATGCGGTTCGACAGTCGGATGCAGTGCGTGTCGACGACGACGGCAGGCTTGCCGAACACGTCTCCCAGGATGAGGTTGGCGGTCTTTCGGCCGACGCCCGGCAGCTTCACGAGCTCCTCCATCGTGTCGGGCACCCTGCCGCCGTGCTTCTCTATGAGCGCCTGCGCGCACAGCACTATGTCCCTCGCCTTCGCGCGGAAAAACCCGCACGAGTGTATGTACTTCTCGACCTCCTGCACGTCGGCGCCTGCAAAGCTCTCCAGAGTCGGAAAGCGCTCGAACAGCGCGGGCGTTATCTTGTTCACACGCTCGTCGGTGCACTGAGCGGCGAGACGCACGGAAAACAGCAGCTCATAGTCTTTTCTAAAGTCAAGCGTGCACTCGGCCAGCGGATATTCGTCCTCCAGCCGTGATATAATCTCATTTACCTGTTCAGGCGTCCTCATCGTGGTGTCCTCCCGGAAAAATACGTCGATATCAGTGTTATTTTAACATATCCGTGTCGAAAATAAAAGTAATTTGGCATTTTGTGCGATTGTAATACCGCACAAAATAATATATAATAGAAATCTAACTGCACCGGGCAGAATACTTCCGAAAGGGACTGATCGCACTTGGTAAACGAGCTTATCGACATAGTCTCGGCACAGGACGCCGAGGTCGGGCGTGCAATATCTCTGGAGCTCGACCGTCTACGCACACACATCGAACTCATCGCCTCGGAAAACGTCGTGAGCGAGGCCGTGCTCGCAGCGGCAGGCAGCGTGCTCACGAACAAATACGCCGAGGGCTATCCCGGCAAAAGGTACTACGGCGGCTGCGAATGTGTCGACATAGTCGAGAACATCGCCATCGAGCGCGCAAAAAAGCTTTTTGGCTGTGAATTTGCCAATGTCCAGCCGCACAGCGGCGCTCAGGCTAACTACGCGGTCTATCTCGCGCTCTGCACCCCGGGCGACACCGTGCTCGGCATGGACCTCGGGCACGGCGGGCACCTCACCCACGGCAGCAGCGCCAACTTCTCCGGCAAACAGTACAACATCGTGTCCTACGGCGTCGACCCCGCCACCGGATACATCGACTACGACCAGGTGCGTGAAAAGGCGCTCAAACACCATCCGCGCATGATAATCGCCGGCGCCTCGGCCTACCCGCGCGTCATCGATTTCAAGCGCTTCCGCGAGATAGCCGACGAGGCGGGCGCCTATCTCATGGTCGATATGGCTCACATCGCCGGGCTCGTCGCCGGCGGCGCCCACCCGAGCCCCGTGCCCTATGCCCACGTCACCACGACCACCACGCACAAGACCCTGCGCGGCCCTCGCGGCGGCATGATACTCACGAACGACCCCGCCATCGCCAAGAAGATCAACAGCGCCATCTTCCCCGGCTCGCAGGGCGGCCCGCTCATGCACATCATCGCGGCCAAGGCCGTCGCCCTCGGCGAGGCGCTGAGGCCCGAGTTCCGCGGCTACGCCGCCCAGGTGGTGAAAAACGCCGCGGTCCTGGCAGAGGGCCTCACCTCGCAAGGGATAAAGCTCGTCTCCGGCGGCACGGACAACCATCTCGTGCTGCTCGACCTGCGCGGCGAGGGCATCTCCGGCCGCGAGCTCGAGACCAGGCTCGAGGCGGTGAACATCACCACGAACAAGAACAAGATACCCGACGACCCCGCCAGCGCCGCCGAGACCAGCGGCCTGCGCCTCGGCTCCCCCGCCGTCACCACCCGCGGCTTCCGCGAGGCCGAGATGGCAGAGGTCGCCGGGCTCATAGTCGACGCCGTGCGCGACTTTGACGCAAAGCAGGACAGCATACGCAGCCGCGCGATAGCTCTCTGCGAGCGCTTCCCGCTCTACAAGTAAAACAAAGCAAAGGGGGAGAGCGGCGCTCTCCCCCTCTCCATTGGAGGTGACTGTATGTACAGGCCGCTTGCCGACGAGCTGCGCCCCGAAAAGCTCGAGGACATGGTCGGGCAGAGGCATATCCTCGGCCCGGACGGGCTCCTCACCCGCATCGTGAACAGCGGGAACATCCCGAACATGATATTCTACGGGCCGTCCGGCACCGGGAAGACGACCGCCGCGCGCATCATCGCCCGCAGCACCAGCCGCACCCTGCGCAAGCTCAACGCCACCACCGCCGGCATCTCGGATATAAAGCAGAT
>CAJFRI010000037.1 GCA_904419385.1 Candidatus Heteroscillospira lomanii
ACTGGTGGCCGAGGGCGGGGAGGATCTCGACATAGTTATATTTGTCTCCGTCGATGTCATCCTCTTTATAGAACACATAGCCGTTGTAGCCGGGGGTGGTGCAGTCTGCCGCAGTGCTCTTGCTGCTCAGGTACATGGCGCTCACGCCGTCGGGCGGGCTTTTGCCCTCGAGGGCGCTGAGGTTGGCCGGCATGTTTATATCATGCTGGAAGAGGAACAGCGGGCGGACGTTGTTGAATGGAGTACCCGTATCTTCTGGAAGCTTACCGGTTTTGAAATCCCAATCCTCTAAGTCCTCGTCAGTGTAGCCGGTGATGTCGGTGCCGGCCTCGGTGCCGCAGTTGGCAAAAGCATTGTCGCCGACAGTGATGGCTCCATTCTGACCGGCGTAGATCTCGACCGTACCGAGCAGCCCGTGTCCGCTGAAAGCGCTTTCGCCGATGTCGGTGACGTTTTCGGGGATAACGAGCTTGGGGAATCCATCGCCGCTGGGATTGGCAAAGGCACTGTCGCCGATGGCGGTGACGTTTTCGGGGATGGTTATTTCAGTGAGGCCGGTGCCCGCAAAGGCGCCGTCAGCGATTTTGTGATGTGTTGTATCACCACTTTCAATGGCGTTCAGATCGTTGCCCAGCGTGACTTTCTTGAGCTGGGAGCAGCCGTTGAACGCATTGGCGCCGATGGTTTCAACGTTGGAGAGGTCGAGGGAACCGCTGTCATCATACTCTTCCTCGGAACTGCCGGTTATAAATTGAACGCCGCCAGATCTTCCGCCACCGGTGAATGCGTTCTCACCTATGTGTGTCAGTTGTTCTGGAGCTTCAATAGTGATCTGATCTAAGTCTTCCATATCAGCAAACGCATTGGCTCCGATTCCTTTTACGCCTGCCTCAATATATACTTGTTGATACAAACTAGTTTCAGATGGCTGCCAATATAGGTCTTGAGCATTATCTGGTATAATAAATGTTGCATCATCAGCGTCAGAACTGGGACGAATCACAATATGTGATATTATATTAGTGCCGATAGGTTTACCTTCATCATCAAAGATATAGTCAAATCGAGTATATAAGGCATACTCCAAACCTGAGTTTCCTAAAGCAAAGAAGCCGGGTGAATCAGCGCCATCAGGCGGAACATACTCCGCAAATGCTCCCGCGGGCAGCAGGGACACCGCCAGCACTACCACCAGCAGCATGCTTATAACTCGTTTCCTTAATTTCTTCATTTTTCTCCCTCCTAGGTTATCGTGAAATGATTGATGCGCTTTTTGCCTGCGCGCCTCCCCAGCCGGCCGGCGCAGATCGGACATCCGCTCCTGCGCGGCCCGGTGCGGGAATAGACCGCAGCTTTCCAGGCGTGCCCCTCTGAGCACTGCCACCACACCTTCACGCGGCTTCCGGATGTGAGCATGCTCGGCGTGAGAGCGCCGTTGAGCGTCGGGTGCCATTGGGCCGCAATGTCGGGCGCGACTGTGGCGAGGTCGTTGAACCCGGCGAGCACCTTTCGCCCGGAACAGTATGGGCAGCCGCTGCCGTGGGTAGTGCGCGCTGCTATCACAGCTTGGAACTCATGGCCGTTCGGGCAGAGCCACCAAACTTTGCGGTTGCTGTACGGCGGAACATCGCTCGGCCGCAGGGCGCCGTTTTTCTCCCTGTGCCACTGGGCCGCGATATCCGGAAACACCGTCGCGAGGTCGTTCTCTCCGGCAACGACGATTTTTCCGGCGCAGACGGGGCAGCCGGCACCGTTCAGAGCCCGCGACAGCACCGTCGCCTGCCACTCGTGCCCTTTGGCACAGCGCCACCACACCTTGCGGTGCGAGCCCGCCGTGACCATGTCAGGCGTGATACTCCCGTTCTTTTCGGCGTCCCATTGCTGCGCAAGGCCGGGGTGGGTGGTGACGAGGTCGTTCTCGCCGCGCTTTACCGAGCGGTTGGCACAGACAGGGCAGCCGCAGCCGGCTGTGCGCGACTTCACTATGGCGCGCCACTCGTGGCCTTTTGAGCACTTCCACCACACGGATTTGTGGCTCCCAGGCAGGACGGAGTCGGGCGTGAGAGTGCCGTTGAGCGTCGGGTGCCACTCCCTGGCGATTTCAGGATAGCGTGAGGCGAGATCCGTCTTGCCGTGTATCGCCAGCTTGCCCGAGCAGTACGGACAGCGCGAGGAGCCTTTTGTCCTCGAAAACACGTCGGCCTGCCATGAGTGCCCCTGCTCGCAGCGCCACCACACCTTTCGGCTGCTGCCGCTGCTTATCATGTCCGGTGTGATGCCGCCGTTTTTATCTTTATCCCATTCCCGCAGCACATCGGTGTTCCCGGTGCGCATGCAGAAATCCCTCAGGCTTTCCCGCATATCGACCTCCCCTTCGTTATGCTGGACGGAATTCTGATTCTGTCCGGCAAAATGGCAAAATAATATACATAGCTTTATGATTTATTCTTTATTTTAACAGAAATACTACTGAAAATCAACAGCAATTGAATATCTGAGCATGCGAACAGGGACCGGGGGACATAAATTTTCTTCCAGTCCTGCTTAAACATGCAGTTTTGTAAAAAAGTACCACAAAATATGTAGTGCTTTTTCTTTTTCCGCTTTTCTGCGTGAAAAAATCCTTTATATCGGCCACAGAATCAGAATTCCGTCCGGTTCACGATACAAGCCCCAAACGTTCCAGCGTCCGGACGTGTTCGCGGCCGGATGAGATGAGGTAAATACGGGTCGTGTCTATGCTCGAGTGTCCGAGGACGTCGGCGAGGCGCACAACGTCGCGGCATGTTTTATAAAAGCAAAGTGCGAAAAGATGCCGCAGATTGTGGGGGAATACTTTTGAGGGCGAGACGCCTGCCGCTCCGCACACGGATTTCATGTCCGCCCATATCTGTTTTCGGGACAGGCTTTTGCCGCTTTTGGAGAGGAAAACCTCTCCGGAGGCGATTTTTTGCTTTTTGGCGTATTTCAGCAGTTTCCGGCAGAGTTTGCCGGGGAGTAGTATTGTGCGTATCTTGCCCTTGAGGGATATCTCCGCCCTGCCTGCGGAAGCGGCCTCGACCGTGATATAGCGCACTTCAGACACGCGTATGCCGGTGGAGCATATCGTCTCCATCAGGAGGGCGAGCCGCTCGCGGCCGAGCGACTCGGCCGCTGCGGTGAGCTGCTCGTAATCTTTACGTGTGAGGCTGCGGCTGTCATCGCGGAAGACCCGGCGCTGCAGGCGCAGGCGCTTGACAGAACAGTCGCCCCGGCCGATGAAGTCCAGGAACCGGCTCAGAGCCGTGAGGCGCACATTTGCCGTCGATGGAGAGCAGCCGGAAGAGGTGATGGCCTCTTTCCACTCGGCGACCGCAGATTTTGTCACCGCCCTGCCGCCAAGAAACGCTGCAAAGCGCCTCGCCTCGCGGGTGTATTTTTCTATCGTGGCGGCGCTGCGTTCGTCTTCAAGCAGCCTCCGGCCGAACGCGCTTATTTCAGTTTGATTTATATAGGTTGGTTTCATCTGATCTCCTCCGGGTTTTTTGTGGTTTTAGCGGCTGAGAGCCGTTTATGTATCCGCAACTGTTTTGCATAGAATTATGGCAATCACAATTATGATAGCAAATTTATGGATATAAATAGCAGACAAGATTAAAAAAGCGGGCAAGGGTGTTTATCCTTGCCCGCTGCGAGACTTATGAAATTGCGAATACCCTCAGGACAGCACAGAGACCAGGTGCTTTGCCGCGGCGAGATAGCCGTCGAAGCCCATGCCTGCAAAGCGCGCGCAGCAGGCCTTGCCCGCATATGAGATCTGCCGGAAGTCCTCGCGTGAGTCGACGTCGCTCAGGTGCACCTCGACCGCCGGGATGCCGACGGCTTTGAGCGCGTCGAGGATGGCGATGCTGGTGTGCGTATATGCGGCGGGGTTTATGATGATGCCGTCTATTCGCCTGTAAGCGCCCTGTATCGCGTCGACTATGGCGCCCTCGTGGTTGGACTGGAAAAACTCACACTCGACGCCGAGCTCGGAACAGCCCGCGCGGATGTGCTCTATGAGGTCGGAGTATGTGCGTCCGCCGTAGATCTCCGGCTCGCGTATGCCTAGAAAGTTGATGTTGGGGCCGTTTATGATGAGAAAGCGCATTTATATCACCCTGTTTTCAAATTTTTTGAGCACTTCGTCGGCGAGACTGTCTAAAGTACCGCTGTTTTCACACTCACAGTCGGCGAGGGCGGAGTAGATCGGGTCCCGCCTGGCGTACATTTCCGCGAGGCCGCTGCCGTCTCCCGAGAGGGGGCGACCCTCCGTCGGCAGAGCGCCGACAGGGCGGCGGATGTAGACGACAAATCCGTTCTGCACTATGGCGCGGCGGTTTTCCTCGCGCAGCACGCTGCCGCCGCCGAGGGCGATGATTCCGCCGCCGTGCTTTGCGGCCTCGGCGAGCACCTGCGACTCAATGTCGCGGAAGGCGCTCTCGCCGCGCTCGGCGAATATCCGGGGGATGGGCATGCCGGCGGAGCGTTCGACCAGTTCGTCGATGTCGGCAAAGTCCCTGCCGGTGCGCTCGGCGAGCAGGCGGCCGAGCGAGCTCTTGCCGCAGCCGGGCATGCCCATGAGGATGATGCTGCGCGCCTGTGCGTCGATACGGCGCAGGACGCTCTCAAACACGTCGAGCGAGATTATCCTGCCGGTGAAGAGCTCCTCCGCGTGCACGGCCTGAGCCACCAGCATGGGCAGCCCTCCGGAGCAGTTCAGCCCCAGCTCTTTGGCGCGCAGGACCAGCGCCGTGCTGAGCGGGTTGTAGACCACGTCGAGCACTCCGGTGAGCTTCGGGAAGAGCGCGGGGTCTATCGCCATGCGGCCGTTATGCGGATACATGCCGACAGGCGTGGTGTTCACTAGTATTTCGGTGTCGGCGCAGAGTTCGGGCGCGTTTTCGTAGTTTATCTCACCGCTGCGCGAGACTTTGCGCACGCTGTTTGCACCGCGCAGTTTCGCCGCGGCCTCAGCCGTGAGGCTCGTGCCGCCGGTGCCGAGGATGAGCACGTTTTTGCCGAAAAAGTCTATATCCGACATGCAGGCCATGTGCAGGAGGCCGGAAAAGTCGGTGTTGTAGCCGAGGAGACGCCCGCCGTCGTTTATAATGGTGTTCACGCAGCCTATGGCCTTTGCGGCGGGATCTATCTCGTCACAGTACGGCATGACTGCCTGCTTATACGGTATGGTCACGTTTATGGCGTCAAAGTCGCGCCTGCGCATATAGCCGTCGAGCCCGTCGCACGGCACTTCGATGAGGCCGTAGCCCTCGCAGCCGAGCATGGCGTGTATCTGGGGTGAAAAGCTGTGGCCGAGCTTTTCTCCAAGCAATCCGTATCTCATGGCTCACACCTCGGAATAGGCGCCGAGGAAGGTGAGCGAGGGGATGTCGCGGCTGAGCGAGCCGAGAAGTGGCAAGACTCCGGGCGCGTTGAGGTCGGCCTCCAGATCGAAGTAAAATGTGAACTCAAAGTCGGAGCCGGGGATAGGGCGGCTCTCTAGCTTGCGCACGTTGAGGTCGAGCGCGGCGAAGTGGGACAGCAGCTCGTAGAGCGAACCCGGCTCGTGCGGCAGGTTGAGCATGAGGCTCACACGGTTGGAGCCGGGGTAGATCTCGGGCTCGCGGGCGATGCAGATGAAGCGCGTGTAGTGGTTGTCGCTGTTGGCTATGTCTGTGGCTTTCACCTCGAGCCCGTAGGTCTCGGAGCAGGAGCGGGAGGAGATGCAGGCGACGGTCCTGTCGCTGCTCTCCGCGACCTCACGCGCGGCCACGGCCGTGTTGGCGCAGGAGACGATATTCACGCCTTTGAGCGAGGAGAGGTATTCCGAGCACTGTCCGAGCGCCTGATGATGGGATATGACGGTTCGCACTTCTTTGAGATCGACTCCGGGCTTGGTCAGCAGGGCGTGGTCTATGCGCAGGCGCATGCTGCGCACGATGTAGAACTGATGCCTGCGCATGAGGTCGTAGATCTCATAAACGGAGCCGTGGGTGCTGTTCTCGATGGGGAGCATGCCGTACTGGCAGAGGCCTTTTTCAACGGCGGTGAATACGCTGCCCCAGTCGCCGAAATACATTATCGAAGGGAGCGAGAACAGCCTGTCGCACGCCTGCTGGGAATACGCGCCCTCTATGCCCTGGCAGGCGACGGTGGCCTTGCGGGGGAACACCTCTGGCGTGGACTCCATGGCCGCGCGCAGGCGGGGGGAGAGCGAGTCGCCTGCGGAGAGTGCGTGCTGATATGACCGGCTGAGCGACATCAGCGTGGTGAAAAGTACCTTGGCATATGTCTCATACTCGCTGCCGGCGAGCCCGGCGACTCTCGCGAGCACCTCGCGCTCGCGCTTTTTGTCGCGCACGCCGAGGCCGGACTCGGCCTTGGCCTTTGCGACGGCTGCCGACGCATCCATTCGCGAACAGAACAAGGCGACCATCTGGGAGTCTATCTCGTTTATCCTTTCCCTTATATCTTTGAGTTCCATTTTGCTGCCTCCTTATATTCTTTCAAAACGGCCGCCGAGGGCGGCGAGATCGTCGAAGAAAGCGGGGTATGATTTGGCGGCGGCCTCACAGCCGCGTATTATGAGGTCTGTCTGCGCGCAGGCGAGGGCCGAGGCCATGACCACGCGGTGATCGCCCGAGCCGTCGACCTTGCCGGGAGAGGGCGTGCCGCCGGTGATGGCGAGGCTGTCGTCCGTCTCGGTGCTTTTTATGCCGAGAGCCGTTAGTGCCGAGGACATGGACGCGAGGCGGTCGCTCTCCTTCAGGCGCAGGCGCGCGGCGTTGTATATGAGCGAGTCGCCGCCGCACATCGCAAGAGTCACGGCGAGGGCCGGCATGAGGTCCGGGCTCCGGTCGATGTCGACGGAGAGGGGCCTCAGCTCGCCGCGTGAGGCCGTGACGCAGCCGCCGGCGCAGCTGATATGCGCGCCCATTTCCCCGAGCAGGGAGGCGATGCGCCTGTCCGGCTGGGCGGAGCCCATGTCCAGGCCCGCCACGGTGACCGGGCCGCCGAGCGCTCCGGCGCACAGCCAGAACGCGGCGGACGACCAATCGCCCTCGATCTCGACGCGGCCGGGGCTTACATAGTTCTGCCGGCCGGGGATGCGCCAGCCGCCGCTGCACGGCTCGACAGCTATTCCAAAGCGGCGCAGGGCCGAGACAGTCATATCGACGTAGGCTCCGGAGGAGAGCGCGCCGTCAATTTCTATGACGCTGTCTCCGCCGAGGAGCGGGAGCGCGAACATGAGCCCCGTGACATACTGCGAGCTCATGGAACCCGGCAGGCGGAAGCGCCCGGGCTTCAGGCGGCCGGACACTGAAAACGGCGGCTTTTCGTCGGAAAAAGAACAGCCGTGCTCTCTCATTGCGTCCATTAGAGAGCCGAGCGGGCGGCTTGCGAGCCGTCCACGTACTTTTACCGAGAATCCGCCGCACAGCGCCGCGGCGACCGGGAGAAGAAAGCGCAGCGTGGAGCCGCTCTCACCGCAGTCGAGCTCTGGTGCAGCGCCTGTATCGGCGGATGGCGTGACGAGCACTCCGGAGCTTGTGGGCGAGATAATACATCCAAGCGCGGACAGACAACGCTCAGTGGCGCTGATATCATCTGAATTCCCGGAAAAATCTATATAAGTGGGGGAACTGGAGAGCGCCGCGCAGATCATGAGCCGGTGCGCCGCCGATTTTGAGGCGGGCGCGCGCACGGTGCCGCGCAGCTCGGAGCGGCAGAGCCTGAGATCCATAATCACAACCCCTTTTCAAGCACCTCGCGCAGAGCTGAGGTCGGCTCGCGGCTGATATAGCAGTCTCCTATCGAGCGCATGCGTATGAGCGATATGGAGTCGCCGCTGCGCTTTTTGTCGGAGAGGGCGGCGTCATAAAGCTCATCCGCGCCGAGGGCTGTGCCGTCGGGCAGGGAGCAGGAGCGCACGAGCGCCTCGAGCCTGGCGGCAGAGCCCGGAGCCGCTATGCCCTGCTTTTCGCAGGCGCGTGCCATGATGCACATGCCGGCGGCCACGGCGCGGCCGTGGGTCTCGCCGAAATCCGAGCACTTTTCAATCGCGTGGCCTATGGTGTGGCCGAAGTTGAGTATCTGGCGCGCGCCGGTGTCGAGCTCGTCGCCAGAGACGACTTTGGCCTTCACGGACACCGAGCGGCGTATGCATTCAGGCAGGGAGGTGCGGTGTTCCCCGCGCTCGAGCATGGCAAAGAGGCCGGGATCGGCGATGGCGCCGTGCTTTATCATCTCGGCGCAGCCGTCGTTGAACACGCTGTCCGGCAGCTTTTCGAGCGCGTCGCAGTCGCAGAGGACGAGCGATGGCTGCCAGAATGCGCCGACCATGTTCTTTGCGCGGAGGTCGACGGCGGTCTTTCCGCCGACGGAGGAGTCCTGCGCGGCGAGCAGGGTGGTCGGCAGCTGTATGAACGAGATGCCGCGCATATAGAGCGCCGCGGCGAGACCGGCCATGTCGCCGGTGACGCCGCCGCCGAGCGCGACGACGGCCGAGGAGCGCTGGAGCGAGTGATCCTCCATGCTCTCGAGTATGCCCATGACGGTGCGCATGGTCTTGTGTTCCTCGCCGTGCGGGAAAGAATGGACGTGGGCCGGGATGCCTGCCCGGCTCAGGGATTCCATGACGGCTGCGGAGAACAGGCTCTCGACCGTGTCGTCGCAGACGACGATGGCCGAAGTGCAGCCGGGCAAAACCTCACGCAGCTTTTCGCCCGTCATGGCGAGGAGAGCGCGGCCTATGAGTATGTCATAGCTGCGCTGCTTTGTGTCGACGTGGACGCGCTCCATGCTCGTCACCTGCGGGCAATGGGGCGGATGGCGTCGACCGCGGTGACAAGGTCGGCGAACTGTTCGGGAGTCAGAGACTGCGCGCCGTCGCACAGGGCGTGAGGCGGATCGTTGTGCACCTCTATTATAAGGCCGTCGGCTCCGGCGGCCGCGGCGGCGAGGGACATCGGCTTTACGAGGCGGGCGATACCGGTCGCGTGGCTGGGGTCGACGATGACGGGCAGGTGGCTCATCTCGTGCAGCAGGGGAATGGCGGAGATGTCGAGCGTGTTGCGGGTCGCGGTCTCAAAGGTGCGTATGCCGCGCTCGCAGAGGATGATCTGGCCGTTGCCGCCGCTCATGATGTACTCGGCGCTCATCAGCAGCTCCTGCAGGGTGTTGGCGAGGCCGCGCTTGAGCAGGATTGGCTTGTTGACATGGCCGAGCTCCTTGAGCAGCTCGAAGTTCTGCATGTTGCGCGCGCCGACCTGGATGACGTCGACGTCGTCGAAGTACTCCAGCTGGCTGATCTCCATGATCTCGGTGACTATCGGCAGGCCGGTCTCCTTTTTCGCTGTGACGAGCAGCTCTATGCCCTGCTGCCGCAGGCCCTGGAAGGTGTAGGGCGAGGTGCGGGGCTTGAACGCGCCGCCGCGCAGCAGCGTGGCTCCGGCGGCCTTGACGGCCTTGGCGACGGTGCAGATCTGCTCCTCGGACTCAATCGAGCACGGACCTGCGATGATGTGCAGGTCGCCGCCGCCTATGTGCGTGCTGCCGGCCTGGACAACCGTGTCGTCGGGGTGGAACTTGCGCCCGGCCTGCTTGTACGGCTCCTGGACGCGCTTTACGTCGTCGACCATATCCATTGACCTGACGAGGTCAATATCGATACTGGATGTGTCGCCGACGAGGCCGAGCACGGTGTGCATGCTGCCTTCGATCTCGTGGACCTCGACGCCCTTTTCGGTGAGCCACTTCACGAGGGCGTTGTAGCTGGATTTGTCTGTATTGCTCTTGAGGACTACTATCATTTTTCAAAACACTCCTTTTGCGGAAACAAAAAAGGCCCCGCGGCGTCCACACCGCAGGGCCTTGATTCCCAAAATCATCGGGCTCAAACTTTACCGGCCTTTTCCTTGCAGCGCGAACAAACCTTACTCATTGCAAAAGCAAAAAAAGTAAAGCTGAAGAAAAAGACGGAAAAGGAAACAGAGTACATTGAGCACCTCAGATAACTGATTGATAGAAAGATTATCACACCGTTTAGCCGTATTGTCAATAGCAAATTTGCACGGCGAGGAAAAAATATATCCGTTGAAAAGGCCGGGAATGTATGTTATCATTATCGCAGACTGATAAATCGCTCTTATGGGAGAGGATAGCGCCATGGACAACATCATCATCACGATCTCACGCGGATACGGCAGCAACGGCGTCGCGATAGGCAAGCTCGCCGCAAAGCTGCTGGGCATAAACTATTATGACGACGCCTCGCTCAGAGAGATGGCCTCGTCCTGGCTGCGCCGGGCGATGGACGACCTTGATGATCTCCCGCCTGAGGACGCGGAGGTGGCATATGAAGATGTGTTCCGCATGCAGATCGGCCAGGTGAGGGAACTGTCTGAGCGCGAGAGTTTCGTGATAATGGGCCGTGCGGCTGACTATTTTCTGCGGGATATACCCAATATCATCCGCATCAGCATACACTCCGATTTCGATGAGTGTGTGACTACGGTGGCAGAACGCGATGGGATAAGCCGCGAGGAGGCCGCGAAGAAGATACACTCCATCGATGCACAGCGCGCCGAGTTCTATCAGAGGCACACCGGCAGCCTCTGGAACGACCCCATGAGCTTTGACCTCACGCTCAATTCCTCGAGCATCGGCAGCGTCAGCTGCGCCGAGCTCATCGCGCGATACGTCGATATCTGGCGCAGGCACCACGGATTTGAATAAAACACACGGCGGCCGCAAAGGCCGCTGTTTTTATGCCATAGGAGACTGAGATGATGAAAAAAGACATTTTTCTTACGGCGCTGGCCGTGCTGTCAGAGTTTGCCGTGATGCTCGCGGCCGTGGCGGCTGTGCGTACAAGTCCTGACGGCTCTGCATATGCGCTGATCCAAAACCTGTCTTACATCTCACTCATACTTGCGTCACTAGCGCTGATGCGTCTCAGCGGGCGCGGTATGGCGGAGTTTGGGCTCAGGCGGGATGGGATAGTGCGGCAGATTGCTTCTGGCGCCGCGATTTCGGCGGCGGTACTCCTTGTATTTGCCGTGCTCGGCTGGCGGCCGCATGCCGTCGGCGGATTTGCCTGTCTGGCGGTGAGCCAGGCGCTGGTTGCCCTGTCGGAGGAACTCATGTTCCGAGGATTTATCCTCACCATGCTCGCGGACATCACCGGAAGGTCGGACAGGGCCGTGCTCATATCGGCGGCGATCTTCGGGCTGGCGCACTACCCGGTGGGGCAGAATTTAAGTCAAGTGGCGGCGTCGTTCCTGTTCGGCGGGGTGTTCGGCGCGCTGCGTGTGTCGCTCACGGGCAGAAAAAATGAGATCGGCATCCCGGCGCTCGCGATGGCGCACTGGACGGTGAACGTGCTGATATGAAACTGCAAAAAGAAAACCGGCAGGCGATTTCGCCTGCCGGTTGTTTTATGTTGCTTACTTGCCGTAGTAGCAGCGGAGGTAGATTTCCTTCATGTCGCTCATACGCGGGTACACAGGGTTGGCGCCGGTGCACTGGTCGTTGAACGCGGCCTCGACCATGGCGTCGAGGTTGTCGAGGAAGTACTTCTCGTCGATGCCGTAGTCCTTGATGCAAGGCTTGATGCCGACGTCGGCCTTGAGCTGCTCGATGGCGTCGATGAACTTGTTGAAGGTGTCGCGGTCATCCTTGCCGACTATGCCGCAGTAGCGGGCGAGCTCGGCGTAACGCTCGAGGGCGTGAGGATATTTGTACTGGGAGAAGGTGCCCATCTTGAACGGGGCGTCGTCGGCGTTGTACTTCATGACCTCGCACATGAGCAGGGCGTTGGCGACGCCGTGCGGCAGGTGATGATAAGCGCCGAGCTTGTGAGCCATGGAGTGGCACAGTCCGAGGAAGGCGTTGGCGAAGGCAACACCGGCCATGCAGGCTGCGTCGGCCATCTTGACGCGGGCCTCGATATCGTTCGGGCCGTCGTCATAGGCGCGCTTGAGGTACTTCATGACGTTCTGGGTGGCCTTGATGGCAAAGCCGTCGGTGTAATCGGTGGCCATGATGGACACGAAAGCCTCGGTGGCGTGGGTGAGGACGTCGATACCGGAGGCGCTGGTGAGTCCGCGCGGGGCGGTCATCATGTTGTCGGCGTCAACGATAGCCATGGTGGGCATGAGCTCGTAGTCGGCGAGCGGCCACTTGGTGCCGGTGTCGGCGTCGGTGATGATGGCGAACGGGGTGACCTCGGAGCCGGTGCCTGCGGAGGTGGGGATGCAGACCAGCTTGGCCTTGATGCCCATCTTCGGGAACTTGTGGATCCTCTTGCGGATATCCATGAACACGGAGGCGAGATCGAAGAAGTCCTCCTCGGGGTGCTCATACATGAGCCACATGATCTTGGCAGCGTCCATAGAGGAGCCGCCGCCGAGGGCGATGATGACATCCGGGCCGAAAGCATCGAGCTGCTTCAGACCGACGCGGGCGGTCTGGAGAGTGGGGTCGGGAGCGACCTCGAAGAAGCAGGCGTGGGTGATTCCCATGCGGTCGAGCTCTTCCTCGATGGGCTTGGTGTAGCCGTTCTGATAGAGGAAGGTATCGGTGACGATGAAAGCCTTCTTGCAGTGATACTCGTCGCGCAGCTCACGCAGAGCCAGCTGCATGCAGCCTTTCTTGTGATAGATCTTTTCGGGAGTTCTGAGCCAGAGCATGTTCTCTCTCCTTTCGGCGACGGTCTTGATGTTGAGCAGATGGAAGATGCCGATGTTTTCGGAGCGGGAGTTGCCGGCCCAGGAGCCGCAGCCCAGGGTGAGGGACGGGGCGAGCTTGAAGTTGTAGATGTCGCCGATGCCGCCGTGGGCGGTGGGGGAGTTGATGATGATACGGCAGGTCTTCATCGCCTCGGCGAACTTGTTGATCTTATCGGTCTCGGTGGCTTTGACGTGGAGGCCGGCGGTGTGTCCGATACCGCCGCAGACGCGGAGGACGGTGCTGGCCTTCTCGATGCCGTCGTCGAGATCTTTGATCTTGTACATGCCGAGAACGGGGGAGAGCTTCTCGTGGGCGAACGGCTCGGAGAACTCGGTGGAGGTGACCTCGCCTATGAGGACCTTGGTGTTTTCAGGGACGGAGACGCCAGCCATCTGGGCGATGGTGTAGGCGCTCTGGCCGACGACCTTGGCGTTGACGTTGCCGACGGGGAAGTTTATGACGGTCTCGCCGACCTTCTTGCGCTCATCGGCGTTGAGGAAGTAGCAGCCGTACTTCTTGAATTCAGCCTTGACGGCGTCGTAGACCTTCTCGTTGACGAACACGGTCTGCTCGGAGGCGCAGATCATGCCGTTGTCGAAAGTCTTGGAGTGGATGATGGAGTAGGCGGCGTCCTTGATGTCGGCGGACTCATCGATGATGACGGCGACGTTGCCGGGGCCGACGCCGAGAGCAGGCTTGCCGGAGGAATAAGCCGCGGTGACCATGCCGGGGCCGCCGGTGGCGAGGATGCAGTCGGCAGCCTTCATGAGGTCGCCGGAGATCTGGATGCTGGGCTCCTCGAACCAGTCGATGATGCCCTCAGGAGCGCCGGCGGCGACAGCGGCGTCGAGGACGACCTTTGCAGCGGCGCAGGTGCACTTCTTGGCACGCGGGTGCGGGCTGATGATCATGCCGTTGCGGGTCTTGAGAGCGATGAGGGTCTTGAATATCGCGGTGGAAGTGGGGTTGGTGGTGGGGATGATGGCGGCGATGACGCCGAGAGGCTCGGCGACTTTCTTGATGCCCCACTCTTTATCTTCTTCTACTATGCCGCAGGTCTTGCTGTTGCGGTAATGGTTGTAGACGAACTCGGCGGCGTAGTGGTTTTTGGTGATCTTATCCTCGAGGACGCCCATACCGGTTTCCTCAACGGCCATTTTTGCGAGAGGAATACGAGCATTGTCGGCCGCCATGGCGGCTTTGTAGAAAATGTAGTCGACCTGTTCCTGGGTGTAGGTCGCAAATTTGGCCTGGGCTGCACGGACGGAAGCGACCTTCGCCGCAACGAGCTCTTCGTCGGTCATGACGGCGGGCTCAGCGGCCTTTTTCTTTTCTGCCATTGTTTTTCCTCCTGTGATATAATAGTTTTTAAGAGAGCGATATAAAGAAAGATTATATCATTTAAAGCCGGGCAGACAGCGCGCGGCCGTTGGCCGTCCGCCTCTTGTCAAGCCCTTCTCCCTGTTTCGAGCATATAATATCATTCATGGTCTGTATCTGTCAACAGAAAATGCAATAGTTTTTAAATTAACGATTTGCAGGAAAAATATGCATAAATGAGTTAAAAAGTGATATTTTATGCCATTAACACATCTGACAAATGATATAAAATTAACAATTAGAATTCTTACATGCAAAAAATCATGCAAAAGCTGGATCTTGCAAAATATGCCGCAGAACGTCTTTTTTCTGACAAGATGAATATTGTATGATGGTACAAACTGTTTGCAAAATGAAAGCCCGCCCCTCGTGTGAGGGGCGGGAGACATAAAGAAAACTTTATATCAGAAGTCAAATCACGGTAACTGGTATTTATCGCGGTATTGGGCGAAGAGCTGCTTGAACTCCGGGAGGTCTTTCATGTTGTAAATGTAGTTGTGGGTGTCGAACTCGGTGCCGGCAACTTCGAGCAGGCAGACGGCGACGTTGGAGCAGTGGTCGCTTATGCGCTCTATGTTGGTGAGGTAGTCGGTGAAGATGAAACCGAGCTCAATAGTGCACTCGCTGTGCTGCAGTCTCGCAATGTGGCGGGACTTGGCCTCGTCAATGAGCTCATCTATGACGTCCTCAAGAGGTTCGACCTGCTTTGCGAGCTCGAGGTCGGATGTGGTGAAAGCCTTTGAGAGGGGCGACCTGGGAAAAGACCAGTACATGGCTTTCC
>CAJFRI010000038.1:0-6771 GCA_904419385.1 Candidatus Heteroscillospira lomanii
TCGTTTTCCTTATCGCTGATGATGGTCACTGCGGTGACCTCGCTGCCGGTGCCGGCAGTGGTGGAAATGGCAATGATAGGCAGCGCGCTGACGATCGGGGTTTTCTTCAGTATGGCGCGGGCGTCAATTCCCATGCTGGCAGCTGCGGAAGCGGATTTGGCGCAGTCCATTGCGCTGCCGCCGCCGACTGCGATGACGCATTTGGCCCCGCTCTCGCGGACAGCCTTTGCGGCGCCATCGACATTCTGTACCGACGGGTTGGGCTCAATGTCGCAGTACATGCCAACAACGCGTCCGCCTGCCGCGGCAGCCAGTTTATCGGCCAGGCCGCACGACACAGTGAACGGATCACAGACCATGAAGGCTCTTTCAAACCCTTTCTCGGCCATGATATTACCCAGCTCAAGGCTCATTCCTTCTCCAAATATCACTTCAGTGGGATGACTGTGTTTCCACATAGTAAATCGCTCCATTCGTCAAATAATTAACTAGTTAAAAATATAACGCACTGCAAATCATAAATCAAGATTTAATATGATGAATTTCATTTCGATAATCAAAAGAATGTAGTAGAAATGTAACAAAAAAGCATCGGGAACACATTCCCGATGCTTTTCACAACTGTTATTTACTTAGAAAAAGCACGCCGTCTGGCAGTGTCTTTTGCTGATATGCACATCGAGTTCAGGAAACGCCTCGCCGAGCATGTCAGTCAGTACAGGAACAACCACGTTTTCAGTGCAGAAATGGTCGGCGTCAATGAGGTTTATCCCCTCTTCTCTTGCGAAAAGGAACTGATCGTATTTGACGTCGGCCGTCACAAGGGTATCGCAGCCGCGCGCCACGGCATCACCGAGCATGCTGCCGCCGGAGCCTCCGCAGAAAGCGACCCGCTTGACCGGGATCTTCGCGTCGTGATAGCGCAGGCCGTTTGCCGAGAGCGCATCCTTGACTTTTCCGAGAAAATGCGGCATATCAGTCGCCTCCGCAAGCTCTCCCCACCTGCCGCAGCCGTACACCGTGCCGTCAGGCAGAGCCTGTTCGGGCTCAAGTATCCCGCTGACATCTATGCCAAGTCTCGCCATAAGCGCGTCGTTGACGCCGCCGCAGGCACAGTCGAGATTTGTGTGCAGGCATATCGCAGCTATCCCGGACGAGAGCAGCGACACAAGCCTGCGTCCCTCAGGAGTGCGGTCGGAGGCCGACTTGAGCTGGAAAAACAGCGGATGGTGCGACAGTATCAGCTGCGCACCCAGCTCTTTTGCCTCCTCTATGACCTCGCCGGTGATATCAAGCGACACGAGCACCCGGCCGACATCCCAGCCGCTATTGCCCGCCAAAAAACCGACGTTATCAAAATCCATTTTCATAGCACTGGGGACTTTCTTTTCAAAATAGTCTGCGATCTCTGCGACCTTATACATCTGCTCCGCCTCTCTCCATATTGTCTTTGATCTCTGTGAGCACCTCGCGGTATCTCTCCAGTCTTTCGGCATCTCCCGGCTTGGCCGAGCCCTCCAGCAGCCGGCATATATTCTCAAGCTTTGCCGAGCGCTCGCTCACAAGTTCAGCAAGCAGCTCCGGCATATGCTGCAGACGCAGCACGCCGAAATATAACTCTGCGGCGCTGAGTGCGCGGCTGCTTCCGCCGCGCGCCGTGATCACCGTATATATGCGTCCCGCGTCGCGCACGAGATACTCGCCGTCGATGACATAGCCGCTCTCCGTCAGGCCGAGCCTGAGCTCACTTATCTTAGACTGCGGCTGGAGTATCAAACGCACGCCCGAGCGTGTCCACGGAGCGCGGCCGAGAATTCCGAGTATAGTCTCTCCGCCCATACCTGCTATGACAACAGTGTCAGCCTCATCCGGAGAGACGTTTTCAAGCCCATCACAGAGCACGAGCCTGAGTTTGTCCGCCACCCCGCAGCTTTCCGAGTGCACGGCCGCGCTTTGCAGAGGCCCACTGTGTATGTCTGTCCCGACGGCGCGGGCAATACGCCCGGTTTTGAGGAGAGCCGCCGGCAGATATGCGTGGTCAGTGCCCACATCCGCCAGGGCAGCCCCATCAGGCACAAGCGACGCTATGAGCGCAAGCCTGGGCGAGAGATCAGATACTGTCATATATCCCTCCAAAACAGCAAGAAAGCCGGCTCACGGCCGGCTTTCTTCGGTGTCAGGCCAACTGAGCGATGAAAGCGTTGAGGCTCTTGATGAACTCGTCGGCATTCACGCCGTGGACCTCGCAGGCCTCCTCAACAGTCTCGCCGCTGGCCATGGCGCAGCCCATGCAGTGCATGCCTATGGCCTGGAACATGACGAACGCCTGAGGCGCCTGATCGATGATATCACCAATAACGGTGTCTTTATTGACTTCTATCATTTAAAATACCTCCATGTTTTATCAAGCACTGTAATTATACCCGCAAAAGCCACCGATTTCAACAGTTTTTTGCATGTAAAAAAACAGAGGGGCGCTCGCCCCTCTGTTTCTATGGACAAGGCTCAGCGGCCTTCCTTCATCTTGGCAAAGCAGTCGCTGCAATAGACGGGACGGTCGCTCTTCGGCTCGAAAGGAACTCTGGCCTCTCCGCCGCAGGCAGCGCAGGTAGCGGTGAAATACTCGCGGGGACCGCGGGCAGCATTCTTGCGGGCGTCACGGCAGGCTTTGCAGCGCTGGGGCTCATTCTGGAAGCCGCGCTCAGCATAAAACTCCTGCTCACCGGCGGTGAACACAAACTCCTTGCCACACTCTTTGCAAATCAGGGTCTTGTCTTCGTACATTTTGAATCCTCTCTTTTACAGTATTTCCCTAAGGGACTTATTTGCGAACAGTTGTCAACTGTTATCGCCAGGTCTGGGCTTATGCGCCAATTTGCGCCGGATACGCTGCACAGCGTTGTCCACGGATTTGACCGTTTTGCCTGTAAATGAGGCCATCTCCTGATATGACCACCCATCAAGATACAGGCTGAGTATCTGATTCTCCAGCTTTGACAAACACTGTGAATACCTTCTGGCTATCTCCGAGCGGCTCTCTCTGGCAAGGACCTGCTCTTCGAGGACACGGCTCGTTTCCGGAGCTCCTGTCAACAGCGCAATACTGTCGTCTGAGAGGAGATCTTCAAGCGGCACACCATCGTTGAGGGGAATGTGCTTTAAACTCGAGGCTGATTTCACCGCGGAAATAAGTCTGCGCTTGATGCACAACTCTGCATAGGTCTTGAAACTGGCGCCCGAACCGGGATCGTACTCCCTGACAGCTGAAAGGAGCCCCATGAGCCCTTCCTGGATAAGATCCTCGCTGTCTCCGCCAGCCAGAAACAGCGGCCGGGCACACCGCTTCACCAAACGGTTATACCGCGATACCAGCTGATCTTCGGCTTCCCTATCGCCATGCGCAGCCATTTCCAGTAGCTTGTCATCGTTAACAGATATATAATCCATACTTTCCTATCAACTATTTATGTGCAAATTATAAAGCTTTTCTATCATAAAGTCAAGCGAATTTGTAAATTTCTTTTAAAATTCTCAGTGATGAAATAGGAATTTCTTGTCAAAATTTAGAATTTTGTGTGCTACCCAGCCAATTCTTCGATCAACGCTGTGAGCAAAACAGCACAGCGCTCCGCGGTCTCGTCCGTCTCAGCCTCTATCATCACGCGGATGAGCGGCTCGGTGCCGGACGGGCGGACAAGCACTCTGCCCTTTCCGGCAAGCTTATCCTCGAGCCCGGCTATGCGCTCAAGGAGGAGGCTGTTGGCCATCACCGCCTCTTTCGCAGCGTTTCCGCCCGCTATCGGCACATTCTTCAGCACCTGCGGGAAGCTGGGTATCTCACCCACGAGCTCGGAGACCTTGCGGCCGCAGGAGCTGAGTATACTGAGGAATTTCACCGCAGCAAGCTGCCCGTCACCGGTAGTCGCATCATCGAGGAAAATGATGTGGCCGGACTGCTCTCCGCCGAGGTTATAGCCCTTTTCGAGCATGCGTTCAAGGACATACCTGTCTCCGACAGTGGTGCACTCCACATTCAGCCCGCGGCTGGAAGTATATTTGTGGAAGCCGAGGTTGGACATAACGGTAGCTACTATTGTGCCGCCTTTCAGGCAGCCGCGCCGCATCATATCGACGCCGCAGATGGCCATGATCTTGTCGCCATCTACTACTCCGCCCTTTTCATCTATGATTATGCACCTGTCGGCGTCGCCATCGAACGCTATGCCGACATCGAATCCACCCGCGGTCACTATGCGGCTCAGGCGCTCCGGCGAGGTGGAACCGCAGCCGTCGTTTATATTCATCCCATCGGGGTGGTCGTTTATAACTTCGAGCTCTATCGGAAAGCTGCCGAATATGTCGTTTACCGTTCGGTACGACGCCCCGTTCGCACAATCTATGACTACTCTGAGGTCTTTTATCTCCGCTTCGGCGCATGAGATGATATGCCGCTCATAGCCTTCGACAAGGCTGCAGTTGTTCTCCATTACGCAGCCGATATCACCGTTCGTTTTGGCCTCAAGCTCCTGCGGATGGTCTATGTAGTACTCGATCTCATTCTCGAGCTCATCAGAGAGCTTGAATCCCTCAGTGTTGAATATCTTAATGCCGTTATGTTCATAGGGGTTGTGCGATGCCGATATCACTATTCCGGCGTCGGCCCCGCGGGCCTTGGTGATATATGCCACAGCAGGCGTCGGCACTACGCCCAGCGCTATCACATTGCCGCCGGCGGAACAGAGGCCGGATACCAGAGCCGCCTCGAGCATGTCGCCCGAGATGCGTGTATCTTTTCCTATGGTGAACAGCGGCTTGCCCGCAGTTTCTTTCGCGAGCACGGCTGCCGCCGCGCGTCCCACCTTATACGCCAATGGGACATCAAGCTCCTTGTTTGCCACACCGCGTATGCCGTCGGTGCCGAAATACTTTCCCAAATTGGATCCCTCCGATTTATTCTTCTATACTTTGCTGCCCAAAGTATTCTATTCCGAGATGTTCATAAGCTTTCCTGGTGACGCACCGGCCGCGCGGCGTCCTTGTGAGGAAGCCCTGCTGGAGCAGATACGGCTCGTACACATCCTCGAGCGTCACAGCCTCTTCGTTTATAGTGGCTGCCAAAGTCTCGAGCCCGACGGGGCCGCCGTTATAAAACTCGATTATGCTGCGCAGCATGAGCCTGTCGATATTGTCGAGGCCCTTGGCGTCGACTTCCAGGCGAGTCAACGCAGCGTCGGCCACCTCCCGGGTTATCACGCCGTTCGCCTGCACCTGAGCAAAGTCGCGCACACGCCGGAGCATGCGGTTTGCTATGCGCGGGGTGCCGCGCGAGCGGGAAGCTATCTCCCATGCGCCGGACGGCTCTATCTCTATGCCGAGGATTCCGGCGCTGCGCGTGACTATCTGAGACAACTCCTCCGGTGAATAGAGCTCCAGCCGGAGCGTGACGCCGAAACGGTCGCGCAGAGGAGCCGTCAGCTGGCCAGAGCGAGTTGTCGCGCCTATCAGCGTGAACTTCGGCAGATCCAGCCTTATGGAGTTCGCAGACGGCCCTTTACCTATTATTATATCTCTTGCATAGTCCTCCATCGCGGGATAGAGGATCTCCTCGACCGAGCGGTCGAGCCTGTGTATCTCGTCAACAAAGAGGATGTCGTTCTCCTGGAGATTGGTGAGCAGCGCGGCGAGGTCGCCCGGCTTCTCTATCGTCGGGCCTG
The DNA here is from genome assembly GCA_904419385.1 of Candidatus Heteroscillospira lomanii. Taxonomy (GTDB): domain Bacteria; phylum Bacillota; class Clostridia; order Oscillospirales; family Oscillospiraceae; genus Heteroscillospira; species Heteroscillospira lomanii. Next base: position 5,715 of record CAJFRI010000038.1, read on the forward strand.
ATGTGACGCGCATGTTCACGCCCATCTCGTTTGCAATAACGGAAGCAAGCGTTGTCTTTCCGAGCCCCGGAGGACCGTGCAGCAGGACGTGGTCAAGCGGCTCACCCCGCATTTTTGCGGCTTTGATGAACACGGAGAGGTTCTCCTTGACCTTGCCCTGGCCGATGTACTCCGACAGGGTGCGCGGCCTGAGCGATCCCTCGCCGGAATCCTCCGGCAGCATGCTCGTGCGGGTGACTCCCTGCTCTATCTCGCCGCCGTCTGAAAAGCTGATACTCATTTATTGACCTCCGATTCACTGTCTCAGCATGAGCTTGAGCGCCTGGCGGATGATGTCCTCGAGTCCGAGGGCATCGACGTCTATCTGCTTGATGGCCGCGGATATCTCCGCGCTGCCGTATCCGAGCACGGTGAGCGCCGCGACCGCGTCTCCGAGCTTGGAGCCGCCGCCCTGTCCGGCAGCCGGAGCCTGTCCTTTTACCGGCAGGCCGTCGGCCTCTTTGGCCAGTTTGTCTTTGAGCTCCAGGATTATCCTCTGTGCAAGCTTCTTGCCGACCCCGGGCGCCGCCGTGAGTGCCTTGTCGTCGCCTGCAACAACAGCCATCGCAAGCGCCTCAGGATTGGATGATGATAGTATCGACAGCGCGGCCTTCGGACCGACTCCCGACACGCCGAGCAGCAGCTCGAAGCTGTGCTTCTCGCTCTTTGAGGCAAAGCCGTAGATGTCGAAAGCATCTTCCTTAACGTTGCAGTATGTATAGAGCCGGGTACTCTCACCTTTTTTTACTCGTGAAATAGTGTTCGCCGTCGTGTTTACAGCAAACCCCACACCGCCGCAGTCGATGACGACGAGTGACATGTCGATCTCCGTGACCTTTCCTTCTAGATAGTAGAACACTGTTGTCCTCCTTCAAAATTCAGGCGTGATGTTGAGCTGCGCGCATGGCACAGCGCTATGGCCAGCGCGTCGGCCGCGTCGTCAGGCTTCGGAGCACATTTCATACGCAGGATACGGCGTACCATGTCTATCACCTGACGTTTCTCAGCGCGTCCATAG
>CAJFRI010000038.1:6825-21726 GCA_904419385.1 Candidatus Heteroscillospira lomanii
GTGATATTCGTGTTGAAAAACAGCTCTTCTATGGCCACCGCATCAGGGCTGAACTTGCTGATAAGCTCACCTATATCTTCATATATCCTGTCGAGCCTGCTCGACAGACTGGCTCCGGCCGGTGTAGTAACCACTCCGCAGCTCACAAGCGACTGTGTCCCGCGCTCTGATTCAATGACTCCAAAGCCGACCGTCGCTATACCTGGGTCTATGCCCAATATCCTCATCATACACCTCGTCTCCGCCGGATGGCGTTTCGGCGCACAACACGGCAATTATAATTATTATAACACGCAAGTCAACAAATTCCAACGACAAAAAAGCCCGCCCCCATCTATCGAACGGGAGCGGGCTCTCTATGTGGAAGTTCATCACATGAAAACAAATTTATGCCCGCGGATGCGCCTTGTTGTAGACATCCTTGAGCTGCTTCTTGACGAGCTGCGAATAGATCTGTGTCGAGCTGATATCGGCATGGCCGAGCATCTCCTGGATGGAACGCAGATCTGCTCCGTTCTCGAGCAGATGTGTTGCAAACGAGTGCCGCAGCGTATGCGGAGTGATGGGCTTTTCGATACCGGCCTTGGCCTGGTAAGACTTGATTATCTTCCAGAACCCCTGGCGGGACATGCGCTCACCGGAGACATTCACAAACAAGGACTGCTCGTCTTCACTCGCTATCATCTGCGGACGGACGAAACGTATATATTCCGTCAGCGCGTGTATGGCCGCGGGATACAAAGGGATTGCTCTGCTCTTGTCCTTGTGACGGCAGGTTATCAGACCGGCAGAGAGGTTCACGTCGTCGACATTGAGGTCGATGAGCTCACTCACCCGGATACCGGTCGCGTAGAGTGTCTCCAGCATGGCACAATCACGATAGCCCTTGGCGTCGTTCCGCTCAGGCTGGGCGAGCAGAAGCTCGACCTCCCTGTTGGTAAGTATCTGCGGGAGCTTATGCGCCGCTTTATCGGGAGAGAGCCTCGCCGCCGGATTGTTCGGAAGCAGACCGGCGAGAACATTGTGCGCATAAAACCCCTTGATCGATGCAAGTGAACGCGAGACCGTCGCAGTCGACTTGCCGGCGTTTTTCAGCCACGTCATATAGCCGGAGACTTCGCTCTCTGTAACGCCGCCGAACTGCGAGTCAAGATTGGTCGCCACATACGAACTGAACTGCCGCAGGTCGCGCATATATGAGGAGACAGTGTTTTCCGACGACTTCTTTTCATCGCGGAGATAAGTCTCATATTTTTCAAGAAGCGCAGCGTCGGTCACGACCGTCCCCCCTTTACATCGAATTGACGAGAATCGCCGCAAGCGCCGGCAGGACCGTTGCTTCAAGCACGGCTGCCGGTATCAGGACCGCAAAACTAAAGAGCATGTTCCTCCACCCCGTGGCTCCTCTGAGCCGCGGCCTGGCAGCAAATCGGCGGCAGAAGAGATCACGTGACGAAGCCATCGCCTCGCCGGAGAGCCAGATAAGGCTCGGAACAGCTATCACAGCCGGGATGCCGAGAAACAGCGCTGAAAACAGGGCACCGCCCGAAGGATAATCGAGCATGACGGCCGCCGAGGCACAGCTGAGAGCAAAGCCCCTGTATGCCAGGACGACCGGTATTGCGAATGTGCCCAGGAACGATGTCGAGAGCAATGCGGCTATGATATGGTATCTGGAACACTTCCAGTAAGCGGACAAGAAAGATGCACCGGCGCCGGATAGAAGCGCGGCATCGCCATAACCCCTGATGGTATCGGGCGGCGTTCTGGGAATGACGGCGGCAGCAAGCAGGACACCCATGGCCACAGAGAGGGCCGGAACGACAAAATCAAAATCGGTGTCTTTGCGCAGCGCGGCATATTGAAACAAGTATCTCTTCAATCGGCCCTCCCCAAGGGCGTTCAGAGGCGGGGACAGAAAGTCAATTTACATAACGCTAACGTATTCACAATATAATACAAATTCGCGCGGTTATCAAGAGTTAATTCGAAAATATTTGATTTTTGTCTATTATGTATATATTTTATGTAAACTATATTATGTAAACATCGGCAACTGTCCGCCCTGCAACACCTTGAAATCACTGAATTTTTACAAGATTTAGTGCGATTACATTCTGTATATCACTATATCTTGGTAATCATTTCCCAGTTATGTAAACCATTATCAACGATTACTTTTCGTATACTTTTTCCTAGTGTTTGAGCGCTTTTTGGTCTTTTTGCCAGTATGTATAATCCCGCCGAAAGCCCCGCCTGCAACACAGCAAATGGCCAGACGGATAAAATCAAGATCAAAATAGCCGCCCTGGCTGCGGTAAGCGCCTATCAGTGCGGCGGCTGCCATGAGTGTCATGCCGCCGGCCAGACCGCGCAGAGCGCCCCTCCCCTCCCCTCTCTTCATAGCCATTCCGGATACGACAGCTCCGGCCATTGCGCACCCGAGCGTGAGCTCACGAGTTATATCCTCGGGTAGCCGTCCCTGCCATATTCCAAGGGCGCACACCGCAAGCAGCCCGGTGCACGCCGCAAGCCCAGCTAAAGCTGACACGCAGCACGCTTTTACAGCCGAGCTTATATGCGCACCGTCAAGTTTCACACGCATAAGAAATCCCCCTCCTGCGGAACGTTTGTAAATCCTATTCCGCAGAAGGGGGCTTGATTACTTTTATCGAGTTATTATTTCGCGTCGGGGTCGGTCGTTTTGCCGGTGTTGCCTATGGCCCACTTGGCTATCTCAATGCGGACCCTATCCTCGCTGGTCTCGATGACGACGAAATCATCTTTGACATGGACGATCTTTCCGACGATACCGCCGATCGTGGTAATCTGGTCGCCGACGCTGACGCTCTCGCGCATCTCATCGAGTTTTTTCTTACGCTTTTTCTCCGGCCTGACCATAAAGAAGTAGATCAGGACGAATATGACGGCAATGTAGCCAATCATAAACAGCGTATTTCCGCCGCCAGAGGCGCTGGCATCGGTACCTGCCGTGCCGCTGGTAGTGCAGCCGGCGAGGCTGAGGCAGAAGATCGCAACGACAGCGATCAGTGACAGGGCTCTCGCAATTTTGGAATTCATTTGAATACCTCCTAGTTAAGTGAGTTTTATTATAGCGGCAAATCGATGTTAATGCAAGGGCTTTTATATCCTTCTGTCCAAAATATCGGCATATTTCGCTCTGAACGCGGCAAACTCACCTCTTTCGAGCGCTTCCCTTATGCGGCGCATGAGCTCATTATAGAAATAGAGGTTGTGCACCGCAGCAAAGCGCATGGCCAGGACCTCTTCCGCTTTCAGCAGATGGCGCAGATATGCGCGCGAATAGCGGCGGCAGACCGGACAGTCGCACTCAGGGTCTATCGGGCCGTCGTCGCGCTCATATTTTTTGTTTTTCAGATTGATAACGCCCGACCACGTATTGAGATGTCCATGACGGCCGTTGCGCGTCGGCATGACACAGTCGAAGAAGTCGACGCCGCGCCACACGCTCTCGATGATGTTCACAGGCGTGCCGACGCCCATGAGATATCTCGGCCTGTCCTGCGGCATGTATTCCTCGACAGCCTCGATAGTGTCGTACATCTCCTGGGCAGTCTCGCCGACAGCGAGCCCGCCTATCGCGTAGCCCGGCAGGTCTAGTTCAGCAATGCGCTTCATATGGTCGATGCGTATGTCGTGGAAAACAGCGCCCTGATTTATGCCGAACAGCATCTGCCCCGGGTTTATCGCCCCGTCCATGGAGTTATACTCGGCCAGCGCCTTCTTGCAGCGCTCGAGCCAACGGTATGTGCGCGCGCAGGAGCGCTCGACATAGTCGCGAGGGGACGGGATCTTGATGCACTCGTCGAAAGCCATGGCTATATCCGATCCGAGATTAGCCTGTATCCGCATGCTCTCTTCAGGCCCCATGAATATCTTGCGCCCGTCTACATGTGAGCTGAAGTGCACGCCCTCCTCGGTTATCTTGCGCAGGCTGGCAAGCGAGAAAATCTGAAATCCACCGCTGTCGGTCAGCATAGGGCCGTCCCAGGTCATGAACTTGTGGAGCCCGCCCATATCGCGTATAAGCTCATCACCCGGGCGTACATGCAGGTGATAAGTATTGGAAAGCTCGACCTGGCAGCCTATGGCGCGCAGATCAGCCGCGCTGAGTCCGCCCTTTATCGCAGCCTGAGTGCCGACGTTCATAAATACCGGCGTCTCAACGGTTCCGTGCGGGGTCATCAGGCGCCCTCGCCTGGCTCTCCCCTCTTGTCTGATAAGTGTAAACAAATGCTGCTCCCCTTTTAATTTACTCTATGAACATCGCATCTCCGAACGAGAAGAAGCGGTAACGCTCCCTGACCGCCGCCTCGTAGGCATGCAGGATATTCTCACGTCCGGCGAGCGCCGAGACAAGCATGATAAGCGTGCTCTCCGGAAGATGGAAGTTCGTCACCAGCGCGTCGAGGCACTTGAACTTATACCCCGGGTAGATGAAAATATCCGTCCAGCCGGACGTTGCCGGGAGGGTGCCGTCCGGCAAAGCAAAGCTCTCGACAGTGCGGCACGAGGTGGTGCCGACGCAGACAACACGGCCGCCGTTTTTCTTCGTCTCCGTGACTATGCGTGCAGTGCGCTCCGGAACTATGCAGAACTCGGAGTGCATTTCATGATCCTCTATGCGTTCGGTCTTGACCGGGCGGAACGTCCCGAGGCCTACATGGAGTGTGATGTAGCATATATTCACGCCCATGGATTCTATCTTGGCGAGGAGCTCCTTGGTAAAGTGCAGCCCGGCGGTGGGCGCCGCGGCGGAACCGAGCTCGCGCGAATATACGTTCTGATAGCGCTCGTTATCCTCGAGTTCAACTTTTATGTAAGGCGGCAGCGGCATTTTGCCGAGTCGCTCGAGCACTTCGAGGAACACGCCCTCATAATTAAAATGTATTATCCTCTTGCCGCCCTCGACGACCTTGAGCACCTCGGCCGTGAGCTCGCCCTCTCCGAAGCTGAGCTCAGCTCCGGGGCGGGTCTTTTTTCCGGGTCTTGTGAGGCACTCCCAATCCCCCCCGCCGAGATCGCGCAGGAGCACGACCTCGACACTGCCGCCGGTGCTGCGCGTGCCTATAAGACGCGCGGGCAGGACCCGCGAGTCGTTCAGCACGAGGCAGTCGCCCGGGCGCAGGTATTCCGGCAGATCGTAGAAATGCCGGTGCTCTATGGCACCGGTATTCTTATCCAGATGGAGGAGGCGCGATGCATCGCGCCTCTCTATCGGCGTCTGTGCTATGAGTTCTTCTGGCAGGTCAAAATAGAAATCGGATTTGTTCATGCGGAATATACTCCCTTTGAAATGTCAACGCCGGTGAAATAGAAGCAGATTATCTCAGCGTAGCTCATGCCGTGCACCTTGGCCATGGAGTAAGCCCCCCACTGGCTCATGCCGACATTGTGGCCCCAGCCGCCGCCCTCAACGATATACTCTCCGCTGTCTTCATCGAACTCTATCGTGAAATGTATTCCCGGCAGGCCGAGGACGCTGTATGTATTGCTCTTTGTGACCGACACTCTGGTGCCGCTGGCATCATAGAATGTGATGCGGCTCATATTGCCGACATCGGTGTACTCCGGCTCAACGCTCACCACATCACCTATGCTGTATCCGTGCGAGCGGATCTCGGCTGCAAGTTCCGACGACGTGAACGTATATGTCCAGCTCTTGTAATTGAAATCGACATCAGCCTCATACGGGTCTATTTTCCCGCGCAGATACGGCAGCTCTGCCGCCCACACATCCTCGCTGCTTGCGGTTGCGCCGCCGTCCGACGAGAAGAAAAACGTCGTACAGAGCTCACCGTCATACGTCACATACAGGCCGGCCGTCTCATCGACCGCGGCGTCGGTGGTGTCGTTTGCCAAATTCGTGCCGCGGTATACCTGGGAATAAGTGTCGTTCGTCATGTCAAAGCCATAGCTGCCGTACTGTCTGAAGTTTGCCGCTGCATATGTGCGGGCGCACATTGCCTGCGCCTTCAGAGCTTCCTTGGGCCACGACGGGCTCATCTCATATGGGATGACGCCTTTGACATAGTCCTCCATGCCGACATAGTTCACAACGGTCATGTTATTGCCGTTGTAGCGGATGAACTCGAACCCGCCGTAATAGCGGTAGCCGTCGCTGCTGCCCGCCCCTACATATGTGACGGCCTTGCCCGAGTTTGACACCGGCCTGACAGCCAAGCAGCTGTCATCGCCGCAGTCGTACTCGAATATGATGTCGGTGGTGCCGGTCCTGGTCACAACGACGCATTTGTTGCTCGCGGTAAACACCTCGCCGTCGAGCCCGAGGGACGACATTGCCTTTGCGGCGTCATCACGGCTGGTGTAATTGCCGACGAGGACATAGAACTTGCCGCTGTAATACGCGGGGAAACCGCCGGAGTGACCGGAGGCGGCAGCGCTCGCCTCATCAAAGCTGGAATAGCTGCCGGGCAGGCGGATATGGAAACATCCGATCGTGCCGCCTGAGACGGCGACATTTGTGTCTTTCACAACGGTGAGGTCTGTGTGTCCCGTGCTGCCGACAGCGTGAAAATCACGGTCCGAGTCGTAGTATCCGAATTCAAATCCGCTGCCGACGTTGTTCGCAACACGGCAGGACTCGACGGAACTGTCACGCGCAGAGCTGTAATAATAATACAGCCCTATCTTCACGGTGTCGTTACTTATGTTCACGGTCGTCGCGCCTATCTCTCCGACTTCTATCTCACCCGGCTCCGCAGCAGCCTCATCGTCACCTATCTGTACGATGCCGCTGCCTGTTATGGCGTAGACTTCATCAGTGCCGAGTTTCTCTGTGCCGCCGCCTCCGACGACATAACTTGACTCTATAGCTCCATCGAGAGTGTCCTCGCTGGTATTCACATAAATATCTGCCGATGATAGGGCGGGAATCGTCATACATATGACTAAAACAATAGTCAAAAAGCTTGTAAAAATATGCTTCTTCAGCGAATATTTCATGTAATAATTCCTTTCGGTACGGGCGCGTTTTTGTTGACGCTGGCGCTTTGCTGTGTTATCATTATTTAAACATAATAACTTGGGAATGCGGGATTTTTTCGTCGTCATTCGACATTAAAAAACATTATATAAGAATTCCTGTCCTTTTTCAAGAGTCGGGAATATTTTTATATCCGCTGTCTGTGTAGCGCAGCCATTCTGATGAATAGTATACTGTGCTGCACAACTACGTCGAGAAAGGAAGTCGAATATGAAGAAATACAAAGTTGGTGTCATCGGCGGGACCGGTATGGTAGGTCAGCGCTTCGTCTCACTCATCAGCGAGCACCCCTGGTTTGAACTCAAGGTGATAGCAGCAAGCTCCAGAAGTGCAGGTAAAACTTACGAAGAGGCCGTCGGGAATCGCTGGGCACTTGACGTGCCCATGCCTGAGTCCGCGAAAAAGATCGTCGTCAAGTGTGCTCAGGACGATGTCGAGGAGATAGCTTCGGAAGTCGATTTCGTTTTCTCCGCCGTCGATATGAAAAAAGATGAGATCGCCGCTCTCGAAGAGGCTTACGCCAAGTGCGAGTGCCCAGTCGTCTCCAACAACAGCGCTCACCGTTGGACTCCCGATGTGCCCATGGTCGTGCCCGAAATAAATCCCGAGCACCTCGATGTCATCAAACATCAGCGCGAGCGTCTCGGCACCAAGCGCGGCTTTATCGCCGTAAAATCCAACTGCTCGCTCCAGAGCTATGTCCCCGCACTGCATCCGCTCAAAGATGAGTTCGGCCTCAACAAGGTGCTCGTCTGCACTTATCAGGCTATTTCCGGCGCCGGCAAGACCTTTGACACCTGGCCTGAGATGGTCGACAACGTCATCCCATACATCGGCGGCGAAGAGGAGAAATCCGAGCGCGAGCCGCTCAAGCTCTGGGGAAAAGTTGCAGACGGCGTCATCAAGACCGCTGATTCCCCCGCCATTACCGCCCAGTGTTTCCGTGTCGCCGCCTCCAACGGACATATGGCCGCCGTATTCATGAGCTTTGACAAAAAACCTACCGAAGAGCAGATACTAGAGAAATGGGAGAACTTCTCCGGCCGCCCGCAGGAGCTCGGGCTGCCCAGTGCGCCGAAAAAATTCCTGCACTACTTCACAGATCCCGCCCGCCCGCAGACCAAGCTCGACCGCAACACCGAAAACGGAATGGCCGTCTGTGTCGGACGCCTGCGCCCTGACACCCAGTATGACTACAAGTTCGTCTGCCTCAGCCACAACACTCTCAGAGGCGCCGCAGGAGGAGCGGTGCTGCTCGCCGAACTCCTGTGCGCCGAGGGATATATAACCAACAAGTGATCTTTCCCTGAATCTGGATTGGAGGTTTTATTCATGAAAACGCCTGTTTTCACCGGCTCATGCACAGCCATTGTCACCCCGTTCCACAACGGCGTGATCGATTTCGACAAGATGGCCGAATTTATAGATTTCCAGTACGAAGGCGGCACCTCCGCTCTTGTCGTCTGCGGCACCACCGGCGAGAGTGCCACCCAGACCATCGAGGAGCATGAACAGCTCATCGATTTCAGCGTCAAGCACAACGCCGGACGAATGAAAATTATTGCCGGCATCGGCAGCAACGACACCAATACTGCCTATGAGCTCGCCGTCGCGGCCAAGGCTTCCGGGGCCGACGCCACTCTGATGGTCACCCCGTACTACAACAAAACGTCTCAGCGCGGCCTCGTCCAGCATTTCACATATGTCGCTGACAGGGTCGATCTGCCGATGATACTCTATAACGTGCCCAGCCGCACCGCCATCGGCATCACCGCCGAGACCTATGCAATACTCGCCAAGCACCCCAACATCAACGGTGTGAAAGAGGCCGCCGGTGACTTTTCGCTCATCTCCCGCACAATCAAGCTCTGCGGCGATGATCTCAACATCTGGAGCGGCAACGACGACAACACCCTGCCCATGATGGCCATGGGCGCCAAGGGCGTCATCTCCGTGTTCACCAACATACTCCCCCGCCCTATGGCAGATCTCTGCAAAGCCTGCCTCGACGGCGACTTTACCACTGCGCGTGAGATCCACAACAAATACTCCAACCTCTTCCATGACCTCTTCATCGAGACGAACCCGATCCCGGTGAAGACTGCCATGAACCTCATGGGCATGGACGCCGGAGAGCTGCGCCTCCCGCTGTGGGAGATGGCTCCCGCCAATGTTGAAAAGCTCAGAGCCAGCCTGCTTGAAGTCGGCGTGAATCTCGTCAAGTAAAGGCGGTCGTCTGTCATGCCAAAGATAATAATCTCCGGCTGTAACGGCCGGATGGGGCAGGTCGTCACCCGCATGTGTTCCGAGCGCGACGGTATGGAGGTCGTCGCCGGTTTTGACAAAAACGCCGTAAAACTCTCCACATATCCCGTCTACGCGGAGCCGATGGAGTTCTCCGGCGAGGCCGATGTAATTATCGACTTTTCAAACTCCGCCGCGCTTGAACCCCTGCTCGCCTACGCTGAAAAGCGCCGCATCCCCGCTGTCATCTGCACCACAGGACACAGCCCCGAACAGCTTGAAAAGATAAATGAGACTTCCAAAAAAGTTCCCCTTTTCCGCTCCGGCAACATGTCGCTCGGTATAAATCTGCTGACGAATCTTCTGAAAAAAGTCTCCGCGGTACTCGGCACGGGCTACGACGTCGAGATAGTCGAGCGGCATCACCGCACGAAGGTCGACGCCCCGAGCGGCACGGCGCTCATGCTGGCCGACGCAGTGAACTCCGGCCTGCCGTATGACGCGGAATATGTCTACGAGCGCCAGAGCGTGCGCCGGCAGCGCGGTGACCGCGAGATAGGCATCTCCGCTGTGCGCGGCGGCACCATTGTCGGTGAGCATGAAGTCCTCTTCTGCGGGCCAGACGAGGTCATCGAATTCAAACACACAGCTTACTCGAGAGAAGTTTTCGCAAACGGCGCCATCGCCGCCGCCGAATTCATGTCAAATGTAAAGGAACCAGGGCTTTACGACATGAACGACGTCCTGGCAGGAAAACTCTGATACCATCACAGTGCAGCCTCAAGGGCTGCACTGCTTTTTGGAGGGATATATGCAGCCATCGGAATTTATCCGCATCATGGACATCGCCGAGAGGATGAAATGCAACACACGGCACTCATGGACCAGTTCAGGCCGGCACGAGAGCGTCGCCGAGCACAGTTGGCGCCTGTGCCTGATGGCGTATTTTGTAAGAGATGAGTTCCCTGATGCCGATATGGACAAAGTGCTCAAGATGTGTCTCGTCCACGACATCGGCGAGGCTTTCACCGGGGACATACCGTCGTTCTCCAAGACAAAATCAGACGAGGAAGCAGAGAGCGATGCCGTCGGCCGTTTCATTTCCTCGCTGCCGGAGCCATACCGCGCAGAACTTACCGAACTTTTTTCCGAGATGGAATCGCTCAGCACACGCGAGGCGCGCATATACAAGGCACTGGACAAAATGGAGGCCATCATCCAGCACAACGAGGCCGATGTATCGACCTGGCTTCCGCTGGAGTATGACCTCAATCTCACCTACGGCGTGCCGGAGTCGCACGCGGAGCCATATCTCGAACGGCTCAGGAGCGCACTGGCCGAGGTCACAAAATCAAAAGCGCCCGAATACTATGGCAAAAAGCAGCCCTAAAGGCTGCTTTTCATTTATCCGCCCGGCGCCTGCGCCACTCGTTCCAGAAAGCAATATACCCGTTGCGGTCAAACTCATCCTCCGGTATGTTTTTGGGAGCACATGAGTTGTAGTATGCCTCTATCTTGTCGGCATAAGCGAACACAGCGCGCTTGTATTCGCCGAGCGGCACAACAGCCTCATAGCCATCGTTCAGCACGAGCCGGACGTTATCCCCGTCGTGTATGACCGACCAATCCTCGCCGGCGTCGCAGCCGATAATACTGACGTTTTCGAGATTGTTGTCGGCGACAAGAAAGAATCCGCAGCACGGCATGAGCTGCTCGTCGCTGCCTGCAATGTGATCCTCCGTGAGCGATTTGAGCAGGTACAGCGCCGAGGCGCTCACCGTGCATATCTGCTCAAGTTCTCTCCCGCCTATCCGAGCGGACGTCGTACCGTGCAGGCACCTGTCGTCAGGATCGTCTTGTTCGCCGTTTATCCAGGTAAAATTGCAGGCGTCTATCTCAAATTTATCCATATAAACGCCTCCTTTTGATCAATTTTGCCACAATGCATATGCACTGTCAATTGTTCCGGCAGCAAAACACACTCAAATTTACGTGAAAAAGCGCACAGCTTGACTTTTTCTGTAATTTTTGTTACCATTGCAATATTAATTGCGAGGTGATGAAATGAGAAAAAAGCTATGCTTTTTACTTATGTTCCCGGTATTGTGCGTGTGCATGAGCTTGAATGCAGCCGCATTTTCCGATGTGGACAGCGGCGCCTGGTATGCCGAAGCCGTTGACTACGTCGTTGAGAACGGCCTCTTTCAGGGCACAGGAGATGATATCTTCTCGCCGGACGGCACCATGAACCGCGCCATGTTCATGACTGTTCTCGGGCGCATGGCCGGTGTGACCACTGAGCTCACTACCGCCGGAACCATCACCAAAACCAGCGTGAATATAAGGACCGAACCGAATACCACCTCCGAGGTCGTAGACATGGCAGATATCGGCGACGCGGTCGAGGTCTCAGGGCATGAAAACGGATGGTACCGCGTGAACTACAACGGAGAATACGGTTATATACGTGACGACCTCATGACAGCCACAGTCGACGGGCTCGACGACGTCGCATACACCGAATACTACTCTCCATATGTCGCGTGGGCCTACCGCTGCGGCATAACTTACGGCACCGGGCTGTCCACTTTCTCCCCTGACTTGCCCATAACCCGCGAGGAAATTTGCATCTGCCTCGCACGCTACTGTGAATACTACGGGCTCGAGCTCCCGCAGCTGAATGAGCCGGTGCTGTTCACCGATGAGGATCAGCTGAAAAATCCAGACGCCGTGCACGAACTGCAGTGTGCCGGGATAATCGAGGGACGCGACGATGGCAGCTTTGACCCCGGGGCCTCCGTGACACGCAGCGAGGTCGCGGCACTCATCCAGCGTTTCAAAACTGCCGATGTCACCGTCTCCGTCCCGGAAGAACCGGAAAGCAGCTATGACGGCTACGAGGTGGACGCAAACGTCCCGCCTCTCAGCGACGCCGTGGATGATGACTGGTTCGACGACGCGTGCTTCATCGGCCACTCGCTGGTCGTCGGCATGCAGAACTATCTCGGCCTGCCGAACGCAGACTATTACGCCGTGAGCGGTATCTCCGCGCTCGGCCTGCTTGACTACGACCTCTTCCCGCTGGATGAGACATACATCGATGAGAACGGAGATACCGTGAGCGAGACAGGTACCATCGCCGATGTGCTTGCTGAGCGCAGCTACGGCAAGGTGTATATCATGCTCGGTGTGAACGAGCTGGGCCCTGAGACCGACCACTGGAATATGTTCTACTCCGCCATGCTGGATCTCATAGACATAGTTGAGCAGACTCAGCCGGACGCTGAGATATATCTCATCTCCATCACACCGGTGACCTTCGAGTGCTCCGACAGCTCGGTGAACTTCAACCGCAGAAACGTGCTCCGCTTCAACGAAGCGCTCCAGCAGGTGTCACGCGAGACCGGAGCTTATTACCTAGATGCTTTCGGCGCTTACTGCGACGATGAAGGCTACATGCCGGCAGAGTGTGTGCTGAGCGACGGTATACACATTCTGGCCGACTGTTACTCCGTAATGCGGGAACTGATAATGACACATACGGCATAGATATTTATAAAAAGCCGGGAGGATTCGTCCTCCCGGCTTTTTTGCACGCTAACAACTCAGCTCTCCCTGAGCTGGCGGCGGCGGGCGATGTTCAGCATGCCCTCCTGCATCTCGTCTATCCTCAGCAGACGGCGGCCCGCTCCGTATGCCGCACAGGACAGCGGATCGTCAACAACGACTGTGGGTATGCCGGTGCGCTCGGCGATAAGCTTATCAAAGCCCCAGAGCAGGCTGCCTCCGCCGCTCATGACTATGCCATTCACGGAAATATCGGACACGAGCTCCGGCGGCGTGCGCTCAAGAACCATGTGTATCGCCTCAAGTATGCGCGTGCACGGCTCAGCGAGTGCCTCGACCATCTCTGTCGAGCTCACCCGTATCGTGCGCGGCATGCCCGTGACCAGACAGCGGCCTTTGATCTCCTCGTATCCGACCTCGGGCTTCGGATATACGCAGCCAAGCGACAGTTTGATCTCCTCGGCGGTTTTGGTGCCGATGAGGACATTATGCTTGCGGCGTATGTATTTGACGATGGACTCGTCAAATGCATTGCCCGCTATCTTGATGGATTCACACTCGGCGACGCCGCCAAGGGAGACGACAGCCACTTCCGTCGTACCGCCGCCGATATCTATGACCATATGGCCGTCCGGACGGGAGATATCTATGCCGGCGCCAGTTGCGGTGGCCACGCCCTTTTCGAGGAGATAGACCTTTCGCGCGCCGGCCTCTATGATGGCATCGACTATCGCGCGCTCCTCAACACCGGTGACACTGCTCGGCACACAGCAGATGACGCGCGGCTTGAAGAGGCTGAACGACGTTATGCGGCTCAGGAACTCCTTCATCATGCGCACAGTCATATCATAGTCGGAGATGACTCCGGCGCTGATCGGATGGATGGCAACTATATTTGCCGGGGTGCGCCCGAGCATCTTCTGCGCCTCCTCTCCGGCTTTGAGCAGGCGTCCGGTGCTCTTGTCTACGGCGACGACTGAAGGTTCGCGCAGCGCTATGCCCTTGCCGCGGACATATGCGAGTATATTTGAAGTGCCGAGATCTATGGCAATATCGTTTTCAAACAGAATCATGGTGTCACCTCATTAGCATTTTTGACCGGCTTTTCGGTTTTTAATCATGGCTCCTGGCGACTGCCGCGCCCATGACCTGGTCGGCTCCGGCGAGAAGCAGGGTCTTGGCGCACTCTGACATGGTGGCGCCCGTGGTTATGATATCGTCAACGAGAAGTATCCTTTTGCCCTCTACGAGCTCTGGTGACGGGACCGTGTAAGCCCCGCTGATGTTGGCGCGCCGCTTTTCAGCAGAACCCATGCCCGACTGCGGCGCGGCATCCCGCACCTTTGACAGCACCGGCACCGTCTCACGGCTGAGCAGCCCTGCAAGAGCTTCAGCAATAAGCCTCGCCTGATCGTATCCGCGTCTGCGGAGCCTGCGGCGGCTGACCGGCACCCAGGAGAGGATATCGAACCCGCCGCCGAATTCACTCTGAACGCAGTCGAACATAAGCGAGGCGTAGGCCTCGGCATATGTGCGCCTGCCGGAGAACTTGAAACGCAGCAGCGAGTCCCGCACAGAATCGCGATAATAAAGCGGCGCGACACAGACGGTGAAGAAGTCGCCGCTCACGCGGCACATTGAGCCTGTCCTCGGCAGGGCCGCAAAACATTTCTCGCAGATCTGGGCGCTTCCGCCGGCAATCGGGCGCGAGCAGAACACACATTTCGGCGGGAAAAGGAGATCAAGCAGAGCTGCGGCCGCCCTCACTGGGCCACCTCTCCGGCGAGCCTCGCGCGCAGGCCACTGTACCGCCTGGTCTGGCGGTGGTTGTCTATCATAAAGTTTATCACATCTTCATCGCCGACGGCAACGAGGAGCTCTCGCGCGCGGGTTATCGCCGTGTAGAGCACGCCTCGGCTGAGCAGCATCTGCGAGGCTCGGCAGGCAGAGAAGACAACGGCACGGTATTCGCTGCCCTGGGACTTGTGGACAGTCATGGCATACGCGTGCTCAAGCTCCGAGAGCATGTCGAACCCGTATGC
>CAJFRI010000039.1 GCA_904419385.1 Candidatus Heteroscillospira lomanii
CGGTATCATCTTCACTGCCACTCCGGAGAGGGAGGCCACTTTCTTGGTTATCTTCTCTATCGTGCCGTTGCCCTGCGCTATGGAGAACAGCAGCATGACGCCGAGCAGGCGCAGGAACAGCGAGGTGCTGAAATACCCGAGTATATTGCTGTCTGACACGCCGAACATGCGGCCGAGAATGAGAGCGAAGAATATCGCGATTATGCCCATGTTGAGCTTGCGCCAGAAGCCCAGCGCTATCGCGGCTACGAGGAATACCAACGATACAACAGCCATCATATCCATTTAACTACCCCCTCTTGATTTTTCAGAGCACGGCAATGCCGAGGCTCAGCTCATACCACTTATACTGCTTTGGATCTATCATCACCATTCCGGGAGCTATCTCACCGAGACGCCGGTTCACGCGCGCGGTAAATTCCGCCATCGGCATGCCCAGCCTTTTTTCCGAATGCTCCTGGTGGTGAGGCAGGACTATCTTTCCGCCGAGACGTGCAACAATATCGGCGTACTGCTCGGGCGAATCAAGGTTTGATACCTGGCGCACCACGATGAGCGGCGCCTCGTTTTTCGCGATCTCATAAGGCACGCTGAAAGTCATGTCGCCTCCGGTGAAAAACATCCGGATATTGCGGGGCAGCGTGATGACATAGTCTGTGTATATGAAGCTGCCCTGGAGCATGAGCTGCTCCTGCCCATGCACTCCGCATTCCGACGCGGGGGCCGCCGACATGAATTTCAGGTCCTCCCTATCCCGGTTTTTGAAGCGCGAGTGCTTGCCTTTGGTCGGGAGTATGCCTATGCCGTCGACTTCAATGCGCGTGCCGTTGTCAACGGCGTAGACCTGCCCGAACTTGATGCCGTAGTAGTCGGCGAGCGCCGCCGCCGTTACATCGCTCACAAAGAGCTTTGCCGAGTCGCTCCTGTGCATCAGCGCGCCGAGGTCGACTATGTGATCAAAGTGGGTGTGCGTGATAAGAACATAGTCCGGCGTGAGCATGTCGGCAGCTGAAAACGAAGTATCCCCATGGTCGAGGTATGGGTCTGTAGTGATAACACGGCCGTCCGGCAGACGGAATTCATAGCAGGACGTGTTTATCCATCTGAACTGCAGGCAGTTTGTGTCCATTGCCATCTCTCCTTGTCATTCTCAGCGCCTGAACGCTGATTCATGTGCTTATATAATCATATCTGCACCTTATATGCTGTAAACTATTTCACGCTTTTTTCGGAGAACTGCTGTTTGGTGATTTTTTCGTCAATAATATAGTAAAACCGCACATGAAACATGTGCGGTTTTACATGGATCCATGTTATTCAGATGTCAGAGACGATAGCTTTGATGGATAGAAAATGATATCCCTCCCGTGAAGCTCCAGTATTCCGCTCTTCTGCATCTCACTGAGGACCTTGCTTGCGTGTTCACGGCTCACCCCGAGAATATCTGCCACATCCTGCTTCGTGATGTTCACTATTTGCGGCACCTCATGTCCCCCGGCTTCTTTCGGCGGCCTGGCCAGCTCGAGCAGCAGGCGCGCCGTCTTGACCTGAACCGGCTCAAGATACTGGTCGATTATCTGATTGGCTGACAATCTCACTTTGTTGGTCTGTATCATTACCAAGGACATTAGCATATCGGTATCCCAGGAATCAATCTTTTCCACCTGTGCCGATGCCACGACAGCCGATGTGCGGCACGAGAAAGTGTGGTGGTTGAGATAACCGTCGAGCGCAGACATGCCAATGAACACGCCGCTCTCCATAAAGCCCGTTATCTTTTTCTGCCCCGTGCTGCTCACGAAGCTGCACTCTATGACACCGCTGACAACGAGGTGCAGCGAATGCATGGCCTCGCCCTGCGGGCTGTCGATCAGTTCGCCTTTGTCACAATATCTTATCTCAGACATTTTGAGAAACTCGCCGATGAACCGCCTGTATCGGTCCATGTATTCGCCGAGCCTGTATATCTGCTTATTCTCGCTCATATCCCGCCTCCAGGCATTTCCCGGTCAGTTTCATCACACCGCCTTCGCTCGTGAGGTATCCTTCGTCTGTAAAGAGCTTAAGCGACTTGCACACCTGCACACGAGTTGCACCTACAAGTTCGGAGATCGTCTGTTGGGTGATGTTCGCGTCTATGCGGGCGTGAGCCATGTCGCGCAGGACGCACAGGACCCTCTCGTTCACCGAGGCAAACGCGCGGGCTCTGAGCTGGCGGTTGAGTATGCGCTCATTCCGCTTCTGGATGCGCGCCAGAGCCAGCAGCATGCGGCCGTCACAGCAGTCCACCGTCTCAGGCAGCATGACGGCGGCTATCACGCGGGTGATGCACTGATAGTTCATTGTGTTCCTGTTGCCGTCCATCGACGATGCGCCGAAGAACCAGCGTCCGTTGTTGATGGTTATGATCTTTTTGCGTCCGTTCTCGGCGAAAAAGCTGCACTCAATCATCCCGCTGAGTATAATATACAGGTTCTGTATCGGTTCCCCCTGCCGCACTATACTGCATCCGGCAGGAAACTCCCGTTCCTCGGCCATACCGGCAAAAGAGCGGATGAATTCTTCTTCTCCGCTCAGCATATCGCCTATTACAAATGTCGGCTCATAATCCATTTCTCAGCCCCCAGTCATTGTCACGATTCTATCAGATAAAACCGATAAAATCAAACCGGACTTCATATGCCGCTTATTGCAAAAATTATGATTTTCCAGATGACAAAACGCTCGCAATGTGTTATACTACTAATGTTGTAAATAGTGTTATATATGTTATATATTTGAAAGGGGTGTGGCCATTTTAATGCAGCTTTCCAATATCAAGCACAACGAAGCCTATCTGGACTGTGTGAAAGACCTCATGGCAACAGAAGAGGTCGAGTCTATGCGCAGATGGCGCCATCATATTATGATAACAACCTATGAACACTCTGTGTTCGTGTCATATATCGCTTTCCGGCTGGCCCGCCGCTGGAACTGCGACTGCCGCATGGCCGCCCGTATGGGCCTGCTGCACGATCTGTATCTCTACGACAGCAAATCTGTTGACTTCGGCCTCATCAAGCAGTGCTTCAAGCACCCGGCCACAGCGCTCGAAAATGCCAGGGCAATCACGGATATCAACTCTCAGGAAGAAAACATCATCCTCTCGCACATGTGGCCCATTTCGACCAAGGCCCCTCACTCGAAGGAGGCGTGGATAGTCAACCTTGCCGACAAGGTCTGCTCCATTATGGAGGTCTCCTGCCTGTCCCGGCTGACCTGGGTGAGACAGAAGCTGCCGGCCCCGTGCTGGTCGTGATTTCATAAAATCAAAAAAACGCAGACGTGAATGCACGTCTGCGTTTTTTGATTGATGCGTCAAAATAGATATTTCCTTGATCTTTGCAAGGAAATAAAAAAGCTCGTCGCAAGCGAATATCGCTTGGACGAGCTGGAAGGGACGGTTAAAATCGATATTTCTCCGTAACGGGACAAATCCGCCGCGCAGCGACGTCCCCAAATCGCAACCCAACGTAAGCAGTTGCGATTTGGAAAGGAGGAGCAGCGGCGTGAGCGCGCTCTGACTTTTAAAAAAAGTCGGAGCAAGCGATACATAGCTTGCTCCGACGTGGAGCGGGCGACGAGGCTCGAACTCGCTACCTCCACCTTGGCAAGGTGGCGCTCTACCGGATGAGCTACGCCCGCGCGCTTGGAACATTGGCTATTATACCAGATTCACAAAAAATGTCAAGTGCTTTTTCCGTGTTTTTCTGCCGTTCAAGCCAATTTTCTCTTCCACGCGCCTTCATTGCGCACCGGCGTCCAGAGACGGCAGGAGCGACGGTCCGCTGCACTCGGGATAATCGAGCTCATCCCAGCGGTAGCGTGACGACATTTCCGAGTCCGTCCGCAGCGCAGCGCTGCCCGAGGATATTGCCTCGGGCACATCTATGTGATACCAGTTGTCGTCAATGCGGACAAGGTTCCAGTAGTGTTCAGCGTTACTGCTCAGCCCTGTCACCACCAGCGCCTCCACGCCTTTGGCTTCACACACGGCGTCGAGTGCCATGGCGAGCGCCCTGCTGCCGCCGCTGCGGAGCACGAGTGCATCATAAGCCGTGCCGCCGGAACTGCCGTCATAGCTGCATGTGTCAGCAATCATCCCGGCAGCCAGCACAGCCACGCTGTACGCATCATCGCGGCGCACGAGCGCGGCCGCAGAGTTTATCGCGCTCTGCATGTCTGTGAGCATATCGGATATCTCATCGGCTGTGTGTCCGTAATCAAAATGAATGTCGAAAATATTCTGGTAGTTCTCGCCCGAGTACACATCGACGTCTATCTGCGGGATGACAGGTATGCGCGAGCTTTCCTCAAGCAAGGCAGTCTCCACGCGCGCACCCATCGCATCGCCGTCTATGGTGGAAGTATAGAGCTGTATCACAAGCTCATCTTCACCGGACGACACGGCGTCGACGGCGGTGTCGCCGACCATATTGATGCCTATAGACTTTATCTCCGCCATCTCTTCGGCCGTGCGCAGGTAGTTGATGTATACGTTGGCCCGATAATACGTCACGATGCGGCTTATATCGTAGGAGACATAGTCGACCAAGTATGCTCCGAGCGCAGTATTCGTCTTGATATGCCAACAGGCTTCGGCGAGATCATCGCTGACGTTGCCGGCATAGTTGCTGAATTGCAGCTGCGCCATGTCCTGGTGCGCCGAGACCATGGCGTTGAGAGCCGTGACCAAATCACTATAACTGCCTATCGAGCTGTTGTCTGCCGTTCCGGCCGGCTCGGAGCTGGCGTCGTACTCGCTCACAGTGAAGTATTCCTTTTCGAGAAATGACGAGCATCCGCACATGGCGGCCATGAGAATGGCCAATATGAACACAGCAAGCTTTCGCACAGCCGCCCTCCTTTCGCTCAGGTCAATAGCCGAGATCCTGTTTTATGATGATTACTTCCACACTGCCGATCGAGAGCATCCTGCCCAGAGTGATGGAGATGTTGCGGCAGAGGCGGTCCTGCGAGGCGCAGTCGTAGCACTTGCCGGGTTTGCCGGCGCATGGCGTGTCCCTGTTGAGGCGGGCGGCATTGAGCGGCGCCGCTATAGTTCTGGCACGGGTTATCGCATCCTCAAGCGTGGGGACGATTTTGTTCGTGCCTATCACATAGTAGAGGCGCTCTTTGTCAAAACTCGCGGCAGCGACGCGGTTGCCCGCACCGTCGATGTTTACTATCTCGCCGTTTTCCGAGACGGCGTTCGCACTGGTGATGTAGACGGCGGCCGACATGGCCTTGCGCGCGTCATCAATATCCTTGCTGCGGTTGCGGTAGTAGACTGTGTTGTGCTTTTCGAGCCGCTCCAGTATATTGAGCGCGTCGAGAGTCATGCTGCCTCCGGTGCCGACCGTGGTATCGCGTATGCTCTCATCGAGATAGGCAGCAGCCTCCTCACATGTGTCGAAGATCCTGACCGTATAGCCGCGTTTTTCGAGATTTTCCTTTGCTTTGAGCAGATCCATGCTCCCCACCCTCCTTTAGTCATTGGACATGATGTCTGAGAAACCTTTTCCGAACACTTCCTGCACATCGGTCACAACGAAAAACGCCGACGGATCTATCGACCGCGCGAGGTTGCGCACCTCCACCATCTGGTTTTTCTTGACTATGCACAGGATGACTTCCTTGTTTTTTCCTGAGTAGGCGCCGTGACCGTCGAGCAGCGTGACTCCGCGGTGGAGCTCGCTGGTTATCGAGCGCTGTATTGCCTCGCTGTAATCCGTTATTATCATGCAGAGCTTTGCGTTCATGCTGCCGTAGAGGATGAGATCCACGACATTTGACGCGACAAACATTGAAATCACGGTGTACATCGCCTTGTCGTAGCGCGAGAAGATAATGGCGTACAGCGCGACTATGCCCGCATCTATGCAGAGCATTATCGTGCCGAGGTTCACATATTGATATTTGCGCCGCAGCAGCCTCACCATGACGTCACCGCCGCCGGTGGCGACTCCGGTCGAGTACATTATGCCGAGGCCGAGCCCACGCAGCACGCCGCCATAGAGAGCGGCGAGCAGCACATCATCAGTCGGATGAAAGCTTATCACGCCGAATATATCCACGAGCGCCGAACTTACGACCATCGCAAACGTAGAGTTTATCATAAAATCGAGGCCGAGCTTCCGCCACGCCACGGCGAACATGGGGATATTCAGCGCCATGGTGACCATGCCTATGGGCAGAGACGTGAGCTGGTTCACTATCATGGCCAGGCCCGATGTGCCGCCGCTGAGCATGCCGTGCTGATATATGAAAAAACGAAAGCCGAAAGAGAATATGACGGCGCCTATGGTGATCTTTATAAAGATAAGCGTCCTTGTCTTCAAATCCTGCTTCATAAATTTCCTCACTAGGCATCAATCGAGTATAGTGAGCTGCTTTTCCTCCCTGTCCTCATCGCGGAGCAGCGCTCCCACGGCGGGGATGCTGCGCATACGATAACGCTGAACGTTCTTGATGTTTGTGTCCTCAAGAAAAACAGCCCTGTCAAGCTTGTATCTGCTCTTCATGGTCATCACTCCGACGCCTTGGGTATTCCTCGTCGACTTTGGTGCAAGCAGGCCGCTGCTGAACACGACTGCGCGCCCCTCTGTGGAGCATACGGCTATATCGCGCTCATCCGTGAGCACAAGAAGCGAGCGCAGCGGGCTCTTGTCTGAGTATGCGCCGGTGAGTTTCCGCCTGTTGGTCTTGGTCGCCCAGGCCGAGAGCTCGACGCGAGCGGCCTTGCCGTTCTCAAAGAACAGCACCACGTTTGCCTTATAATCCCCCGGTACGACCAGGGATACGACGCTCTCTCCATCGTCAAAGCCCAGCTTTGAGGGGATATAAGTTCCGAGCACAGATGCTTTTGTATCCTCAAAATCAGATACACGGGCCTTATATGCCTGCTGCCGGTCTGTAAAAAAGATGAGCTCGTCGCTGTTTTTCGCTTCAAAATACTGCATGGGGCCGTCGCCCTCTTTATACTTCTGTTCACCGCTCATGCGCAGGGACTGCGGGGTGATCTTTTTGAAATATCCCTCGCGCGAGAGGAACAGGTGCACAGAGTAGTCGTCGGCGGTATCGTCCTCAGAATACTCCTCCACCTCATCGGCGTAGACGATGCCTGTGCGGCGCGGCTGAGCATATTTTTTCTTCACCTGCGCGAGCTCGTCGGAAATGACCTTTCTTATCCGCCTCTGGCTTGACAGCAGGTCCTCAAGATCGGCTATCTCTTCGGTGAGCTTGTCGGTCTCCTCCACACGCTTGAGGATGTATTCGCGGTTTATGTTCCGGAGCCTGATCTCCGCGACATACTCCGCCTGAGTCTCGTCTATGCCGAAGCCTATCATCAGGTTAGGCACGACGTCTGCCTCGTGCTCGGTCTCACGGATGATGGCTATGGCTTTGTCTATATCGAGCAGTATTTTTTTCAGGCCGTTGAGCAGGTGCAGCTTTTCCCTGCGCCTGCTGAGGTCGAAATAAACACGGCGCTTGACGCACTCGGTGCGCCAGGCGGTCCACTCCGTGAGTATCTCGCGCACGCCCATGACACGCGGATAGCCCGCAATGAGAATGTTGAAGTTGCATGCAAAACTGTCCTGGAGCGTCGTGAGCTTGAAAAGCTTCTGCATGAGCTTGTCAGGATCGGTGCCGCGTTTCAGATCGATTGTGAGCTTCAATCCTCCGAGGTCGGTCTCATCGCGCATATCATTTATCTCGCGCACCCTGCCCTGCTTTATGAGGTCGGCGACCTTGTCCATGACGGCCTCTGTCGTCGTCGTATATGGTATCTCATAGATCTCGATGATGTTCTCGTCCTTGAGATAGCGCCATCTGGAGCGCACACGGAAGCTGCCGCGACCGGTATCGTATATGCGGCGCATCTCACCGGCGTCATAGATGATCTCGCCGCCGGTTGGAAAGTCGGGCGCCGGCATGGTCGAGAGTATGTCGTGATCCGGGTCTTTGAGAAATGCCGCAGTCGTATCACAGACCTCGCCGAGATTGAACCCGCAGATCTGGCTCGCCATGCCGACGGCTATGCCGGCGTTGGCCGACACGAGCACGTTCGGGAACGTCGTCGGCAGCAGGGCCGGCTCCTTCATCGTGCTGTCGTAGTTGTCGACAAAGTCGACCGTGTCCTTGTCTATATCGCGGAACAGCTCGGCGCACACAGGCATGAGCTTTGCCTCGGTGTAGCGCGACGCGGCGTATGCCATGTCGCGCGAATACACCTTGCCGAAGTTGCCCTTTGAGTCTATAAAGGGCGCGAGCAGAGCCTCGTTGCCCTTGGCGAGCCTGACCATGGTCTCATATATCGCGGCGTCTCCGTGAGGATTGAGGCGCATGGTCTGGCCGACGATATTCGCGCTCTTTGTGCGCGCGCCGGTGAGCAGGTTCATCTTATACATTGTGTAAAGCAGCTTGCGGTGCGAGGGCTTGAAGCCGTCGATCTCCGGGATGGCACGCGATACTATTACGCTCATGGCGTAAGGCATATAGTTCGTCTCCAGAGTCTCGGTTATCGGCTGCTCAAGCACCTCTGCCCGCAGGCCGAACACGTTTGGATTGTTTTTGCTTTTTTCTGTGTTCTCCTGTTTCTTCCTTGCCATTCAACAATGCTTCCTTGGTTTTTTATGCCTCACAGCGATTCGCCGTCGAGGGGGATGACGGTGCTGCCCTCGGGAGGCGCATCGTCGGGGGCGACGTTTGTCTCCGACGCCGTGGAGCTGAGTTCAAACTCTATCAGCGCAACATTTTTGATGTGCATGCTGCCGGTGATGTCGGCCTCATCCGCGCTCATGTCGCAGTCAAATTTTATGAGCATGGCGCTCAGGGCGTAATCCACATAGCAGTCGAGCGAGCCGCTCACGCGCTGGGCTTTGCCGCCGTTCTTATCGACCTTGAAGTCTGCCGAACCCTCGGCAGAAAACATTCCGGCGATGTTGGAGAGATCCTTTTCATAGTACCAGTCGCCGCCGCGCTCGGTGAAGTTCTCATCAGCGATAAATGCATAGCTGGAGTCGGTGAGCATATCCGAGCAGACGTAGACGGGATCACTCAATCCTGAGCCGACATATGACATATAGATAATGTCTCCCATAGTCACGTTGCCGCTGTAAAGCTCAATAAACTGCGCGAGCGTGTCAACTCCATAGAGTTCGGTGACCGCGTCGCTCATATCGAGAGAATACCACGCGCCCTCCGGCAGCTCCAGGCCGCTCTCTGCGGCAGCCCAGTCGAATATACCGGCGCTGAGATAGAGCATGTTTGTGTCGAGATTGACGATCATCTCTATCGGCTCTCCGTCCATGGTCTCAAGCGCTTCAACGAGGAGGTCGAACTCATCAGCCGGCGTGCTCATATCATCGGAGACTATAATGGATGTGGGGCCGTCCGCAGAACCGATGACGCCTGTATCAAACGGGGTCATTACAGGTTCGAGGCTCTCTCCGAGTTCCTTCACCACTGCAATGATGTCGGTGAGGTCGAGCTCTATTGTCATCTCCATGGCGTTTCCGTTTTCATAAACGACTGTCTCGATGCCATAATCATACGACGTATCGCCGTTTATGCTGTCGAATGTCGTTATTTTGACATTCATATCCGCGGTTCCCTTGTAATTCTCCGTCAGGTCGACCGTGCCCATGCCGAGGACAGAGTTCACTACTGTGAATCCGGAATTTATCTCGGACACTATCGCCTCACGGTCAATGAACACGGCCGTGCGGTAGTAGTCGCTCCACAGCACTTCATAACCGAGGCTCTCGCCAAGCTCGCGCGCCGGTATGTAAGTCTCGCCGTCTTTCTCATACGCACCATCGATGCCGCTGGCTGAAACGCCGAGGTTCGGCTCGATGCTGCTCGCGGGCAGCATGAGCCTGTCGTCCACCATCTCAGGCTCGGCGCCGTCAAAGACGAACGGAGTTTCATTTATCATCACGTTGAGGTCATAGACGAGCCCGAGCGACTGCTTTTCAAGATCGAGCATCTGCTCATAGTACTCATCCCACTGCTCATCCGTCCAGCTTTCCATCTCACGCCAATAGCGCTCGCTCTCGACGAGGTCTGCGTAGTCCTCCTCAGTTATGCCCCAATCAGCCAGCATATCCTCCATCGACTCATACCCGTATTCCGACCACAGAGGCGGGTCGAAGTCGTCAACTGCCGCTGCTGGTATGCAGCAGCCCAGCATCAAAACAGCCGACAACACTGTGCAGAAAATCTTTTTCATCCGAGTTTCACCCCATACTTAAAATTCAAACACCCTCCCCGCCTGCCGCGTCAGGATATGTCGGCGAGGTCGAGATATTTGTATCCGTTTTCAGCGATGTGGTTCTTGCGTCCGGTCAAATCGTCCCCAAGCAGCAGGTCGAACACCTGCGCCGTGCGCTCCACGTCCTCGGGCATGACTTTGATGAGACGCCGTGTCTCGGGGTTCATGGTGGTGAGCCACATCATGTCAGGGTCGTTCTCTCCAAGCCCCTTTGAGCGGTCGACCTTGACCTTTTTGCCGTCGAGCTGCGCGAGTATGTCAGCTTTCTCGCGCTCAGAGTATGCGAACCAGGTCTTTTCTCCGCTGGTTATCTCATAGAGCGGAGACTCCGCGATATAGACATAGCCCTCACGGATGAGCGTCGGCGTGAGCCGGTACAGCATCGTGAGTATCAGCGTGCGTATCTGGAAGCCGTCGACATCCGCATCGGTGCAGATGATGACCTTGTTCCAGCGGAGAGCGGACATGTCGAACTCGGCGATCGACTTTGCTTTTTTTGTGTGCACTTCAACGCCGCAGCCGAGCACTTTTATGAGGTCGGTTATGACGTCGCTGTTGAATATCTTGCCGTAATCCGCTTTAAGGCAGTTGAGTATCTTTCCGCGCACGGGCATGATCCCCTGAAAGTCGGCGTCGCGGCTGAGCTTGCAGGCGCCGAGCGCGGAGTCGCCCTCGACTATATAAATCTCGCGTTTTGCTGCGTCGCGCGAGCGGCAGTCGACGAATTTTGCCACGCGGTTGGAGATATCGAGACTGCCGGAGAGCTTTTTGCGTATATTGAGCCTTGCCTTCTCCGCCTGCTCGCGGCTGCGCTTGTTGATGAGGATCTGATCGCAGGCGCGGTCGGCCTCGGTCTTGTGCTCGATGAAGTATATTTCGAGCTGGCTGCGGAAAAACTCGGTCATTGCCTCCTGGATGAACTTATTTGTGATCGCTTTCTTCGTCTGGTTCTCATACGACGTGCGTGTTGAGAAGCAGTTGGTCACAAGTATGAGGCAGTCGGCGATATCCTGCCAGCTGACCTTGCTCTCGTTTTTCTGATATTTCCCGGCGCGCTTTATCTGCGCGTCGACCGCGGAGACGAAAGCACTGCGCGCCGCTCGCTCCGGCGCTCCGCCGTGCTCGAGCCAGGAGGAGTTGTGATAGTACTCTATCACCGCCGCCTTGTTGGAAAAGCAGAAGGCCGCAGACATGCGCACCTTATACTCGGGCTTGTCGGCCCTGTCCCGGCCGCGGCGCTCGGACTCGATAAAAACAGGCTGGGTGAGGCTGTCCTCGCCCGCAAGCTCGGCGACATAATCGAGTATGCCGTTTTTATAGCAGATATCCGTCGTCTCGAACTTTCCGTTTTTCTGGCTGCGGAACCGGAAGGTCACGCCAGCGTTGACGACCGCCTGGCGGCGCATGATGTCGAGAAAATACTCATCAGGTATGTTTATATCGGTAAAGACCTCGAGGTCTGGCTTCCAATGTATTGTCGTGCCTGTCTTTTTCCTGTCGGCAGCTTCTTTTTTCAGCCCGCCTATGTTCTCTCCTTTTTCAAAATGCAGGCTGTATTTGCTGCCGTCTCGCCACACCGTGACGTCCATGAACTCCGACGCATACTGCGTGGCGCAGGCGCCGAGTCCGTTGAGTCCGAGGGAATATTCATAGTCCCCGCCGTCGTCGTTGTTGTACTTGCCGCCGGCGTACATCTCGCAGAAAACCAGCTCCCAGTTGTAGCGCCCCTCGGCCTGGTTCCAGTCCACCGGGCAGCCCCGGCCGAAATCTTCGACCTGGATGGAGTGGTCGGCAAAGCTGGTGACGGTGATTATATCGCCATGCCCCTCCCTCGCCTCGTCGATGGAGTTTGACATGATCTCGAAAACCGCATGCTCACAGCCGTCGAGTCCGTCAGAACCGAATATGACGCCGGGACGCTTGCGCACCCTGTCCGCGCCCTTGAGCTGTGTTATACTGTCGTTGCCATACTGCGGCGATTTGCGTTTCGTCATTCGTCTGTGATTCTCCTGAACATAATTTTCCTATCTTACCGTATTATAAACCAGTATTCCAATTATTGCAAACAAAAAACGAGGGGGCACATGCCCCCTCGCCGCGCGCGGATGCTCCGCACACTTGACAGAACGGCGCTTTGACGCTAACATATAACAATATGCCGCATCTTTCGCTCGTTTTTCTCTCTCGGAGCCGCGCTCTCTTCTGTCTGGCTCTATTATTGCCTACTTGCGCAAAATGATTCATGCAAACATGATTAAATTCTTCCGTTTCTGTACAGAATAATACCGGCCCTTGGTCAATATCATCTTAAAGGACGGAGAAAAGCATGTTCAAAAAACGCCGCGAAGCAAAAAAGCGCAAGGCAGAGCTGAGCCGCGCCAACAGCGAGCTTGGCGAGATCCGCCAGGAGCTGAACAACACCTGGCAGGTATTCAACTCCACCACAGATCCCGCGCTGACAGAGGCGTGCATATATGAGATCAACGCCCTGAGGGCAAAGTATGACCACGCGCTCAAGGGGATAAGATCATATTTCCTGTGAAAGGCTGTTTTTTCCCATGATAATACTGTTCATCATCTTTATCGTCGGTCTGGCCATGGGGCTTTTGTCGCTGACATTCAAGCTTCTCAAGAAGCCCCTCGGCCTCGCCGTAAAGCTGCTGCTGAACGCCCTGTGCGGCTTCGTGTTCCTGTTCGTATTCAATGTGCTGGGCAGCTTCTTTGAGTTATCGCTCGGTGTGAACTGGCTGAATGCGATAGTCGCCGGTGTGCTCGGCGTTCCGGGAGTCGTCCTTCTCCTGCTGCTGAAATACCTGATATTCGTCTGATACATAAAAACCCCGCCGGCGGCGGGGTTTTAGTTTTATTCATTTGTTCGCTGCACTCACTTTGCGTATCCCGGAGCTGTTGCGCTTCTGCAGATAGCGCACAACGCAGGACAGGGTGAAGTTCACGATGAAATAGAGCAGCATCGCAAATCCGAAGAGCAGGAACACATCCGTAGCCGTGATCTGGCGGCCTACGACGTTGTAGAAAATGCTCATCAGGTTCTTGGTGCGGAAAAGGAGCTCCGCGACGGCGACCTGAGCCATGAACGAGGTGTCTTTCACGACGGTGATGACCTGGCTCAGCATAGTCGGCACTATGCGCTTGAAACACTGAGGCAGGATGATATATCTCAGTGTGCCTATCATGGTGAAGCCCTGGGAGTGCGCCGCTTCAAACTGCCCTTTCGGAATGGAGTTGAGTCCGCCGCGGACGATCTCTGCCATCATGGCCGAGGTGAAGAGCACATATGCCATGGTGCATCTGGCCCAGTCGCTCGGCAGAGGGGCCGCGATATAGCACACCATGACCCACAGGAGGTTAGGCGTGTTGCGGAACCACTCTATATATGCTCCGGCGAGCATGCGCAGCGGCTTGGGCGCGTAGGCCCTCACGAGTCCGAGGACCGTGCCGATGATGATGGAGAGGACTATGGCTATGGCGGCGACGCGCAGTGTTATCGCAAAACCTCGCATGAGATATATCAGTATCTCGGATGTGAACAGTCCGCTCAGATATTCAAACATCACGCCGCCTCCTTTCCGGGCACCTCAACGGGCTTGATGTGCTCTTTCTTCTTCAGGCGCTCTTCATATCTGCGCGCCCATGTGGACAGCGGGAAGCAGAGGCAGAAATAGAGCACGCCGCATATCAGATATGCGGGGCCGTAGCTCGCGTTGCCGTTCGTCGCCCAGTTGTTTGCGATATACATCAGGTCGCCGCCGGCGATCATGGCGAGAACCGAGGTGTTCTTTATCAGGTTGACGCACTGATTGACAAGCGGAGGGAGAATTATCTGCACGGTCTGCGGCAGCACGATGAGCATCATGGTCTGAATATACGTAAACCCCTGGGAGTGGGCCGCCTCGAACTGGCCGCGCGGGATAGAACCTATGCCCGCCCTGACGACCTCAGATATGTATGCGCCTGTATAGACCCCGACGCAGAGGACGCCGCTGGCAAAAGCCGGAATCGATATGCCCGCGTAAGGCAGGGCGAAAAACACGAAAAACAGCTGTATCATAAGCGGAGTGTTCTGGAAAAACTCCACATATACACGCGCTATCGCCCTCGGCAGGCGGCTGTGGGCGGACGACATCAGCCCGAATATCACGCCCAGGATCAGAGCCAGCAGCAGCGCCAGCACCGAGGC
>CAJFRI010000040.1 GCA_904419385.1 Candidatus Heteroscillospira lomanii
AAGTTTGTCAAGAACTTTTTTCAAGCTTTTTCAAACTTTTCTTCCCCGGAGCCCCGCAGGAGCCCCGCGCCTCAAGCGCTTGATTAATATACCACTTCTACCCTCCCTTGTCAACTACTTTTTTCCTTTTTTTCGCTTTTTTCTAAAAAAATTATATTGCAGCCATATCTTGGTATTTTTTCATTATTCCGGCACAATATAAGGTAGAGGTTATAATTTCTCTGCTGCCGTGGCATGCTAACATGCACACGGATAACACAGATTTTACAAGGAGGGCGCCATGGGGATCTTCAAAAAAAGTTCGCTCCCGCCCTATCACCCGGCAAAAAAGCCGCCCTATCCGGGGGCGCTCAGCTCCGACGGGATACGCAGAGTGTACTCCAACTGTTTTGATCTCGGGGAGCTGCCGCTCTATCTCGGAGGCGACCCCGCGGTGCGCGCGCAGCTGTTTTTCATTGACGGGCTGATCGCGACCGCGGACGTGTCGCTCGCGCTCATCGCCCCGCTCACGGACGCCCTGCGCCTTGGCGCGCCGCGCAGCGAGGCCGAGTGCATCGACCTCATCGCCAACGGGGCGGCCGGAGTGTGCGCGATGAGGCGGCGCACTCTCCTCTCAGACGCGGCCGATGATCTCGCGCGCGGCTGCGCCGTGCTTGTGTTCGACGCGGAGAAAACGGCTTTCTCCTTCGAGCTGAAGCTGCCGGCGCAGCGCTCAGTGGGCGAGCCGGGCTCGGAGAAGAGCATCAAGGGCGCAAAGGACGCTTTCATCGAAAACCTGCGCATCAACACCGCGCTCGTGCGCCGCAAGCTCGCGAGCCCGGCGCTCAAGCTCGAGCAGAGCATCATCGGCCGCAAGAGCCGCACGGCGGCGGCGCTGATGTATGTGGACGGCATCGCAGATCCCGCGCTCGTGGCCGAGGCGCGGCGCCGGCTCAGCGAGATAGACGTCGACGGCGTGCTCACAACGGCGGAGATCGAGGAGGCGCTCGCGGATTCGCCCCGCTCGCCCTTTCCCCAGCTCATACACACCGAGCGGCCGGACAAGTTCGCGCTCAATCTGCTGGAGGGGCGCGTCGGGGTCATAATCGACGGCCTGCCCTACGGCTTTCTCGCGCCGGCGACGCTGCCGCAGCTGCTGAAAGTGCCGGAGGACACGTCGAACAATTTCGTCACGGCCTCGCTCATAACTATTCTGCGCTATGTGGGGCTGTTCATAACCGTGCTGCTGCCGGGACTGTACGTCGCCGTGGCGCTGTATCACCAGGAGATGATCCCGACCAAGCTGCTCATCTCCATCATCGACAGCAAGCAGCAGGTGCCTTTTTCTACTTTTATCGAGATACTCGCCATGCTGCTCGCCTTTGAGCTGCTGCAGGAGGCCGGCCTGCGCCTGCCGGACCCGATAGGCCAGACGGTGAGCATAATCGGCGCGCTGATAGTGGGCCAGTCGGCGGTGGAGGCGCGGGTCGTGTCTCCGATCGCGGTCATAGTGGTGGCGCTGGCCGGCATATCGGGCTACACCTGCCCGAGCGCGGACCTCGGCTCTGTCCTGCGGCTCATGCGCCTGGGATGCGTGTTCGCGGCTATGGCCGGCGGGATGTACGGCATAATGTGCGCGCTCGCGGCGCTGCTGTGGCACCTGTGCTCGCTCGAGAGCTTTGGCGTGCCGTACCTCAGCCCGCTCACGGAGGGCGGCCTGCGCGCGGCAGTGCGCGCCATGATGCGCCCGCCGCTGGGCACGATGAAGACGCGCGACGGCGCCCTGCACACCGGCGATGTGAGGATGCGGCGATGAGGACAGTCAAACTTCTGCTCTGCGCCCTGTGCATGTTGCTGACGAGCGGCTGCGTGTCCATATACTCGAACTACCGCGACGTGGGGGAGCTGCATCTCATCCAGGCGCTGGGCTTCGACTCATCCGGTGAGGGCGTGCGCCTCACCATAGACTCGGGCCGCAGCGGGGAGAGCAGCTCGACCGTCATGTCGATCGGCGGCGCGAGCGTGACCGACGCGATAGGCCGCATGCAGATGTTCTCCGTCCACGAGGATATGAACTATGCCCACGCGGGCTATGCCGTGATAGGCTCCGCACTCGCCGAGGACGACCTCGAGCTCTGCCTCGACTTTTTCCTCCGCTCGGTGCAGATACGCATGGACGTCGGCCTTATGGTGCTGCACGGCGGCGAGGCCGGCGAACTCATCACGCTCTCGGCCGGCGAGGGCTCCTCCGCGTCGGAGATGCTCAGCTCGATAGACCGCGTGGCCAGCCGCGAGGGCACGAGCCATGTGTTCACATACCAGGAGACGATGCGCGCCCTGGTCGAGCGCGGGGCGGCGCTGATGTGCGCCATAGAGACGGAGGACACCGAGGGCGTCGTCTTCTCCGACAGCGGGGAAAAGGCCGCAGTCGCCCGGGGCTATGCCGTCGTCGTGGGCACGCGCGTTGAGAGCTGGCTGCTGGGCGAGGACGCGCGCGGGGTCGACCTGCTGCTCGGCCTCGGAGGCGGCGGCACCACCGTCGTGACCGCCGGCGCGCTCACGGCGACGGTCGGCCTGCGCAGCGAGGGCTGCTCGATAGAGCCGGTATGGTCGACGGACGGCCATCTCGAGGCAATAGAGGTCAAGAGCCGCCTCAACTGTTCCGTGCCCGAGCTGCCTGGCGGCGGGGCGATAGGCCCTGAGATGGCGGCGGAGATAGAGCGCGCCGTCGAGAAAAAGGCGGAACACTGGCTGCGGGAGACTCTCGCGCTCCCGGCAAAGTACGGGGCGGACTGCCTCGGGCTCGACGGCTATGTGCGCCGCGCGTCGCCGGAGGAGTTCGCCGCAGTCGAGGACAACTGGGCCGGGGAGCTCTCCGGCGCGGAGATGCGCGTGAGCGTGAGCGCCGGGATAGACCGCGACTACGACATGCGCTCCGGCTCCGACTGAGAGGAGGCAATCATGGACACGGATACCGTCTCGCGCAGGCAGCTGAACTCCGTCGGGCTCTGCGCCATACTCTCTCCCGCCATCAGGACGCTGCCGGCGCTGGCAGTTCCGTTCGCGGACGAACACGCATGGATAAGCGCGCTCATCGCGGCGCCGCTGCTCGCAGGCTTTTATGTGCTGATGGCGCACCTGGCAAAAAAGGCAGGCGCGCCGCTGGCAGGCAGCGCAGCGCGCCGTCTCGGCGCCGCCGGCAAGGTGCTCCTCATTGTCGAGGCCGCCTGGCTCGTGTTTTACGCCGCTTTCATCATGCGCACGGCGGCGAACCGCTTTATCTCGACGATATTCCCGGAGAGCACGCCGCTCTCCTATATCCCCGCAATGGGCGCTTTTGCGCTGATGACCGGGCTGGGGCGCTTCCGCGTGCTTGGGCGCTTGTCGGAGATAGCAAAACCCATGCTCATCGGCGTCATGCTGCTCACGCTGCTCCTCGCCCTGCCCGAGGTCTCGCTCATGACATTCTCGCGGCCCGTGGCGGGCGACTGGGTGGGCATACTGCTCGGCGTACTGCCGTTTCTGGGTGCCGGGAGCGTCGCCGTGTGCGCGTCGCTCTGCTCCCGGGACGGCTCGGGGCTCGGGGCCGGGGGAGCCGCGCTCTGCTCGGGGCTGCTGTCGCTTCTGTGCTTCACGAGCGTCGGCTGTTTCGGCCCCGTGCTCACAAGGGAGATCAATAATCCCTATTTCGTTATGATACGCAACCTGCGCATGTTCGACGCCATAGAGCGCGTGGAGGCGCTCGTGATAGCGATATGGTTCTTCGCCGACTTCGTGCTCGTGGCTCTGCTGATGCACGCGGCGGGTGCCTCGCTGAGCTCGGCGCTCGGCGTGGGGATAGACCGCTCGCGCGGCAGGGCGCTCCGCCTCGGCGGCGGGCGGTGGATAGTCTGGCTCTGCGCGACAGCCTCGTCTGTCCTGGCCGGTGTGCTCGCGCCGTCTTCGGCCGAGCTCTCGGCTCTGTCGATGCGCTATGTCCCGCTCCTGAGCCCGATATTCACCTTCGGGCTTGTCCCGGCGCTGGGCGCACTTTGCGCGCGGAAATGCAAAAAGCCGGAGAGCGGCAGCTAGCCGCCCTCCGGCAATTGGAAATAAAATCAAAACATTTCGCTCCTATACATTATTTCTCCGTTTTTTATGGTCATTACCGGCGTAAGCATAGTGTCACCGTAGAACTCACCGCCTGCGTTATCGATATAGCGAGGACGTGCTTTAAAGATTTTGCATATGGTCACGTCGCCATCCGCTCCCGGAGCAAGAGTTCCTATGCGTCCCTCCATTCCGAGCGCCCTAGCCGGTGTCTCGGTTACAGCTCGAACGACAGATCTGAAATGCATGCCAAGTGAGATGTATTTCGACATCACATAACACAAACTACGGCCGAACCCATCCATTTCCAAAACAGTCTTACACAAATCTGTCGAAATTACATCTGGTTCAAAACCACACTCGAGTGACGCACGCGCAACACGGTGGCTGTAATTTGTAAATCCATTCGCGCAGTCGAATATCACGCCCCGCTCCCGCGCCTTGATCACCTCCGGCAGCACCCTGCCGTCATGACCGATTATGGTATAGTCACCTTTACCATGGAAACAGTGACAGAACACATCACCGTCATCGAGTATGGATACAACCTCGCTCTCCGGCGCAGGAGGGTTTGAGATATGCACAACTATAGGCACCCCGAGCTTCTGCGCCAAATCTTTTGTTTTAATAAGCGGTTCGAGTCCCAGCTCACCTACGATTTCACGCCCTATGCGTAACTTCAACCCTCGTATCTCAGGATATTCCTCCAAGAGCTCTCGTATGGCGCCGCTGTCGTAGAGTGAGGGATCGAGATCTTCCTGGAAACCGTGTCCCGGCTGACCAAAAGAACAAACGTTGAGGTATGAGAATATGCGCACGGCGCTACCACGTATATCGGTATCATGGAATGCACGGTAGTTCGAGCAGCCAGCACTGCCAGCATCGGCAGTCGTCGTGACACCCATAGGGATGAGCAGATCTGGGCGTATGCTTATCCCACTTCCGCTGTAGAATATATGGGTATGCATGTCAATAAGACCCGGCATAACGACACAGCCCTCGGCATCGATCGTGATACGCCCCTCAAGCCCGTCGCTGACAACTCCGGCAGATCGCCTACCGGATATGCCTATGTTGCCTCTGCGCCACACACCGGCGTATGGGTCGGCAATGTCACCGTTTTTGATAATAATGTCAAAATTCTCCATATATTCGACTACCCCATCAATCCTAGTGTGGTTGGCAGCCACATGGTTATAGGCTCAATAAATGTAACCAGCAGCAGCGCAACCAGCAGCGCTCCCATCCACGGCAAGAGCACAACCGCCAATCGTCCGACCGATATCTTGCCTATTCTTGACAACACGAACAGCACAAGGCCAAACGGCGGTGTCAGCAATCCAATCATGAGATTGAGCACCATAATAACGCCGAAATGTACATCATTTATCCCATAGGCAGCAAGCATAGGCAAAATAAGAGGGACAAGTATGGTGATGGCAGATGCTGTCTCAAGGAAACATCCAATGATAAGCAGGAAAATATTGAGGATTATGAGAAGAGTCCACTTGCTGCTGACAACAGATGTCATCATTTCAAGTAGTTTCTGCGGGAGCTGCAGACGTACGGCAACATATCCGAACAAAGTAGCGCCAGCAATGAGCATAGCGATAGTACAGGAGTCGCGCACGGTCTCGCGCACAATACGGACGATATCAGCCCACTTTACTTCGCGGTAGACCACACAGGACAGAAACAACGAATAAATGACAACTATGACAGCAGACTCAGTGGGTGAAAATTTTCCGGAATAAATTCCATAGAGCAGGATTACCGGTGCGAGCAATGGCAGAATACCCTGTCTGAGCGCCTTAAAAAAGCTGTGCACAGTCGGGAACGGTCCGCGCGGATAGCGGCGGCGGACAGCATAGATCGCAACGACTATCATCATTATTACCGCCATGAGCACTCCGGTGAATATTCCGGCCATAAACAACGCACCGACCGATGCACCGGCGACAGTAGCATACACAACCATAGGGATGCTCGGTGGGATTATCGGACCGAGAGTAGATGAGGCGGCAGTAACTGCGATAGAGAACTCTTTGTCGAAGCCATGTTCTGTCATAGCCTCTATCTCTATGGAACCGAGTCCGCCCGCGTCGGATACAGCTGTGCCGCTCATTCCCGCAAACACGACCGACGCCAGGACATTTACATGTCCAAGCCCCCCCGGTAACCAGCCCACCAGTGAATTACAGAATTGGAACAATCGTCTAGTTATGCCACCGGTGTTCATTATCTTCGCCGCCATGAGGAACATTGGAATGGCAAGCAGGGTGAATGTGTCGACGCCAACATGCATTTTCATCGCCACAGTACCCCACTTCATGCTGTCGTTTATCAGCATCACTATGACTCCTGACAGCGGCATACTAATATATATAGGTACTTTGAGCAAAAAAAGCACCAGCATTATGCCAATAAGCATTCCTATAAGGACTCCAGAACTCATAGGCCAAGATCCTCCTCTGTAAGATTGCTTTCTGTCTGTTCAAGGACGGAGATAGTCATAGTCTTGCCGGCAGCGGCGAGATAGAGCTGTACCGCCGCAACGAAGAATGTGATAACGAATGCAGCTATCTCTAAAATATATATCCAGTTCAGGGGCAGCCACGTCATGGTGACCGTTGTGACACCAACATTTGATTCGATATTAACAAACATACTCTTGATAAAGGCCACGCAGAACACACATATCGCAAGCTGAATGACGACGTTTACCACTCTCTGTATCTTTGCAGGCAAGTGGTTCACTACCATATCGACAGCTATGTGCGAACCCTCAGCCAGACAAAGCGGCGCCGCGAGATACGACATCAGCACGAAACAGATCCTTGCAAGCTCCTCCGTCCAGGTGAGTGTAAGCGGCGTAAAACGGCACACAATCTGTACGGTTATAAGCAGAAATATCATAAAAAGCAGGAAAGCACAGATTGCATCTATTGCTTTCAATAGATTGGCAAATGCTTTTTTCATATTCTAATCCCTCTCAAGAAGGCAACGGGACTCACTACAAGTCCCGTTGCAATATCACATGTCAGTCGGCGTAGGACATGATCTCATCATAGGTGTAACCAGCCCACTTGGTTTCAAACTGAGAGCGATGGAAGTCCTCAAGAGCCTCTACAAACGGTGCTTTGTCGAACTCGACATAGGTCATGCCGCCGTCAATGCACTCCTGCTTATACTCTTCACGCATGGACTCGCTCTGCTCATCTGCCCAAAGCATCCACTTCTCTGCACACTCGCGAAGAATGTTCTGCTGGTTCTCACTCATACTGTCGAAAAGATCCTTGTTGATGTTGAGGTAAACATGCTCATACTCATGCTCGGTGTTGATGATATAGTCCTGAACCTCATAAACTTTGAGCTGGACCATCTGCTCATAGCCGCCCTCACAGGCTTCGGCCATACCTGTCTGCAGTGCAGTGTAGAGCTCACTCATGGCGACTGTGGTAGGCAGGGCACCGAGCTCGCTCCACGCCTCAACGAAGGTAGTAATACCCGGCAGGCGGAGTTTTAGATTGTAGACATCATCTGGTGTCACGACCTCTTTATCGGAGGCAAGGACTCGTATGTCGCGGTAGTGGAAAGCAAGAGTCTCTATGCCAGCTTCCCTGTACTTTTCCACAAGGCCATCGCCTATCTCAGACTCGAGCAGGGCGTGCAGATGATCATAATCCCGGATGAGGAAAGGACTGATGAGGAAAGTATACTCCGGGGCAAACGCGTCCAAGCCCTCCTGGCCGATGATACACATGTCGAGATCCCCGGCAGCCAGAGAAGTCCAGCTCTCATTGCCGTTCGCGAGGGCGCCGTCGGTGAAGACGTTGATCTCGATGGTTCCGCCGGAGCGCTCTTTGACCTCATTTGCAAACTCAACAGCCGCAAGACCAGCAGGTCCCTCAGCAGCAAACGGCGTATTGAGATCGAGGACGAAATGTTCTTCCTGAGTATTCTGTCCCTCAGGTGTGGATGACTCCGGTTCAGAATCACCTGAACCGCCACAGCCGCTCAATAGCGACAATATCATCAGTAACGCCAGAATAAGACTAGTAAATTTTTTCATATTTATTATCCTCCCTTTTTTGGCTGTCGCCAACTTTTACTTGTATAAATATTGCAATATTCGTGCCAAATAGCGTTATTTCAGCTAACAAGCATATATTTCGTGCCTTTATCAAAAAACTTTATATATTTTTTGTAGTAATAGTACAATAACATGAGATCAAATGTTCGGATTTTATAGCTTTATTGATAATTTTTATCACTTGCGCGGTTAATATTTCATTAAAAATAATTGATGATTTATTAAGACAATGATATAATCCAGATGTGAGGAGGTATCAGGTCTTATGGAAAAAATTGTGCTCATTGCTTCTGGAGATATAAATGCCGTATATGCAAATAACATAAAAAAAGAAACCGGTGATCCAAATCTGGAGGTCTATAACGCCACCATGCTGAGCGCCTGGAACCTCAGGAACGACCTGAAGCTCGACGTAGACGATATCCTGCTCAGCCGGCAAGACATAGTTGATCTTATGGACAACGAGCTCTACTGCCAGTACAGTGAAATCGAAATACACGACCATGATTTTCTTGATGCCATCCAGCGGGCACGTCTTTCGTGTCCTGATAAAATTGCCCCCATCATTGCCTATGTAGGTATAGAAAAATACATAAAGACAGCCTCATATCTGCTGAAAGAGATATCCCTAAATATACGCACATATTTCTGCTATGAGTCAAAAGATGTAAAAAAAAGCGTCCGCCTCGCCATAGAAGACGGAGCAGACGTATTGATATGCGGGGCCTATGCATCGCGCTATGCTAAAGAAAACGGTATACCGTTTTCCATTCTCTGTGCAACAGATGAAACTCTCAAAGAGTGTTACTACCGCGCCGTAGCCATGCGAAACGCCATACGAGTAGAACGGCACCGCAGTGAACGGCGCTCAAGTATGCTCAATGCTGTGACCGATGGACTCATAGGCATTGACACCGACCTCGATGTCGAGGTGTTCAATCTTGCCGCGCAAAAAATATTCAATGTTCAGTGGAGTGACCGCAGCGCCCCGGTCAAGCTTAATGTACTGGTACCTCATGTGATAATCGAACTATGTGAACAGGTAATAGAGAGCGGCAAATCCTGTCCTCTGCAGGTATTCGAGCACAGAGGAAAAACATATGCCATGACCATACGGCCTGTCTCCGACAGCGGCAGTGTCCTCGGTGCCAGCATAATGCTGCAGGAGCAAGAGTCACTCTCAAAAATTGAGACCAAAATGCGCCGCAGTGCGGCTCTACGCGGCAACGTTGCTTCTTACACGTTTGACAGCATAATCGGAGTGTCACCTCAGATACGCAGAAGCATCGAAATAGCGGCAGATTTCGCCGAGGTTAACTCAAATGTGCTTATCTATGGCTCCACAGGCACAGGCAAAGAGATGTTTGCCCAGGGCATACACAACGCCTCGAGCCGCAAGAACGGCCCTTTCGTCGCAGTCAACTGTGGAGCCATACCTTCTTCCCTACTTGAGAGCGAGTTTTTCGGTTATGTTGACGGTGCTTTCACTGGCGCGCAGAAAGGCGGCAAAGCCGGATATTTTGAGATGGCACACAATGGCACTTTGTTCCTTGACGAGGTGTCTGAGCTCGACATGCCGGCACAGATTGCCTTGCTGCGCGTCATACAGGAGCGCTGTGTCCGCCGCATAGGCAGCGGTGACATCACTCCTGTGAATGCTAGGATAATTGCCGCTAGCAATACCAACCTCAAGGACGCCATCGAAAACGGCCGATTCAGGCGCGATCTGTATTACAGACTATGCGTGCTCTCACTGAGGATACCTGATTTGTGCGAGCGTCCAGGCGACACCGAACTTATCGCCAAAAAATTCTTTGATGATTACAACAAGATATTCAAAAAATCTGTAGTCGTTACCGATGACGCCATCGCTCTGCTTGCAGAACACAGCTGGGACGGCAACATCCGCCAACTGCGCAACTTCTGCGAGCGGCTCATCGCCATATCACATGAGCAGGTAATCGACATGACCAGCATACGCCGCGAGCTCGATGCCTACTCTCTGTTTGAGACGGCGCCGAATCGCCCGTCACAGCATGAACCGAAAAATGAGATAAGTGTAAAAGGACGCATTATAAAACGTTCAGAGCTAGAGGAACTCATGCGCAAGCATTTTGGCTCACGTGCACTCGTAGCAGAAGAACTCGGCATAAGTAAAACCACTCTCTGGAAAATACTCCGGAGCACAGGCCTATCATGAGGCTCACTTCCTCACCGGGGTGATCTCTATCCAATACCCGTCGGGGTCGGAGATGAAGTAGACGCCCATCTTGGGGTTGTCGAAGCAGACAACGCCCATCTCATCGTGGTGGGCGCGCCATTTGTCCATCTCGTCGGTCTGGAACGCGAGGTGGAACTCGCACTCGCCGAGGTCATACGGCTCACTGCGGTCGCGCATCCAGGTGAGCTCGAGGTTGAAATCGCTCTCCCCGTCGCCGAGGAACACGAGTTTGAACGAGCCGTCCTCCGCCTGCTTCTCCCTCACGGGGCGCAGGCCGAGGGCCTCGTCGTAGAATTTCAGGCTCCGCTCGAGGTCGAGCACGTTGAAGTTGAAGTGGTTGAAACGCAGCATTGGGGCACCCTCCTGACTATTAATATATGTATATCATAACACGCCCCGCCCGGCCTGGGAAGCCCCTTTGCTCAATCCGACGCGCTGAGGGTGAACACGGCGCTCTCGTCGCCGTAGTGCTCGTTCGGTATCCACATGGCCGTCCTGTCCGTGAGGTTATACACCACGCTGTGGACGGTGCAGCTGTTTGAGTCGTCATTGTTCCAGGAGCGGCGGCCGACGGAGGCAAGTATGTCCATCGCGGCCGCCTCGTCGCCGACAACGCCGCCGGCAGCGCCGAGCTCCTCGCAGAGCTTCTCATACCTGTCATAGCCCTTGCGCTCGGCGGGGTCCTCGTAATAGCCCGGCTGGATGATAAAGTTCGTTATCCACTGGTAGTCAGCAGCGCCCTCGCGCTCGCCTATATGCCCGTCGCCGTCATTGTAGGTCACGACGAGAGTGCGCGCCGCGCCGTCGTTGTCCGTGGCGTCGGTTCCGGCTACATACTCCAGTATGGCGCTGCGGCCGCTTGAATCGGCCACCATGTAGTGATAGGAGGTCCCGGCGGAGTCGTGCAGGTCATAGCTCTGCGCGATCTCGACCGCCTCGTCCAGGTCGTCGGCGTAGTCGAGGATGAGGCGGAGCAGAGTGGTCGAGGTGATGTCGGGCTTGCCGGTGTCCTGATCTGTGGGGACGGTCTCGGCCCCCTGGTACGACATGAATATCGCGCAGCTGACGCCCGCGTCGTTCACCCCGTCGAGCGGGGCGTACGGTGCGGCGAGGCTGTTCACTTTTTCCATGAACCCGGTCATGTCGCTCTCGGGGTCTATGCCGAGAAATTGCAGGTCGACGGTGGAGACCGATGCGTGCCGCCCGGGGCTGGCGTCGGTGTAGACTATGCAGGTGTTGGTCTTGTCCATGTCGTAGTTGCGGGCAAACAGCCTGTCGCCGTCGGCGGTCACGGCGGTAAAGGCGGAGCAGGCGATCTCGCTCTCGCTGATCTCCATGGGGATGAGTCCCTTGGTTATCTTTCCGGTGACGAAGGAGATGAGCTCGGAGTCGCTGCTCACGCCGCCCTGTTCGACGAAGTCGTCGAGATAAAACCCGCCGCTCACATGCATGGTGTATACCGAGCCGTCCTGATGGGCGTCGTCGCGCCCGCGCACCTGTTCGATGCTCATGAAAGCCGCGATCTCGCTGCGCCACATGATAAACACACAGGCGGCCAGCAGCAGCACCACGGCGGCGGCAGCCAGAGCGATTCGTTTTGCAATGGAATGGGATCTCACGTTGACACGTTCCTTTCTGCCGCTGGGCGGCCATGAAATGTTGACAAATCAACTTGTGTAATTATAACCACATGATGTTGTCGTGTCAACATCTTTCCTCCCGTCGAAACCGCCGACTTCTCCGCCGGGATACGCGCTATCTCCGTATGATATGACAACTCCGCCGGCCCTTATCGTGCAAAGCACAGGCCGGCGGCTGTTTTTTGCGTATCAGGTTATAAATACTTGATTCTATAATCTCAACATTTATAATTATAGTAAGATCACATCTCATTCAGAAAGCACGGCTGCCGTGATACAGTCATTCCTGTCTGCACGGGCCCTGCTTTTGCCGCCGTTCGCCGCTGCCGCGGGCCGTTTCGAGGCCTGCGGCACGCTGAAAGGAGTGTTCGAAGATGAAAAAGATGAATAAGAAACTGCCAGCCATGGCGCTCGCCCTCGCGCTCATCCTGCTCGCCGGGTGCGGCGGGAACTCCGCGGCGCCCACACCGGTGCCGACGCCGGAGACCTCCGCGGTGGAGAGCCCTGCTCCCGCGCCGACGCAGACCACCACACCTGCTCCCACTCCGACGCCAACACCCAAGCCCACGCCGGAGTCGACACCGAATCCCGACAGAATTTACCGCGACGAGGACGACCCCGTCGTACCCGTCGCGGCCGGACCGGTGGAGCTGCCGGATGTCGGCTTTGAGGCCGCCTCCATGTGGTACTCAGGCGGCTTCGGCGATGGGGGACGCGCTTTCCTCTTCCTCGGCGAGCCGCAGGAGGAGACTATGGACATCGCGCTCTACATGTGCCAGTACTACTACGAGATGTCGGCCGGCCGTTTGCTGCGCCATTTCGAGACGTGGTCGGAGCGCTGCACGGCATCACCAGACGGCGACGGCTGGCGCTTTGAGCTGGACGGCTTCTCCGTATATGTCGAGCCAAACGGCGCGGAGCTCACTGTTCTCTATTCCAACCCCGACGGCGACCCTGAGCTCATGCCGGACA
This sequence comes from Candidatus Heteroscillospira lomanii, assembly GCA_904419385.1. Classification (GTDB taxonomy): domain Bacteria; phylum Bacillota; class Clostridia; order Oscillospirales; family Oscillospiraceae; genus Heteroscillospira; species Heteroscillospira lomanii. Next base: position 12,995 of record CAJFRI010000040.1, read on the forward strand.
CACCAAACGGCCCGACACGCCATGACGTCTACAACCTGGGCAGCGAGGATTTCTCTGTTGAATTCTTCTACCCCGACCGCTTCGGATACGTCTCGCCCGAGACCTCCCCGCTCGTCTGGTGCGCCATGCCCATGTTTGACGAGGAGATAGAATATGCAATATCAGAGAGCGGAGCGCTGGCCGACCTTATCGCCGAGTTCGGCGAGGAAAACATAAACATAAACGAATACGGCGATATCAGAATCGATGTTCCGGGAACACAGGTTTATGCCTACTTCAGCGAAGATGACAGCGGTCAGGCGCTCTATTCC
>CAJFRI010000041.1 GCA_904419385.1 Candidatus Heteroscillospira lomanii
AGCAGTAGCTCGTTGCACACAAAGTCAAGCGCCATAAGTTCTGCCAGCGGCGTATTGGTTATGGCATTTTTGTTGACTATATTCATGAACGGCAGATCGAGCCCGGGGAACAGGGTGCCGCGCTTGAGCGCATCCTCAGGCGGATATGCCGGAGTTGCAGACTGCTGCATGGGAACGTATGCCAGAGCCAGCGGCGCACATTCAGGCAGCATCCCTCTGGTGTAATCGCACTTGTTGTCTTCCACGATATTCCTCCTACAAGATTTTAGTCCCTCATTTATTTCCCCTGTACATCATGGCGTAGGCCCCGCCACTCCCATGTTATGATCCGGGCAGCTGTCAGGTGACCTTCTTTGACAATTTACAGTTTTTCTATTTTAAGGTCACGTCAACTGTGATATACTGCTTTTATGACAACGTAGCGGAGGTCTGGGGCTGTGCGCAAATCTATATCTTTTCTTCTGGTCATAATGCTGTTCCTATCGCCGGCTCTTCCTGCCCGCGCCGCCGGCGATGGCGACCCACTCTATGAACAGCAGACCAATCTGCACATGATCAATATTGAATACGCCTGGGACAAAGGCCTGGATGGGACCGGCGTGCGCATAGCTGTCATCGACTCCGGTGTCTACTCCGAGCATGACGACCTGCGCGGCGCAAAGCTGCTGAGCGGGTTCAACATGCTCGACAGCTCATCCGATGTCAAAGACTCCAGCGGACACGGCACATTCATCACAGCCATGCTCTCCGCCCCAAGAAACGACGGCGTCGGCCTTGCAGGGATGGTCGACAGTGCGGAAGTAGTGCCAATAAAATGCTTTTCATCGGGCCAGCAGACCGGTGCTGAGTATATACTCTCCGCTATCTATCTCGCCTCCGGCAAACTCGACTGCGACGTGATCAACCTCAGCATAGGCATACCTGATGATATGCCTGCGCTCAAAAAAGCCATAGATCACGCCGTTTCACAAGGCGTCATTATAGTCGCATCAGTGGGAAACAACGGCGGCACATCGCTCATGTATCCTGCGGCATACGAAAACGTCGTAGGTGTCGGGTCAGTCGATTCATCGCTTGAAGTGAGCGATTTCTCCCAGCACAATGACAGCGTGTTCGTCGTTGCGCCCGGCTCCGACATACTAAGCGCAGGCATAAGCTCGCCCGGCGTATATATGCGTGGGAGCGGAACGTCATTTTCATCGGTGCACGTCACAGCCCTGGCGGCAATGGCAAAACAGCTGTATCCGAATATCACGGCGTCCGAGTTCATGGCACTGCTCAAAATGAGCACGACAGATCTTGGCACCCCTGGCTACGATACGACGTTCGGCTGGGGCCTAATAAATGTCCCTCATTTTGTCGACAACCTGTTGAGCTTCAATGTCGAGTTTTCCGACACTGAGGGGCACTGGGCCGAGAGCGCCATCGCCAGGTGTGCAGCATATGGGATACTAACCGGTACGGGAGAAGACAGGTTTGATCCGGAGAGCCCGCTCACAAGAGCCATGGCCGCCGCCATTCTGCACAGGATGGCCGGCTCTCCGGAGCCATCCGGCACCGCGGGATTCACAGATGTGCCTGCCGGCTCCTGGTATTCTGAGGCAGTTGCCTGGGCATCCGAGCAGGGTATAGTGCTTGGCACTGGCGGCGGGTTATTCTCGCCGGATGAGTACATAAGCAGGGAAGAGCTGGCCGTGCTTTTCTGTCGTTTCGCAAATTCTCTCGGCATCACGACGGAATATACGAAAAAACCAGCTTTCTCCGACTCCGCCAGCATAGACACCTGGGCAAAACTGTCTGTATACTGGTGTGCGTTCTCAGGTCTCATAACCGGCCGTCCCGACGGCAGCTTTGATCCGCACGGCAGCGCAACGCGCGCCGAGGCCGCCGTTACCACGGTGCGTTTCGCCTCAAAATGCGCCCTGTCAGATTTATGTGAAAAATAATCACCGTTCCTGTGCCCGCCGCAAAAATGTTTGGGCAATTAATCGTTGACGTATCGGGACAAATCGTTTATTATTTACATATAATGATATTTTGTGCCCGTATGGGCGCAGCGTTTTACAATATCACAAAACGGCGGCCTTTTATTTTTCTCTCGCACAGGTCGCCTTTTTATCTTTACCGGAGGAGGCAAATTATGAAAAAAGTCGCGGTTATCATGGGCAGCGACAGTGATCTGCCCGTCGTGAAAAAGGCCATAGACACGCTGTCGGAATACGGTGTCCCGTTTGAGGTGCACGTCTATTCCGCCCACAGGACTCCCGAAGAGGCCCGCAGCTTTTCGATGAACGCCCGCGCCAACGGGTTCGGAGCCATAATTGCTGCCGCTGGAAAAGCGGCCCATCTTGCCGGCGCTCTCGCCGCAAATACCACGCTGCCTGTCATAGGCATACCTGTTAAGTCGTCCAATCTCGACGGCGTTGACGCCCTCCTGTCCACTGTACAGATGCCGTCCGGCATCCCCGTTGCCACAGTTGCAATCGACGGAGCCGCCAACGCCGCTTTGCTTGCTATCGAGATGATCGCTATCGGCGACGCGGAGCTCGCCGAAAAGCTCGACAGCGCCAGAGCCAAGGCCTCTGCCAACGTGCTCGAGAAAAACAGGAAGATCGAAGAAGAGTTCAACAAGTAATCAAATTTGGGAGGAAAATAAAATGGAAAAAACCGTTCAGCTCTACGAGGGCAAGGCCAAGAAGGTTTACGCCACTGACGACGATAATTACTGCATCGTCTCCTACAAGGACGACGCCACCGCTTTCGACGGGCTCAAAAAAGGCACGATCACCGGCAAGGGTGCAATCAACAACCAGATGACCAACCGTCTCATGCAGATGCTCGAGGCTCACGGTGTGCCCACCCACTTTGTCGAGGAGCTCAATGAGCGCGACACCGTCGTCAAAAAGGTCAGCATAGTCCCGCTCGAGGTCATCATCCGCAACATCTCCGCCGGCTCTTTTGCAAAGCGCTACGGCGTTGATGAGGGCATTGTTTTCGACGCTCCCACCATCGAGTTCTCCTACAAGAACGACGACCTCCATGATCCTCTGATCAATTCCTATCATGCGCTGGCTCTCAAGCTTGCCACTGCCGAGGAGATTGAGACCATCAAGACCCTTGCCTTCAAAGTCAACGATCTGCTCAAGGAGTTCTTCAAGAAGATGAACATAGACCTGGTCGACTTCAAGCTCGAGTTCGGCCGCCTGCCCGACGGGACAATAGTCCTCGCGGATGAGATTTCTCCCGATACCTGCCGACTCTGGGACAGCACTACCCACGAGAAGCTCGATAAGGACAGATTCAGACGTGATCTCGGCGGTGTTGAGGACGCCTACATTGAAGTCATGCGCCGTCTTGTCGACAGCAGCAAGTGATCCACTTTAAAATTCAGAAAATATCGGAGGTCTGAGAATTGGGCGGCTTTTTTGGAGCGGTTTCAAAGAGAGATTGCGTGCTCGACATTTTTTTCGGCGTAGACTATCATTCCCATCTCGGCACCCGCCGCGGCGGAATGGCCATCTATGATGCTGATACTGGCTTTCAGCGCCAGATCCACAACATCGAAAACACCCCGTTCAGGACGAAATTCGAAGATGATCTTCGCGATTTCAAAGGCTGCAGCGGCATTGGATGCATAAGCGACACTGATCCGCAGCCTTTGCTCGTCCGCTCGCATCTCGGTCTTTATGCTATAACGACCGTCGGCATAATCAACAACGCGGAAAAGCTCGTTGAACAGTACTTTTCCGATCACGGCCATCAGTTCATGGCCATGAGTTCCGGCAAAGTCAACCAGAGCGAGCTCATCGCCGCCCTGATAAACCAGGCTGATTCACTGGCAGACGGCATCACTCACGCTCAGGATGTTATCGACGGTTCTGCGACCATACTCATCCTCGACAAAGACGGGATCATTGCGGCCCGCGATAAATACGGCCGCCTGCCTGTGCTGATAGGCAAGGATGAGAACGGCCATTGTGTATCCTTTGAGTCTTTCGCTTACAGCAAACTCGGATATCACGACGAGTACGAGCTCGGCCCGGGTGAGATCGTCAGAGTCACACCTGAAGATATAACCGTGCTTCGCGGTCCCGGCAAGACAATGAAGATATGCGCTTTCCTCTGGACATATTACGGATACCCGAACTCCAGATACGAGGGCGTGAACGTCGAAATAATGCGCTACCGCAACGGCCGACGCATGGCCTCCGATGAGAAGGCGCGCGGCACTCTGCCCGACGTCGATTATATCGCCGGCGTGCCGGACTCCGGCGTGCCGCACGCAATAGGCTATGCGAACGAGAGCAAGCTCCCGTTTGCGCGCCCGTTCGTCAAATACACACCGACCTGGCCGCGCAGCTTCATGCCGGCAAACCAGAAAGTCCGCGATCAAGTTGCCAAAATGAAGCAGATACCCGTGCCAGAGCTCATAGAAGGGAAGAAGCTGCTGTTTGTCGACGACAGTATCGTCCGCGGCACGCAGATGCGCGAGACGGTCGACTTCCTGTACGACAGCGGGGCTTCCGAGGTGCACATGCGCTCTGCCTGCCCTCCGATCATGTACGGCTGCAAATACCTCAACTTTTCACGCAGCAACTCTGAGATGGAGCTCATCGCGCGTTCCACCGTGCAGGAGCTCGAGGGCGACGAGGGGCAGAAGCATCTCGACGAATATTCCGATGCCACGACCGAGCGCGGCCAGTGCATGCTCGGCGCCATATGCAAAAAACTGCGCATAACATCGCTCGGCTATCAGTCTCTCGATGGCCTCATCGATTCCATCGGCATAGATCCGGACAAGATCTGCACTTACTGCTGGAACGGAAAGGAGTAAGACAATGAAAAACTCTCACTCTGATTCTTACGCTGCCGCCGGCGTCGACGTCACCGCCGGTTACGAGGCGGTCGACAGGATCAAGCCCCTGGTCGAATCCACATATATCCCCGGCGTCATGGGTTCGCTCGGCGGATTCGGCGGCATGTTCGCCCTCGATACCGCCGGCATGTCCGAGCCCGTGCTCGTGTCCGGCACCGACGGTGTCGGCACAAAGCTCAAAATAGCTTTCCTCATGGACAAGCACGACACAGTCGGCATCGACTGCGTCGCCATGTGCGTCAATGATATCGTGTGCGGCGGCGCAAAACCGCTGTTCTTCCTCGATTACATCGCCTGCGGCAAGAATTATCCCGAGCGCATACAGGCCATCGTCGAGGGCGTCACGGAGGGCTGCCGCCAGGCCGGCTGCGCTCTTGTCGGCGGCGAGACCGCCGAGATGCCGGGATTTTACCCGGTTGACGAGTACGATCTGGCCGGTTTCTCCGTCGGCGTCGTCGACAAGGCCAAGATCCTCTCAAACGACGACGTCAAAGAGGGAGACACCGTCATCGCGCTCCCGTCCAGCGGCGTCCACTCCAACGGGTTCTCGCTCGTGCGCAAGATATTCGACGTTGAGAACCGCGACATGAAAAAGCCGCTTCCTGAGCTCGGAGGCAAGAGCCTCGGCGAGACCCTGCTCACGCCGACACGCATCTACGTCAAGCAGGTGCTCAGCCTCATGGAACATGTGAAAGTCAAGTCCGTCGCCCACATCACGGGAGGCGGCTTCTATGAGAACATGCCCCGCAGCATGCCGAAAGGCCTGTCTGTCAGGATAAAGCGCTCCGACGTGCGTGTGCTCCCGATATTCGACCTCATTGCCAAAGAAGGCGGCATTGCCGAACGCGACATGTTCAACACATTCAACATGGGCGTCGGAATGATAGTCACAGTCTCGCCGAAAGACGCCGGCACGGCCCTGTCCGTCCTGCGCGACAGCGGCGAGGACGCCTATGTGATAGGCGAGGTCATCGCCTCGGATGAGGGCGTCATCATATGCTGAGCAAAGCCCGCATAGCCGTGCTGGTGTCCGGCGGCGGCACCAATCTTCAGGCACTGATAGACGCGCAGAAAAGCGGGGTCATTAAAAGTGGCGAAATATGCCTTGTCATCTCTAACGTCGATGGCGCCTACGCCCTCGAACGTGCGAGAAACAACGGCATTGAGGCGCTCACCATCACCCGCCGCGCCGCCGGAAGTCAGGAGGCCTTTGAGCAGCAGATAGACTCCGCGCTGAAAGAGCGGGGCATAGAGCTCATTGTCCTCGCGGGTTTCCTCAGCATACTCACCGGTGATTTCACCAGGAAATATCCCGACAGGATAATAAACGTCCATCCCTCGCTCATCCCTTCATTCTGCGGGAAAGGCTTTTACGGGCTGAAAGTCCACGAGGCCGCCCTGGCATATGGTGTGAAGGTCACAGGCGCCACCGTCCACTTCGTCAACGAAGTGCCCGACGGCGGGAGGATTGTCCTGCAGAAGGCTGTCGCCATCAGGAAAAACGACACACCGGAGACGCTTCAGCGCCGCGTCATGGAACAGGCGGAGTGGAAGCTCCTGCCGCGCGCGGCGGAGATAGTCTCGCGGGATATAATCAAAACCAGAAATTAACAGACAGGGGTGTCATATATGAAGGTCCTTGTAGTCGGCGGCGGCGGACGAGAACACGCTATAATCAAAAAATTGAGAGAGAACAAAGAGATCACAGAACTCTATGCTCTGCCCGGCAACGGAGGCATGGCCGGCGACGCAGTCTGTGTGCCGATAGGCGCAAAAGACATCGACGGCATTGCTGCCTTTGCAAAGGAGAATGCGATAGACTTCGCCGTCGTGGCTCCGGACGACCCGCTCGTCCTCGGAGCTGTCGACGCGCTCGAGTCTCTCGGCATAAAGTGCTTCGGTCCGCGCAAAAACGCGGCCATCATTGAGGGCAGCAAGATCTTTGCAAAGGATCTCATGAAGAAATACGGCATCCCCACCGCCGCATACGAGGTCTTCAGCGATATGGACTCGGCCCTCAAATATATTGAGACCGCGCCGCTTCCCACCGTTATCAAAGCGGACGGCCTTGCGCTAGGAAAAGGCGTCGTCATCGCAGAGACGCGCGAGGATGCCGAAAATGCCGTGCGCTCCATGATGGAGGACAAGGTCTTTGGCGAGAGCGGCAGCCGCGTCGTCATCGAGGAGTTCCTCACCGGACCGGAGGTATCTGTCCTGTCATTTACCGACTGCAAGACCCTCGTGCCTATGATCTCCTCCATGGATCACAAGCGCGCTTTCGACGGCGACAAAGGCCCCAACACCGGCGGGATGGGCGTAATCGCGCCGAACCCATATTACACCGACGACATCGCAAAGCAGTGCATGGACACAATATTCATGCCGACCATCAAGGCGATGAATTCTGAGGGCCGCACATTTAAAGGATGCCTCTATTTCGGCCTCATGCTCACCGAGAAGGGGCCGAAGGTCATTGAATACAACTGCCGTTTCGGAGATCCCGAGACACAGGTCGTGCTGCCGCTGCTCGAGAGCGATCTGTTCACCATTATGCGCGCTGTGGCCGACGGATGTCTGAGCGATGTCGACGTCAGGTTTTCAAAGGAATCTGCCTGCTGCGTCGTCCTCGCCTCTGAGGGGTATCCGACAAAATACGACACGGGATTCGAGATAAGCGTCGACGACGATCTTGCCGGTGAGCTGTTCATCGCCGGGGCAAAGCTCTCTCCGGACGGCAAGCTGCTGACAGCCGGCGGGCGCGTGCTCTGCGTCACATGTACGGCCGGCGATCTCGGCTCCGCCATCAAAAACGCATACGACAACATCAAACGCGTCCACTTTGCCAATGCTTACTGCCGAAGTGATATAGGACGGCGCGCCATGCTCGCCGTCAGGGAATAGGAGTTGACCATGGTATACAGAGTATTTGTTGAAAAGCGTGCCGGCCTGGCTCACGAGGCCCAGGCCCTGAAGTATGAGATCAATTCTCTGCTGCGCATAAAGTCCCTCACAGACGTGCGCATACTCTGCCGCTATGATGTGGAAAACATCGACAGGGACCTCTTTGATTACAGTGTACGCACGGTCTTTTCCGAGCCGCAGCTTGACATCGCCACCGACACTATGGGCGATGCGTCCGACTGCGTTGTGTTCGCAGTAGAGTATCTGCCCGGCCAGTTTGACCAGCGGGCCGACTCCGCCGCGCAGTGCATCCAGATAATCTCCCGCGGCGACCGCCCCACCGTGCGCACAGCGAAAGTCTATATGCTCTACGGAGCCCTCAGCGCCGACGAGATCGACGCGATCAAGAAATACGTCATCAACCCTGTCGAGTGCCGTGAGGCTTCTCTGGCGCCTGTGGAGACGCTCAAGACCGATTTTGTCATTCCGGAGACCGTTGATATCCTCACCGGCTTCTGTGAACTCGATGACGCCGGGCTTGAGAATATGCTGAACGATCTCGGTCTCGCCATGGATCTCAGCGACCTCAAGTTCTGCCAGGATTATTTCCGCAGCGAGGAGCGCGATCCGACTATCACCGAGATACGCGTCATCGACACATATTGGTCTGACCATTGCCGCCACACCACTTTCAATACAACCATAGACAACATAGAGTTTGAGGATGAGCTGCTCAAATCCGCATATGACGAATACCTCGCCGCCAGAAGCGAGATCGGCCGCACAAAGCCTGTAACGCTCATGGATATAGGCACTCTCGCCGCACGCTTCATGCGTACCAAGGGCATGCTCGACAAGCTTGATGAATCCGAGGAGATCAACGCCTGCACAGTCAAGATCAAAGTCAATGTCGGCGGCGAGATACAGGACTGGCTGCTCCTCTTCAAGAACGAGACACACAACCATCCCACTGAGATCGAGCCTTTCGGCGGCGCGGCCACCTGTATAGGCGGCGCTATCCGCGACCCGCTCTCCGGCCGCAGCTACGTATATGCGGCCATGCGTGTCACCGGCGCTGCCGACCCTCTCACCCCGGTCAAAGAGACTATGCCCGGCAAGCTGCCGCAGCGCAAGATAGTCACCACCGCCGCCGACGGCTACAGTTCCTACGGCAACCAGATCGGCCTTGCGACCGGCATAGTCGACGAGCTCTATCATCCAGGCTATGTGGCAAAGCGCATGGAGATAGGCGCCGTCATTGCCGCGGCTCCCGCCGAGAACGTGCGCCGCGAGCGCCCCGAGCCCGGCGACGTAGTCATCCTGCTCGGCGGTCGCACCGGCCGCGATGGCTGCGGCGGAGCCACCGGCTCCTCCAAGTCGCACACGCTCGAGTCTCTTGAACACTGCGGGGCAGAGGTCCAGAAGGGCAACGCCCCTGAAGAGCGCAAGCTCCAGCGCCTGTTCCGCATACCGGAGGCCGCCCGCCTCATCAAGCGCTGCAACGACTTCGGCGCCGGCGGCGTCTCGGTCGCAATAGGCGAGCTCGCGGACGGGCTCGACATCGACCTCAACATGGTGCCCAAAAAATATGAGGGTCTCGACGGCACAGAGCTCGCCATAAGCGAATCTCAGGAGCGCATGGCCGTTGTCGTCTCATCGGACGACGCCTCCCGCTTCATGGAGCTCGCCGAGAGCGAGAACCTTGAGGCCACCGTCGTCGCCACCGTCAACGCTGAGCCTCGCCTCACGATGACCTGGAACGGCAACATGATAGTTGATCTGTCCCGCGCTTTTATCGACACCAACGGCGCGGAGAAACATATCAGCATACACGCCTCAAAGCCTGAAAAGTTTAACAAGCCGCAGGTCTCAAGCTTCACTGCCGGATACAAGGAACTCGCAGGGGACCTCAACGTCTGCTCAAAGCGCGGCCTGTCTGAGGAGTTCGACTCCACCATCGGAGCCGGCACCGTTCTCATGCCGTTTGGAGGCAAAAACCAGCAGACGCCCATCCAGGCCATGGTACACAAGATCTCTGTTGAGAAACAGGATACCGATACCTGCTCATACATGTCTTGGGGATACAACCCGTATATTACCGAGAAAAGCCCATACCACGGTGCCTATCTCGCCGTCGTCGAGTCCGTATCCAAGCTCATTGCCACTGGAGCAAAGTTTGAGGATGTATATCTCACTTTCCAGGAGTATTTTGAAAAGCTCCGCCTCGACCCCGAGCGCTGGGGAAAGCCTTTTGCAGCGCTGCTCGGCGCATTCAAGGCTCAGCGCGACCTCGGCATAGCTGCTATCGGCGGCAAGGACTCTATGAGCGGCAGCTTTGAGAACATCGATGTGCCGCCCACACTCGTATCTTTCGCCGTAACCACCGGTGTGGCCGGCGAGGTCGTCTCTCCGGAGTTCAAGGCCGCGGGCCACAAAGTAGTGTGGCTGCGTCCCGAGTATGACGCAGACGGCCTGCCTGTTGCGCCGACCCTGCTCGAGAATTTCAATAAAGTCACCGAGCTCATGCGCTCCGGCAAGGTCTGCACCGCCTATACTCCCACGTTCGGCGGAGCCGCCGAGGCCGTTATGAAAATGTGCTTCGGCAATGGATTCGGCTTCAAATTCAACGATTCTGTCGAGCTCAGCGAGCTCTTCGGCTACTCTTACGGCAGCTTTATCCTTGAGCTCACAGGGCCCGCCGATATTGGCACACCGCTCGGCGAGATCACTGCCGAGGCCGGACTCTCGCTGAGGGGCGAGACTATCGCGCTCGACGAGCTGCTTGCGATTTATGAAGGCAAGCTTGAGCCGATATACCACTGCAATATCGAACAGCAGGGTACGGCGATGAAGACTTTTGACCTCGATGCCTCCGATCGCACCGCACCGGTGTATAATTGCAGCAAACCCAAGGTACTCATCCCGGTTTTCCCGGGAACAAACTGTGAATTCGACACGGCAAAGGCGCTCAGCCGCGCCGGAGCCGATCCCGAGATCATTGTCATCCGCAACCTCACCTCGGCCGATATCTCGGAGTCTGTCGAGTATTTCGCAAAGCGTCTTGCAGACGCGCAGATCGTGTTCATCCCCGGCGGCTTTTCCGGCGGCGATGAACCCGACGGCTCCGGTAAATTTATCACCGCTTTCTTCCGCAATGCCGCTGTCAAAGATGGAGTGAATGAGCTCCTCAAGAACCGCGACGGCCTCATGTGCGGCATCTGCAACGGTTTCCAGGCGCTGATAAAACTCGGGCTCGTGCCTTACGGAGAGATTGTCGACACCAAAGCCGACGATCCGACACTCACGTTCAACACAATAGGCCGCCATCAGTCCATGGTCGTGCGTGTGCGCGTCTCGTCCAACAAGTCCCCGTGGCTCGCCGCCACAAAGCCCGGCGACGTTTTCACCGTGCCAATATCCCACGGCGAGGGGCGCTTCCTAGCTTCCGACGAACTCATAGAGCGTCTCGGCGCCAACGGGCAGATCGCCACGCAGTATGTAGACATGTCCGGCGCTCCGACCGCTGATATCCGCTTCAACCCGAACAACTCCTGCTTTGCCGTCGAGGGCATCACCTCGCCGGACGGCCGCGTGTTCGGCAAAATGGGACATGCTGAGCGCATAGGCAAAGGCCTGTATAAGAACGTGCCCGGCAACTATGACATGAAGCTCTTTGAGTCCGCCGTATCCTATTTCAATATCTGATATTCAGATAAAACAAAAAGCCATCAGGAATTATCCTGATGGCTTTTTTATCAGTAAGCTTATTACTCGGCAAGGATCTTTTTCAGGCGGGCATAGCGGGGGAGGGAGTGCTCATAAAAGCGGAGCGGCCAGCCCTGGATGAGAGGCTCAACATAGTTTATAAAATCTTCAGTGACATTGTTGTGCTTGGCGTTGATCCACTCAAGCGGGACTTTCTTCTCGATATTCGCCACATCAGACAGGGATATGAGCTTGGTGTTGCAGTGATATTCGCCGCCGGCGTAGAAACGCTCGAAAGCGACCATCTTGCCGGTCTCCCCATTGACGGCGCTCTCAACGGCAACGCGGCCGGCAAGTACCGCCTCGTCGACATCTGTCTTGGATGCAAGATGAGCTGCGCAGCGCTGCAGCAGGCTGAGCTCTATGCCGCGCACTTTGGCGCCGGTGAGATGCTTGAGCTCGGTGGCAAGCCTGGTAGCAAGGCCGCCCATCTGGCGGTGACCGAAATTATCTTTGTCATCAGTGGTGTCGGTGAAGATGCTGGCTATGAGGTTTCCGTCGGCATCACGTATGCCCTCGGACACAGCGACGAGCACTTTGCCCTGCTTTTCATAGAGTTTTACAACGTCGGCAAATATCTTCTCAAGCGTGAGCGGAGTCTCAGGCAGATAGATGAGGTCGGGGCCGGAGCCATATTTTGCAGCGAGGGCTGCGCTGCCTGCGAGCCAGCCGGCGTTGCGGCCCATGATCTCGATGATGGTAATCATACCCCTGTCGTAGACCCTGGCGTCCTTGCTGACCTCCATGCAGGTCGTGGCGATATACTTGGCGGCAGAACCAAAACCGGGGCAGTGATCGGTGCCGTAGAGGTCGTTGTCTATGGTCTTGGGTATGCCCATGACACGGCACTCATATCCGACCTTCTGCATATAGCGGTTTATCTTGTCGCAGGTATCCATAGAGTCGTTTCCGCCGTTGTAGAAGAAATACCTGACATCGTATTTCTTGAAAATCTCGAGGATGCGCTTGTAATCCGTCTCATCCTCCTCAAAATCCGCCATCTTATACCGGCAGGAGCCGAGCTCAGAGGAAGGGGTGTTTATAAGCAGGGTGAGCTCATACTCATCTTCCTGGTTGAGATCATAGAGCTTGTCGTTGAGCACGCCGACTATTCCGTTGGCAGCGCCAAGAACGCGCGTGATGTATGGGGAATCGAGCGCACTTTTGATAGCGCCAAAGGCACTGGCGTTGATGACCGCAGTCGGTCCGCCGGATTGTCCAATGATGCACGCTCCTTTGAGCTGTTTTTGCATAGCGATACCTCCAAGTTATGTTATACTCCAATCATAACACAACGCCCAGCTAAAATAAATACATATTTTCATTTTATTTCGCATCAGGCTATGCTATAATATACTCAATTCCAGCTGAAAGATCACATGATCGCCACAATATTTTTTGTCAGGAGATGTGTTTATGCCACTGGTAACTTCAACCGAAATGTTTAAAAAGGCGTACGACGGCGGATATGCCATCGGTGCGTTCAATGTCAACAACATGGAGATCGTCCAGGGTATCACCGAGGCTGCCGCCGAGGTCCGCGCCCCGCTCATACTCCAGGTCTCCGCCGGTGCGAGGAAATATGCAAAGCATGTTTACCTCATGAAACTCGTCG
>CAJFRI010000042.1 GCA_904419385.1 Candidatus Heteroscillospira lomanii
ATCCGCGTCGGATATTTCGCCCAGGCTATAAACGCGCTTGAGACCGTGCAGGCCTCCGACAGGAACGCCAAATGGTACTATCTCAGCGCTTACGCGAGTTTCCAGCTCGGCAACCGCATACGCGCGCTTGAGCACGCGCGCCGCGCCGTCGACATGGAGCCGGGCAACCCGAGCTACCGCCAGCTCCTCGACGTCATCCAGGAGGGCGGCAGCATGTACCAGAATATGGGGCGCGGCTTTTCAATAAACACCGGCGGGATAGGGACCATGTGTATGGGCCTGTGCCTTGCGCAGATGTGCTGCCGGTATCCGTATCTGTGCTTTTTCTGCTGACTGCGGCCGCAGAGCCGCTCACCGGGCTGCCGCAAAGCGCGGCGGCCCTGAAAAAGCGCCAAAAAGCTCTTGCAATACACCGGAGGAAATGGTATAATCCGAGAGTAAGTCAGTATGCTGAGGTTCGAGTGGGTCAACACCCACTCTTTTTATTGAGCAGATTGCCGAAGTCAAAATCTTTTTTCCACTTGAAAGAAGGCTGAATATGAGCAAGCTCACAGATAAGGTCTGGGCTCTGGCAGAGCCTGTTGTCACGAAAAACGGATGCGAGATCTGGGACGTAGAGTACGTCAAGGAGGCGGGGCAGTGGTTCCTGCGCCTGTACGTCGACAAGCCCGGCGGGGCGGTCGGCATAGACGACTGCGAGGCGATCAGCCGCGAGCTCGACAAGCTCCTCGACGAGGCCGACCCCATCCCCGAGAGCTATGTGTTCGAGGTGTCGTCTGCCGGGGCCGAGCGCCAGCTCAAGCGCGAGAGCGATTTCGAGCGCTTCATGGGCAGCGAGGCTGAGGTGAGGCTTTATAAGCCGGAAAACGGCATCAAGGCTTTTGTCGGCAGGCTCTGCGGCTATGACTCGGGCGACGTTGAGCTCGAGATAGACGGCGAGGCGCGCCGCTTTGAAAAGAAAAATATCGCGGCAGTGCGGCTGCATGTGAGTTTTTGATTGGAGGAAAATAAAATGAACGCAGATTTCTTCGCGGCGATAGAGGACATAGAGAGGGAAAAAGGCATACCGCGCGAGTACATGTATGAGAAGATCAACCAGGCCATGCTCGCCGCATATAAGAAGGACAACCCCGAGTCGGCCGAGAACGTGTTCGTCGACATGGATGAGAATAAAAAGCGCATCAACATGTATGTGCAGATGAACGTCGTCGATGAGATAGAAGACCCCGCGACCGAGATCCTGCCCGATACTGCGAAGAGATACGACAAAAAGGCCTCTGTCGGCTCCGTCGTTAACGTGCCGGTCGAGACCAAGAAATTCGGCCGCATCGCCGCCCAGGCCGCAAAGCAGGTCATCATACAGGGCATACGCGAGGCCGAGCGCGGCATCATCTATGACGAGTTCACCTCCAAGGAGCATGAGATACTCACCGGCGTGGTCTCCAAGATAGAGCCGCGCACGGGCAGCGCCTCCATCAAGATCAGCTCCAACAGCGAGTTCACCGAGGCCCTGCTCTCCGCTAACGAGCAGATCAAGACCGAAAACCTCAAGGAGGGCGACCGCGTAAAGGTCTACGTCGTCGAGGTCAGGAAGTCCACCAGAGGCCCGCAGGTCCTCATCTCGCGCACGCATCCGGGCCTTGTAAAGCGCCTGTTTGAGCTCGAGGTGCCCGAGATATTCGACGGCACTGTCGAGATCCGCTCCATCGCGCGCGAGGCCGGCAGCCGCACGAAGATGGCCGTCTACTCCAGCGACCCTGAGATAGATCCGATAGGCGCCTGCGTCGGCCCGAAGGGCGGGCGCGTGGCCAGCATAGTGAACGAACTCGGCGGCGAGAAGATAGACATCATCAAATACAGCGACGATCCCTGCGAGTATATCGCGGCGGCCCTGTCGCCCGCGGAGGTCATCTCCGTCGAGCTGCTCGATGAGCCCAAGACCTGCCGCGTCGTCGTCCCGGACGGCCAGCTCTCGCTTGCCATAGGCAAGGAGGGGCAGAACGCACGTCTGGCGGCCAAGATAACCGGATATAAAATAGACATCAAGCCCGAGAGCGAGGTCCAGTGACAAAAAGGAGGTGGCCAGAGTGCCAAAAAAGATACCCATGCGTCAGTGCACCGGCTGCCGCGAGATGAAACCAAAGCGCGAGCTGATAAGGGTCGTCCGCGCGCCGGACGGCGGCATATCGCTCGATTTCAGGGGCAAGGCCCCTGGCCGCGGGGCATATGTGTGCAGAGATGTGCAGTGCCTCAAAAAGGCCATAAAATCGCGCGCGCTCGAGCGCGCCTTTGGCGTTGAGATACCGCAGGAGGTATACGACGCGCTCACACAGCAGATGGAGGTGGGCGGCGATGAGTGACGCTGAAAACAGCCGCGCGCTCGGCTGCCTCGGCATAGCGAAAAAAGCCGGCCTCGTCGTGACAGGCGAGCAGAACACCGGCGCCCTTGCGCACGACGGGCGGGCAAAGCTCATCATACTCGCGGCCGACGCCTCGCCGAATGCGCAGCGCAGAGCCGAGGGGTTTTCGGCGAGCAGCGGCGTCCCTTTGGCACATGTGCGGTTCACAAAGGCGGAGATCGCCGCTGCGACCGGCAGGAGCGGCTGTTCGATGGCCGCTTTTACCGATGCGGGGCTTGCGCTCCGTTTCTATACGGCGTCCGGCGGGGCGGATGAGACGCTCATTTCCCGCCTGAGCGCGGACGTACAGCGGAAAAAGCCGCAGCACGGCGGCGCACAGCCAGAGCGCGAACAAAAAATCGGCAAGAGGAGGAAGAGCGTATGAATAAATACAGGGTCCATGAGGTGGCGAAGGATTTTAAAATGACCTCCAAGGCCATAACACAGATATTGACGGATTACGCCACCACGCCCAAGAACCATATGCAGGTGCTTGAGGAGCCTGAGCTCGATGTCATATTCGAATACCTCACCCAGCACAACCAGATAAACGACATAGCGGAGATATACGCCGAGGGGCCCGCCCCCGGCGGCAAGAAAGAGGCGGAGCAGAAGGCCGCGCCGCCCGCAGCTCAGAAGCCGCAGCAGAGCGCTAAGCAGGATGCACAGCCGAAGAGCCAGCCTCAGACCCAGCCGCAGCCGCAGCAGAGCGCCCAGCCTCAGCAGCGCAAGCCGCAGCAGGCTCAGCAGGGCGCGCAGCAGCGCCGTGTGCCGGAGAAGCGCGTCATCGACACACGCGGCGCCACCGCCACGAACCTCGACAAGTATGACGAGAAGTTCGACAATATGGCCGGCGAGCGCGCGCAGAAGATGCGCAGCGGCAAAGAGAAGTTCACCAACAAGAACAAGGCCCGCCAGCAGCAGAACATGAGCGCAAAGCGCCGTCAGGAAGAGCGCGAGCGCCAGCAGCGCCAGTTCTTTGAACTTGCGAAAAAGGCGCCCGTCAAGGTCTCCATCCCGGACGAGATCAGCGTCGGCGAGCTCGCCAGCCGCATGAAAAAGAGCGGCGCCGAGGTCGTCAAGAAGCTCATGAGCATGGGCGTGTTCGCATCCGTGTCCGAGATGATCGACTACGACACCGCGGCGCTCGTCGCGATGGAGCTCGGCTGCAAGGTCGAAAAAGAGGTCGTCGTCACCGTTGAGGAGCGCCTCATCGACGACCATGAGGATAAGCCCGAGGAGCTCGTCCCGCGCGCCCCGGTCGTCGTCGTCATGGGCCATGTCGACCACGGAAAGACCAGCCTGCTCGACTATATCCGCCGCACGAACGTCGCCTCCGGCGAGGCGGGCGGCATAACGCAGCACATCGGCGCATACCGCGTCGAGGTCGGCGGCAAGCCCATAACCTTCCTCGACACCCCGGGCCATGAGGCTTTCACCTCCATGCGCGCCCGCGGAGCCATGGTCACCGATATCGCCATCCTGGTCGTCGCGGCCGACGACGGCATCATGCCGCAGACCGTCGAGTCGATAAACCACGCGAAAGCCGCCAATATACCCATCGTCGTCGCCATCAACAAGATGGACACCCCGGGCGCCAACCCCGACCGCATCAAACAGCAGCTCACTGAGTATGATCTCGTGAGCGAGGAGTGGGGCGGCGACACCATCGTCTGCCCGATCTCCGCCAAGACCGGCATGGGCATAGACAACCTGCTTGAAAACCTCGTGCTCCTCGCCGAGGTGCTCGAGCTCAAGGCCAACCCCAACCGCGCCGCCAGAGGCACCGTCATCGAGGCGAGGCTCGACCGCGGCCGCGGCCCGATCATGACCGTCCTCGTCCAGAACGGCACTCTCCGCCAGGGCGACGTAATAATCGCCGGCACCGCTGTCGGCCGCGTGAGGGTGATGACAAACGACAAGGGCGAGCGAGTCGAGACCGCGGGCCCGTCCATACCCGTCGAGATCACCGGCATGTCCGAAGTGCCGTGCGCGGGCGATGTGTTCAACGCCGTCGACGACGAGCGCATGGCGCGCGAGCTCGTCGAGGAGCGCAAGCAGAACAAGAAGAACGAGACCCTCGGCGTCGCCAAGAAAGTCTCGCTCGAGGACCTGTTCGCCCAGATCGACGCCGGCGAGATCAAGGAGCTCGACGTCATCGTCAAGGCCGACGTCCACGGCAGCGCCGAGGCCGTCAAGACCAGCCTCGAAAAGCTCTCGAACGACGAGGTGCGCGTAAAAGTCATCCACTCCGGGGTCGGCGCGATAAACGAGTCCGACGTCATGCTCGCCGCCACCAGCGGCGCCATCATAGTCGGCTTCAACGTCCGCCCGGACAACGCCGCGCGCGAGAACGCCGCGAGAGCCAACGTCGACATCCGCCTCTACCGCGTCATTTACGACTGCATAGGCGAGATCGAGGCCGCAATGAAGGGCATGCTCGCGCCTAAGTACCGCGAGGCCATCATCGGCCACGCCGAGGTTCGCCAGGTGTACAAGGTCTCCAAGATAGGCACCGTCTGCGGCTGCTACGTCACCGACGGCAAGATCGTGCGCAACTGCGACGTGCGCGTCAACCGCGACAACATAGTCATCCACGAGGGACACCTCGCCTCTCTGCGCCGCTTCAAGGACGACGTAAAAGAGGTCGCCTCCGGGTACGAGTGCGGCATGCAGGTGGAAAAGTTCAACGACATCAAGGAAGGCGACGTCATCGAGTGCTTCGTGATGGAGGAGATCAAACAGTAAACCGCCATGCGGTATGAGCGGCGGGCGCGGAAACGCGCCCGCCTTACGACTAAGAAAGGAGTGCTGTTATGGCATCCAACAGGCTTGGCAGGACGAACGACGACATCCAGTTCGCCCTCAGCAGCATACTAAGGAATATAAAGGACCCGCGCGTCAACCAGGGACTCATCAGCATAACCCGCGTGGAGGCCACGGGCGACCTGCGCTACGCAAAGGTATATATCAGCGTGCTCGGCCTGAGAGACGCAAAGGAGTTCATGAAGGGGCTGCGCTCCGCTGCCGGATATATCCGCCGCGAGCTGGCCGGCTCGCTCTCGCTCCGATACACGCCGGAGCTCGTGTTCGAGCTCGACACGTCCATCGAGCACGGCAGCCATATAAACGAGATCATCAGCCGTCTGGAGCAGGAGGAGCAGAATGGGTGAGCGCGTAGACCTCAGCCGTTTTGCGCAGCTCGTCAGGGAGCGCGACGGCTTTCTCATAATGACGCACTGCCGCCCCGACGGAGACACCGTCGGCAGCGCCGCGGCGCTCTGCCTCATACTGCGCGCAATGGGAAAGAGCGCATATATGATGGCAAACCCCGAAATAACCGACAGATATGCCGCCTATGCCGAGGGGCTTTTTGCGCCCGAGGGCTTTGAGGCCGGGACCATCACGGCGGTGGACCTCGCCGCGGAGACGATGTTCCCTCAGGGGTTTGCCGGAGGCGAGGTCGAGCTGTGTGTCGACCACCACGGTTCGAACACCATATATGCAAAATATGCACTCGTCATGCCGGAAAAGGCGGCCTGCGGCGAGATAGTGCTCGAGCTCGCGCGCGAGCTCGGCGTGCGGATCGACAAGGACATCGCCGACAGGCTTTACGTCGCCGTGTCGACAGACACCGGCTGCTTCATGTACCGCAACACCACCGCCGGGACCCACCGCGCCGCCGCCGAGCTCATCGACGCGGGCGCGGACTTCGGCGGGCTCAACGTGAAGCTGTTCAGAAAAGTCTCGGCCGCGCGGCTCAGGCTCGAGGGCCTCATATACGGCTCCATGAAAAGCTACTACGACGGCAGGATAACCGTCGCGACAGTGACTCTCGACATGATGCGCTCTTCCGGCGCGCAGGAGAGAGACTGCGACGACCTCGCCTCGCTCGCCGGCAGGGTGCAGGGCTCGGTGTGCAGCGCGACCATACGCGAGAACGAGAACGGCGGCTGCCGCATCTCGCTGCGCAGCGGGTTTGACGTCAACTCCAGCGACGTCTGCGCCCGATTCGGCGGCGGCGGACACCCGATGGCCGCGGGCTGCGCCATGGATTGCCCGCCGGACATTGCGCGCGAGCGCCTGGTCGCGGCCATAATAGAGGAGTGGAAAAAATGAACGGCATCCTCCTGGTCGACAAGCCCGCGGGGTGGACGAGCCACGACGTGGTCGCAAAGCTGCGCGGCATCCTGCGCGAGCGCAGGATAGGCCACTCAGGCACTCTCGACCCGATGGCCACGGGGCTGCTCGTCGTGTTCGTAGGTAAGGCGACGAAGGCGGTCGAGTTCGCCGAGGCCGACAGGAAGCGCTACATAGCCGGACTCAGGCTCGGGCTCGTCACCGACACCCAGGACACGACGGGCGCGGCGCTCGCCGAGCGTGAGGCAAGCGTGAGCGGCGGGCAGCTCGAGGAGGCGCTCGCGTCGTTCCGCGGCGAGATAAGCCAGGTGCCGCCGATGTACTCGGCCGTTAAAGTCGGCGGCGAGCGCCTGTACAAGATCGCGCGCCGGGGCGGGGAGGTCGAGCGGAAGGCGAGAGCCGTCACCATCTACAAGCTTGAGTGCCTCGGCCGGGACGCAGGCGGCGACGTGCTGCTCGATGTCGAGTGCTCCAAGGGCACATATGTGCGCACGCTGTGCAGCGACATAGGAGAAAAGCTCGGCTGCGGCGCGTGCATGTCGTCGCTGAGGCGCGTGGCCGCGGGAGCGTTTTCCGTGGACGAGGCGCACACGATAGAGCAGATAGCCGGGCTCGCCGAAAGCGGGGAGGCCGCCGGCGCGCTGCTTCCGGTGGAGGCAATGTTTGCGCAGAGGGACGAGTTCGTGCTCGACGCAAGGCGTGAGCGCGACTGCCGCTGCGGCCGGCCGTTCGATGCGGATATCCCGGACGGGGAGTACCGCGTGAAGTCGCCTGCGGGCGAGTTTCTCATGCTCGCGCGGGCCGAGGGCGGGCATGTGAGCTCCATAAAAAACTTCTTCTGAGGACTGCTGTATGAAAAAAACTGTGATAGCTCTCGGGTTTTTCGACGGGCTGCACCTCGGCCACGCCGAGCTGATAAAGCGCACCAAGGAGCGCGCGGCGGACTCCGGCGCGGAGCCGGCGGTGCTCACATTCGACACGCACCCGGATATATTCGTCCTGCACAGGGACGTGCCGCTGCTCACCAGCGGGGAAGAGCGCGCCGAGATGATAAGACGACTATTCGGGGTGGAGAACGTCATGTTCGTCCACTTCAGCGAGGAGGTCATGCGCATGGACTGGCGCAGCTTCCTCGACTCGCTGCGCACGGAGCTCGGAGCGCAGCACCTCGTCGTGGGACACGATTTCCGCTTCGGCTACAGAGGCGAGGGCACCGCTGAAAAGCTCGCCGGCTACTGCGGCGGGCACGGCATGGGCAGCGATATCATACCGCCCGTCAAGGTCGACGGCGTCACCGTGAGCTCCACGCGCATACGCGCCCTCGTGAGTGAGGGCGATATGGCCGGGGCGGAACGGCTGCTCGGGCACCCGCACGAGCTGAGCGACATCGTGTGCAGCGGATACAAGCTCGGCCGCAGGATGGGCACGCCGACCATAAACATGCACATCCCGGAGCACGTCATTGTCCCGCGCTACGGCGTCTATGCCACGCGGGTATTTTTCGACGGAGAAGAACACACCGCTGTCACGAACGTCGGCGTCCGTCCGACATTTGCCAACGGGAACACGGCATCGGTCGAGAGCTATATACTCGACTACTCCGGAAACCTCTACGGCAAAAGGGTGAGGGTCGAGTTCTACACGTTCATACGCCCGGAGCGCCGTTTCGACTGCCCCGAGGCCCTGCGCGCCCAGATACTCACGGATGAGTGCGCAGTAAGGGAATATTTTAAATCCAGATAAAATTTTTGCGCCGGGCGCGGCTGGCTTGCCAGATCGCGGCGGCGCAGTTATAATATAGGCAGAAAGAAGGGCTGAGACTGTGTTGTCGGTCGCGACTGAGGCTCTGCGCCTTTGCGGCGCGGACGAGCTGGATATTGAAAAAACTTTCGAGTGCGGACAGTGTTTCCGCTGGAACAGCTGCGGCGGCGGAGCGTACGAGGGCGTGGCTCTCGGCAGGCATGCCAGGCTGTGGTACGAGGACGGCGGAGTGTACATCTCCGCGCCCGAGAGCGACAGGGACATGTGGCGCGAGTACTTTGACCTAGGCCTCGACTATGCCGCCGTGTCCGACGGCTTCCGCGACGGCGGGTACATGGACCGCTGCGTCGATTTCGGCCTCGGCATACGCATACTCCGCCAGGACCGCTGGGAGGCGCTGTGCAGCTTCATCATCTCCCAGTGCAACAACATACCCAGGATAAAAAAGATCGTCGAAACCCTGTGCCGCTGCTTCGGCGAGGCGATAGAGACGCCGGACGGCGTGTTCTATTCGTTCCCGCCGGCCGAGCGCATCGCCTTGCTGGACGAGCGCGACCTCGCGCCCCTGCGCTGCGGATACCGTGCGCCGTATATCATCTCGGCGGCGCGGGAGGTCGCCTCCGGCGGGCTGAATTTCGGCGAGCTCGACCGCATGAGCTGCACCGAGGCGGTGCGCCGCGTGAGAGGGCTCTACGGGGTCGGCGCCAAGGTCGCCAACTGTTTCATACTTTTCGGGCTGCACAAGATGGATGCGTTCCCGATAGACGTGTGGATGAAGCGCGCGCTGAAAGAGCACTTCCCAAAGGATTTCGACCCGGCGGTGTTCGGCGAGTACGCCGGGCTCGCCCAGCAGTACATATTCTACTATGCCAGGAGCGGAGAGTGAGCATGAGCGTATACAGACATTTTATCCAGCCGATGTATATAGACATGAACGCTGCGGCCCCGCCGGCCGAGCTCGCGCGCATGATAATAGGCGACGTGCTGTATCAGCTCGACGCCGACGGAGCGCCGAGGCTGCGCCTCATCGAAGAGCGGCACGCGGTCTGGATGGTAGACAAATTCGCGCTCAGGCAGACAGGGGCGGTGTCGTGGGGGCAGAACTTTGACGTCGACATAAAGCCGCGGCGCGAGCGCGGAGTGCGCGTCTACTATACGGCCGAGCTCCTGGCCGACGGAAAGAGCGTCGGGGAGGCGGAGATAGCTTTCTTTGCCGTGGAGTATTCCGAGCGGAGGATACTGCGCATGTCGGAGATCGGGGACATGTGGCTTGCCCCGGCAGAGACGGCGAAGCCGATGCCCAAGGCCATGTGGCGCGGGGAAATGTCCCTCGCCGCGGCCGAACATGTCCGCCCGTCCGACTGCGACACCAACCGGCACCTCACGAGCCCGAAGTATCTCGACCTCGTCTGCGATGTGACGGGCTATTGGGACGGGGCGCCGAAGCTCTGCGAATACATGCAGATAGACTATGTGTCCGAGAGCCGGCCGGGCAGCGAGCTGAGGCTGTATGCCGGGGCGGACAGCGGGTCGGTGTACGTCAGAGGCGAACACTCGGATGGGAGCACGGCTTTTGACGCCGTGTGCCGGTACAGAGAGATTTAGGTTGACACGCATGTTTATGGGTAGTAAAATGGATAAAATAACAGAAAAATATTTGTGTGAGGTGCTATATGGAGACAAAAAAATATCTTGAGCGTTTCGCCGGCGAGGGGCTCACTTTTGATGATGTCCTCCTTGTCCCCGCGGAGAGCGACATCCTTCCCGCGGACATCGATGTCAGCACGCGGCTGACACGCAAGATCAGGCTGAACATACCGCTTATGAGTTCGGCCATGGACACAGTTACAGAGCACCGCATGGCCGTTGCCATGGCCCGTGAGGGCGGCATCGGCGTCATACACAAGAACATGAGCATCGACGCGCAGGTCGAGCAGGTCGACGTCGTCAAGCGCAGCGAGAACGGCGTCATCACCAACCCGTTCTCCCTCAGCAAGGACAACACCCTGGCCGACGCCGACGCCCTCATGGCGAAATTCCGCATCTCGGGCGTGCCTATCGTTGATGAGAACAAGCGCCTCATCGGCATCATCACCAACCGCGACATGAAGTTCGAGGAGGACATGTCCAAGAAGATAGAGGACGCCATGACGAAGGACAACCTCGTCACCGGGCGCGAGGGCACCACGCTCGATGAGGCGAAGAAGATACTCCTCAAGCACAAGATAGAGAAGCTGCCCATAGTCGACGATCAGTTCCGCCTCAAGGGCCTCATCACGATCAAGGATATAGAGAAGGCGCTGACCTATCCCAACTCCGCCAAGGACAGCTCCGGAAGGCTGCTGTGCGCCGCCGCGATCGGCGTGACGCGCGACATGCTCGACCGCGCGGGCGCTCTCGTAGCCGCCGGCGCAGACGTGCTCGTGCTCGACAGCGCGCACGGACACTCCCGCAATATCATGGCAGCCGTCGGCAAGGTCAAGGAGGCTTTCCCCGACATCCAGCTCGTCGCCGGCAATGTCGCCACGGCCGAGGCCACCGAGGCCCTCATCAAATGCGGCGCCGACTGCGTCAAGGTCGGCATAGGCCCCGGCTCCATCTGCACCACCCGTGTGGTCGCGGGCGTCGGCGTGCCGCAGATAACCGCCATACTCGACTGCGCCGAGATGGCGAACAAGTATGACATCCCCATAATCGCCGACGGCGGCATCAAGTACTCCGGCGACATAGTCAAGGCCATCGCGGCCGGCGGCAGCGTCGTCATGCTCGGCTCCATGCTCGCTGGCTGCGAGGAGAGCCCCGGAGAGCTCGAGATCTATCAGGGCCGCCAGTTCAAGTCCTATCGCGGCATGGGCAGCCTCGCCGCCATGGCGCACGGCTCCAAGGACAGATACTTCCAGGAGGGCAACAAAAAGCTCGTCCCCGAGGGTGTCGAGGGCCGCGTCCCGTTTAAGGGAGCCCTGTCGGACACCGTGTTCCAGATGCTCGGCGGTCTCCGCTCCGGCATGGGATACTGCGGGGCGCACGACATCGAGACCCTGCGCACCAGGAGCCGCTTCGTCCGCATCACTGCGGCCGCCCTTCGCGAGAGCCACCCGCACGATATCTATATCACCAAGGAAGCTCCGAACTACTCGTTCAATCAGTGACAGCTCACACATCAGAGCCGGGGGATGCCCCGGCTCTTTTTTTGAACGAATTGGAAACTTTTTTCGATGCGCGCCAGTCTAACCTCCGATAACTTGATTATGACAGCGCAACTTGGTATAATATCTACTTGTAAAATCATGCCTGCGGAGGCGGTATCATGGATGATACGGAAAGATTCGTCCGGCTCGTCAGCGAGAGCGGCAACATAGTTTTCTTCGGCGGAGCCGGAGTCAGCACGGAGAGCGGGATACCGGATTTCCGCAGCGTCGACGGCCTGTACAGCCAGAAGTACGATTACCCGCCGGAACAGATGCTGAGCCACAGCTTTTTCATGGCTCATCCCGACGAGTTCTACCGCTTTTACCGCGACAAGCTGATCGTGCGCGGCGTGAAGCCGAACATAACTCACATAAAGCTCGCAGGACTCGAGCGCGCCGGAAAGCTGCGCGCCGTCATCACGCAGAATATCGACGGCCTGCACCAGGCCGCCGGGAGCAAGAACGTCCTCGAGCTGCACGGCAGCACAAAGCGCTGCTACTGTATGCGCTGCGGCCGGCGGTACGGCGAGGAGGCCCTGTCTGAGAGCGAGGGCGTGCCGCACTGCGAGTGCGGCGGTATCATCAGGCCGGACATCGTGCTGTATGAGGAGGGACTCGACACGGCCCTGCTCACGAGCGCCGTGCGATACATCAGGGATGCAGACATGCTCATAGTCGGCGGGACGAGCCTCGCGGTATACCCCGCGGCCGGCCTTATCGACTATTACAGGGGACACAAGCTTGTCCTCATAAACCGCGACGCCACCCCGCTGGACGGCCGGGCGGATCTCGTGCTGAGACAGCCGCTGGGCTCGGTGTTCGCGAAAATCCAGTCCGGAGGTAACGAATGAGAACAGATGTGCTCGGCGTCGGATACGACGACCTCACGATGCCGGAGGCGGTGGACGCCGCCCTCGAGCTAATGAAGGGCAGAGCGGCGGCATATGCCGTGACGCCGAATCCGGAGATAATAATGCTCGCCCGCGAGAACGAGGCCCTGCGCGGCGCGATAGCAAACGCCTCGCTCGTGCTGGCCGACGGCATAGGAGTCATATACGGGGCGAAGATACTCGGCCGCCCGCTCAAGGGGAGGGTGCCGGGAGTCGATTTCGCCGACGCTCTCATGGCCGAGATGGCAAAGCACTCCATGAGCGTGTTCCTCTTCGGGGCAAAGCCGGGGATAGCCGATACGGCGGCAGAGCGCCTCATGGCCAGGCACCCGGGGCTCGTCATAGCCGGGACGAACGACGGATATTTCAGCGACGATACGCCTATAATCGAAAAGATAAACTCAGCGTCGCCGGACCTGCTGCTCGTGTGCCTCGGCGCGCCGAAGCAGGAGCTGTGGATGCAGCAAAACGCCGGCAGGCTCTCCGTCGGGCTGATGGCCGGGCTGGGGGCGCTGCTGCCGGGGCTGGCGGCGGCGAAACTCGCGCCGTGGCCGTCGCTGATGGCGCTGCTGCCCGCCGCCGTGGCCGTGCTGAGCGCCCCGGCCCTGCGGCATCTGCTCTTTTACCGCCCCGGCCTGCCCGTGGGCACGGACGAGCGCGCCTGCGCGGCGCT
>CAJFRI010000043.1 GCA_904419385.1 Candidatus Heteroscillospira lomanii
GGGATAACTGCAAATCAGCCCGGAAACGGGGCAAATGTTATCCCGTCCCCGATAGATTTGACTAATTTTATCGCAACTGCAAACGCGTTGCAAATGGAGTACCTGCCGTGCGTGCTGCTCAAAAACTATTATTCATGTATTTGCCAGATAGCTATATCAGTGAACTTGCGTACAGATGGGTCTGTTCAATGAATGAGTTTATGTATCGGAGCCGGTTGTGTTGCTCCGGGAACAGACATCAACCAGTCCTTCCTACTGCAGCGGGAGAACATCTGGAAGAACGGCGTGACGTTTGTGCCGAGCTCATTAGAGAACTCGGTCATCCTTTGTCCTGGCTTGCTCATCATCCGCATTATGCTCTAATAGAGATTTAGGGAAACGCACTGGCCGTTCTTCTCGCTTGGTACTTGGTATTTTAGATATGGCCGTCAGTCTGTTGCCAATGATATACCGTCAACATATTTAGCTATCGGCCGGCGCAAGTGAGCGCTGTACTCTGCCTCTGTTTTCTTCTTGCGATAATCAATGCCCTCCGGTAAAATCGCCGGAGGGCATATGTTGTAAAAACACATATTTAAATCATCTTCAATATCGTAAGGCCGACCATATAGCGGGTAAAATCGTCCGCCGATATTTCAGTGACCGCCAAAAGGCTTTTCAGCTTGGACATGCGGTAGTTAAGTGTGTTCCTGTGAATATACAGACGCTCTGCGGTCTGACTGAGATTACCTGTGCAGCTTATATACGCCTCCAGCGTACGGCGCAGTTCGGCGAAATCAGGAGTATCGCCCATAATTGGTTCCAGTATATTTACGCATATGGCGTGCAGCTCATCGGTAGTGAAATTGTGCCAGAGCCGATGGAACAGATACTGCTCATGATATGAGAAACAGCTCTGCGACGGGCGTATTTTTTTACCCAGCGCTATGCTCTCCGCCGCCTCGAAATAGCAGGAGCTGAGCGTCTCCAAGCCGCGGCATGTTTCGCTGAGGCCGATAAAGCAGTCAAGTCCAAATTGTGTACTTATATCCTGAACTATCTGATCTCCCAGCAATTCGTGTTCCAATATGACCGCAATCCGTGGTATGCTTTCGGGTACAAGTCTGAGTATGGTCAACATATTTTCATGGATAAGAATTAGCTTTTCAAGGTCGCTGTGTTCGGCGAGGCGCCGACTCATATATATACGCTGCTTTTCCATCGCGCTGCGGCGCTGAATAGCGGGCATCGCCGCGAGCGATGGATACTCCATCACCATACAGATTCTGGTCGCGTCGTAATCGAAATTGCACAATGCGCAGAACTGCTTCGCGCGCTGTGTATCCGGATTCTGCTGCAGGAGCACCTGCCACATAAACAGGTCATCCATATTCAGCGCCGCCGCTTCGGCGTGTACCTTGCTGCGCATAGATTGAGCCAGAACGGGAAGAAAATTCTCCGCAACCCAGAATTCCAGCAGAGAAAACGGTTTGTTCGTAGAGAGTATACATAAATATCCTGTCAACGAATCGCCCCAGCGAGCCGGACTGAGCATAAATGATATCGGTTCTCCATTGCGTATCAGTATGTCCTGATAGGCCTGGGCGCTTTGCTCTGAAAAACCTTTTTCCAGACGCATCTGCTCAGCCGGAGTAAAAAACCGCTGTCCCTTGGACGGATATAAATCACTCTTACGCAATTCGCGCAGCACCGTCTGCACTGAGGAAATGACCAGTTGAGGCGTCAAAAACATTACGGTATTTGAAACCTTCCGGGCAATCATCGCGACGATATCATCAAGCCCTCCACCGGAAACTGTAAGCTCGCTCAGCTCGCGGATCGCCGACAGCACATACTCAAAATCCGGGTGATCTGACTGCTCTGCACGGCGATACAGCATTTTGAATATCTCTGCAAGTGAAAAAGCCGGACTTATTCCGAACAGCGGAAACCGAAGTGCATCGGCATGGCGCAAAACGTCTTCTGTTATCCAGTCCTGATCGGCAGGGAGCTTCAGGCAAAGTCCCGCACAGCCAGCTCCGTTCATGGCGCTGATACAGTCAATAAGCATTCCGCTGTGCCCAAGCAGCATTCCGCTGGAAAGGACAAGCTCACCACCGGAGAAATTCTGAGATGCAAAGATGTCCTCAGCCGTAATTATGCTTTTTACGTCTCTCTGATTGCCGTCTGCTCCGGCAAGTGGACAAAGTATATCGCTGCTTATCTTCCCGGTCAAGAGTTGAACGTTCATTGCGTCGAATAGCTCCTTATTTTTTTATATATTATACCCAAAAAGAAAACTGATGTAAATAGAATGATAGTTATAATCGTACATGTAGAACACTTTACTTCTTCTTAAACTGTGCAGGTTGGACGAATACAGCGAATTTTGCCAATGCTATAATCTATTTAAACTCAGATAAGATAAAACTCCAAAAGGTGGTGAAGCATAAAGGGAGCTATATTTTTCTGCATCCAGAACAAATTAATTCTATCTGAAACCGAAACTAAAAGGAGGATCGAAATGAAAAACAGCAAAAGGTACCTGATCTTTGTATTGGCAATGGTGATGTTGCTGAGTCTGGCTGCCTGCGGTGGCGGCGATGAGGTCTCTCCTGAAGGCAGCAGCGACGATGAATACGGCCCTAACGAGGTGCTCGTCGTAGGCGTAAGCTCTCTGCCCAACGGCATAGATCCCGAGTATCACAATTCTCTCGAAGCTATGAGCCTTGCGGCAAACGTCTATGAGCGTCTGCTTGACTGGAATATAGTCGAGAACGAAAACGGCACACTTATTCCGGACTTTGACTATGACAACATCAAAGGCGCCCTCGCCGAGGACTGGTGGCGCTCCGAGGACGGCAAGACCATCTACTTCAAGCTCCGCGAGGGCGTCCTGTCCAACTACGGCAATGAGCTCACCGCCGAGGATGTCAAGTGGCGCCTCGACAGAGCCGATGCACTCCAGGCTCTGGGCGTCTTCCATATGTATTCCACCACCGGTCTCTCCAGCTGCGAAAACGTCAAAGTGGAGGACAAGTACACCATCTCCATCACCACCGATGACGTGAGCTATATTGCCGACATCTTCTACACCCACATCCTCTGCGGCATCATCGACTCCACCGAGGCGAAAAAGCACGCCACCGAGTCCGACCCCTGGGCCTCCGACTGGCTCGCCACTAACGCCGCCACCTTCGGCCCATACTATATCGAAGAGTGGTCGCCCGGAAATCAGGTCGTCATAGTTGCAAACCCGAACTACTACGGCGAGGCGCCCTCCATCAAGAAGATAATCTACCGCGAGATTCCCAACAGCGCCAACCGTCTGGCCATGCTGCAGTCCGGCGACATTGACGTCTTCGACTCCCCGCTGCCCGAGGAGGTCGAGCAGCTGCGCGACGTCGACGGCATCAAAATAGAGTACCACCGCAGCAACCTCTCCCTGCGCATAGAGCCGCTGTTCACCGACCCCATACTCTCGAACAAGCAGGTGCGTCAGGCCCTGGCCTATGCCTTCCCGTATCAGGAGGTTCTGGACACTGTTTTCCTCGGCAACGCCAGCCCCATGACCAGCATCCAGGCCCAGATTTACCCCTACCACGAGGACACCTACAACTACACCACCGACCTCGACAAGGCGAAAGCCCTGCTCGCCGAGGCCGGCTACGCCGACGGCTTTGACGTCACCATCTCCATAGACTCCGCCAAGGCCGACCTCGAGCGCATCTGCATACTCTACAAGACCAGCCTCGAGAAGATAGGCGTGAACCTCAACATCGAGAAGCTGCCCACCGGCGACCTCTACAACAAGCGAGTCAACAACCAGCTCCAGCTGTACGTCAACCAGGATATGGCCGGCTTCCCCGACCCGCAGTTCGCCATAGGCATGTTCGCGACCGACGACTGCGGCATGAACTATAACCGCTACTACAATGAATTCGTCGAGGAGCGCTTCTATGAGGCCAAATTCTCGCTCGACGAGGAGCTCCGCAGCAGCGTGTGGCACGACATGCAGGTCGCCTTCGCCGACGACGTCGGCTGGATTATGGTTTGCGAGCCCGGCTACTATCTGCCCGTCACCACAGAGCTTAGCGGCGGCATCTGGACGCCTCTGAACGGCTTCGATTTCAGGCACGCTGTGCTCAACCGCACCGACGCCTGATAGAACTTCATCATACCTCACAACAAACTCCCGGCAGATCATCACCTGCCGGGAGGCGCTTCAAGGAGGCAAGAATGAATCTGCTTAAATTTATAGCAAAGCGGGTGCTGATATTTATTCCTCAGCTGTTTGCCGTGCTGCTGGTGACCTTCCTGCTGATACGCCTCATCCCCGGCAGTCCGGCCGAGGCGATGGCCGGCTCCTTCGCGACTGACGAGGTCGTGGCCGCGATTGAGGAAAAGATGGGCCTCGATAAGTCGCTCACCACTCAGTTTGTCATGTATGTGGAGGACCTGTTCCACGGCGACATGGGAACCTCGTGGTACACCAGCAATCCCGTAACAAAGGATATTGCGCAGCGCTTTCCCGCCACTCTGGAGCTCATCACCTATTCGCTGCTGCTGGCGGTGATTATAGGCGTATTTTTCGGATTGGCGACGTCGTTCAGGCCGAATTCCATCGGCGCCCGGCTGGGCAAGGGCTATTCGCTTCTGGCCGGCGCCATGCCGGAGTTCTGGATAGCCCTGCTTTTGATATTCGCCTTTTACGTCACCTGGGATATAGCTCCGGCTCCGCTGGGGCGAATCTCGCTCTCCATCTCGCCGCCCAAAACCATAACCGGCATGTACACCATCGACGCCCTGCTCACCGGCAATATGAGAGCGTTTAAGTCGGCGGCTTCACAGCTTGTGCTTCCGGTTGTCACGCTCGGTCTCTGCTACTCCGGTCCCATAATGAAAATGACACGCACCATCATGTCCGACGTCGTGAACGCAAACTATGTCTGGTACGCGCGCGCCTGCGGGCTCCCCACGAAAAAGGTAAATCGATATGTCATCCGCAACGGACTGACGCCCGTCGTCACCTTCATCGGCGTGCAGTACGGCTATCTGTTCGGCGCGGCGACGCTGATTGAGCAGATATTCGGCTGGGGCGGAATAGGGCAGTACGCGGTCTCCGCAGTCACAAACAAGGACTACGCCGCCATCCAGGGCTTCATGCTCGTTGCGGCCCTGTTCTGTATGATTATCTACCTTGTGGTCGATATCATCTACTATATCATCGACCCAAGGTCGCGAGCCTGACGCGCCGCAGAGGGGAGGAAAACTTATGGCAGATAAAATTGCGGCGGGAACGACCCGCAAAAAGAAAAACGAGCTGCTCTCGTTTTTGAGGTATATGCTCCGGCGCCCCGGCTACACGGTGGGCCTGATAATCGTTGCCACATCCATATTCCTCATCTTCTTCGGCACGGCGCTCGCGCCGTACCCGCCCGAGATGTCATTCTCCGGTCTTGAGCGCCAGCCGCCGAACGCCGCCCATATTTTCGGCACCGACTCCGTCGGTATGGACGTCTTCTCCCGCGTGCTCGCCGGTACGAAAATCGACGTCACTATAGCCCTCGTGGGAACCTTTCTCTCCGTCGTCATCGGCATCCCGCTCGGGCTGGTCATCGGCTATTACAAGAACTTCATAAGCGAACTCATCGCACGCGCGCTCGACCTGATTCAGTCAATACCCGTGTTTGTCCTCGCCATGGTGCTGGTCGCGGTGCGCGGCGGCGGCATAATCAACATCATCATGGCCATTGCCTTCGTAAATGCGCCCATCTACGCCCGCATGATGCGCGGTCAGACGCTGGAGCAGAAGGGCAAATCCTATGTCGAGGCCAGCCGCTGCGCCGGCAACTCCGACGCCGTCATAATCTTCAAGCACATACTGCCCAACGGCCTCACGCCGATTTTCGCGCAGGCCACCGTGAACCTGGGCATGGCCATCATGCTGTCAGCCGGTATCAGCTTCATCGGCGCGGGCGTCAAGTCGCCGACGGCCGAGTGGGGACTCATGGTCTCCATGGGAACGAACGAGATAATTCTCGGCCAGTGGTGGACCTCGTTCTTCCCCGGCGTGGCCATAGCGATCACCGTGCTCGGCTACTCGCTGCTGGGCGACGCGCTGCAGCACTACCTCGACCCGCTTGAGAGAAAAGATTGACACGCGCCCGACATGGAGCGGAAGGGAAAGGAAAAGCCATGAATAATGAAAAACCCATCCTCAATGTCGAGGATCTGACCGTGCAGTTCTGCACGAAAAAAGGCACGGCCAAGGTGCTCAACGGCCTGAGCTTCAGTCTCCGCCAGGGCGAGAAGCTCGGCCTCGTCGGCGAGTCCGGCGTCGGCAAATCCGTTGCGGCCTGGGCCTGCCTGAAAATCATAAAGCCGCCCGGGGAGATAGTCTCCGGAAAAATCGAGTACAAGGGCGAGAACCTGTTCGAAAAGAGCGAAAACGAGCTTATCTCGCTGCGCGGCAACGAGATAAGCCTCACAGTGCCGCGCGCCCACTCGCAGCTCAATCCGCTGCTAACCATTGGCAGGCAACTGATGAACGCTTATATAGCGCACTCCGACCTCCCCCGGCGCGAGGCAAAAAAGCAGGCCTATGAGGCGTCAATCAACATACTTGACAAAGTCGGCATACCGGACCCGAAAAATAGGATGAACGCCTATCCGAATGAGCTCAGCGGCGGCATGGCGCAGCGCGTCGTCATAGCACTCGCGCTGATAAACAAGCCGACAGTCCTGATAGCCGACGACCCAACAGGCGGTCTCGACGTCACCATCCAGGCGCAGATAATAGAGCTGCTGAACAAGATGGTCGAGGAGATGGGTACAACGGCGCTCATCATCACACATCACCTCGGACTTGTGGCCCAGCACTGCGACCATGTGGCGATAATGTATGCCGGCCAGATAGTCGAGTCCTGCGACACTGAGACGCTGTTCGCCTCGGCCCAGCACCCCTACAGCAAGTCGATGCTGTCCTCGGTGCGCGACACCGGCGACCAGTGGGGGCCGGAGTTCATACTGCCCGGCCGTCCGCCGAACCCGATGGAGCTGCCCGGCGGCTGCTATCTAAACCCCCGCTGCCCTCACGCCACCGAGCTGTGCCGCAGCAAAGAGCCGCCATATGTGGACATAGGCGGCGGACACATAGTCAAATGCCATTTCGCAAAGGAAGGAGGCGTCGAATATGGCAAGTGATAACGGGAACATCGTGCTCGAGGTCAAAAATCTCGTCAAAGAGTTTAAGGCCCCCGGCAGCAAGGCCGTCGTCCACGCTATAAACGACGTCTCGTTCGAGCTGCATCGCGGTGAGACCCTCGGTCTCATCGGCGAGAGCGGCTCAGGCAAGACGACCGTCGGCCGCTGCATTTTAAGGCTCATCGAGCCCACCTCCGGCAGCATAATGTACAAGGATATGGACCTCATGAAGCTCTCGGGAAAGGAGCTGCGCAAGCTCCGCCCGGACATGCAGATGGTGTTTCAGGACCCCTCGAACGCCCTGAACCCGAAGATGAATGTCGAGAACACCCTGCTCGACACGCTGAACATCAAGGCAAAGCTCTCCGGCGAGAAGCTCGACACCGACGCCATTATCAAAAAAGTGCTGGACCAGGTCGCCATGGAGGAGGATTACCGCCTGCGCTACCCCGCCGAGATGAGCGGCGGCTACCAGCAGAGAGTGTGCATAGCCCGCGCCATCTGCGCCGACCCCACCCTGGTAGTGCTCGACGAGCCCACCAGCGCGCTCGACCTGCCCGTCTGCGCCGGTATACTCGACCTGCTCCGCCGGCTCCAGGAGGAGCTCGGCATCGCGTATATCTATATCTCGCACGACCTCACCACGATCAAATATATCTGTCACCGCGTGGCGGTCATGTATCTGGGCGAGTTCGTCGAGGTCGGCTCGATAGACCAGGTCTTCAACACGCCCATGCACCCATACAGCAATGCGCTGATGTCGTCGGTCATGGTGCCGGACCCCACGAAAAAGGCCGAGGTGGTGACGCTCGAGGGCGAGATACCCAGCCCGATAAATCTGCCGCAGGGCTGCTTTTTCGCCGCACGCTGTCCGAAGGCGACAGAGGAGTGCTTTAAAAATCATCCCCAGATGGTCGATATGGGCGGCGGGCACAAAGTGCGCTGTCACCGCGTCACATCTGAATAACAAGTTTTCAACAGGAGGCAATTATATGGCGATGTATGATTTGGTCATCAAAGGCGGTACTGTCGTCAACTCAGACGGCTCGTTCAAAGCCGACATCGGCGTCAAAGACGGGAAAATAGCCTGCATAGCCGGCGAGCTGTCGGACGCGGCGCAGATTTACGACGCCGCGGGCAAGCTCGTCATCCCCGGCGGCATTGACATCCACACCCATATAGACGCGCCCATCAACGGCTCGCACACCCTGGACGACTGGTATCAGGGCACGGTCTCGGCGGCCTGCGGCGGCGTCACCTGCGTGGTGGACTACCCCATGCAGGAAAAGGGCCTCACGCTCCGCGGCATACTGGACAAGTGGTCGCGCAAGGCCGAGGGCTCCGCCGTCATAGATTACAGCTTCAGCCCGGTAATCACCCAGCGCACGGAGGAGGCCTACGCCGACCTGCCCCGCCTGATCGAAGAGGGCTTTCCAACCTGGAAGGTGTACATGGCCTACTGGCACCGCGTCCACGACGAGGAGATAATTCGGCTGCTGGACGTCATATCCTCCAACGGCGGCCTGCTTGCCATCCACTGTGAGAACGACTGGGCGATAGACTATCTCACCAAAAAGCTCCTGGACGCCGGAAAGACAGAGCCAAAATACCACCCCATCAGCCGCCCGCCGATCTGTGAGGAAAACGCCGTACAGACGGTCATAGACCTTGCTGACATGGTGGATGCGAACGTGCTCATCGTACATACCTCCTGCAAGGGCGCTCTCGAGCGCGCGGCGAGGGCAAAAGCCAATAAGAACAACGTGTTCATCGAGACCTGCCCGCACTTCCTGCTGCTGGACGACTCCGTGTACGACCAGCCGCTGGAGGAGGCCTGCAAATACGTCATCACGCCGCCTATCCGCAAGGCGCCGGACAGGGACGCGCTCTGGCAGGGCATAATCTCGGGCGACATTTCCATAGTCTCCTCCGACCACTGTGCCTTCCCGTATGATGAGAAGATAAAGCTCGGCCAGGAGAGCTTCGCCACCATCCCGCACGGCGCCCCCGGCATAGAGGCCAGGCTGCCGGTGGTGTTCTCCGAGGGCGTCTCGAAGGGGCGGATAAGCGCCGAGAAATTCGTCGAGATAGTCAGCGCAAACCCCGCGAAAATAGCCGGAATGTACCCGCAGAAAGGTCTCATCGCCGTGGGCAGCGACGCCGACATAAGCGTCATCGACCCGGAGCTGGAGGTCACGCTGTCTACCAAACAAATGCACAGCAACTGCGACTTCTCGCCGTACGAGGGCGTAAAAGTCAAGGGCTACCCCGTGGCCACTATCTCGCGCGGCGCCTTCATCTACAAGGACGGCGAGGTCGTCGGCGAGCGCGGGCATGGCAGGCTGGTGCGCCGCGGGCGTTTTAAGCCATTTTAATCAGGAGGGATTTTATGAAGCTCAGCGGTAAAAAAGCGCTTGTCACCGGCGGCTCCGCCGGCATAGGCCACGCCATAGCCGAGGCCTTCGCCCGCGAGGGCGCGGATGTCGCAATACATTATAATTCTTCAGCCGCCGCGGCGGAGGAGCTGCGCGGCGTGATGGAGCGGGAGTATGGCGTCAGAGCCATGTGCGTCCGGGCGAATCTCGGCAGCGACGAGGACATCACACACATGATAGATTCCGTGATGTCCGAATTTGGCGGCATAGACATACTGGTCTGCTGCGCCGGCATAGACCAGAAGATATCTGTCACGGACATGACGATGGATGACTTCGACCGCATGATACGCATAGACCTGCGCAGCGTAGTGCTGTGCAACAAACTGGTGCTGCCGCACATGCTGGAAAAAGGCTTTGGCCGCATCATCAATGTAACTTCACAGCTCGGCCAGATAGGCGGCATCGACACCGCACACTACAGCGCGGCGAAGGCCGGAGTGATTGCCTTCACCAAATCGCTGGCGCGCGAGGTAGGCAGGCGCGGCGTGAACGCCAACTGCATCGCGCCCGGGCCTGTGGACACAAAGATGTTTGCCTCCAATCCACCGGAGTGGATAGAGCGCAAACTCGGCGAGCTCCCGCTCGGCCGCATAGGCAGAGCCGAGGAGGTGGCTCCCGCTGCGGTACTGCTGGCCTCCGATCCGGACGGCAACCTGTTCATAGGCCAGACCCTGGGTCCGAACTGCGGAGACGTTATGCTTTGACCATATCTGCATGGCGCGGTTCGCCCCCGCCATGCAGTTTTTATCTGAGGAGATGTTATATGAATATTCTTGTGACGGGAGCCGGTGGCTATATCGGACGCGGCGTTACGAAAGAGCTGCTGAGAATGGAACACACCGTCGTCGACCTGTGCCGCAGCATAAGGCGGCACCGCCCCGAGGCAGGGCATGTATATGTATACGGCGAGCTGTACGACATACCCCGGCTGCTAGAGCTGATAAGAGAGCACAAAATTGAGCGCATAGTCCATATCGCCGCCCAGTCCAGCCCATCCGTGTCGCTGGACGTGCCGCTTCAGACAATACACACAAATATAGACGGCACAGCCGCCTTGCTTGAGGCCGCGAGACTATCAGGAATAAAGAGGGTTGTACTGTACAGCTCGGATGCGGCCTATGGAGAGCACGGTGACGAACCAATCACACTCACCTCACCACTACTGCCGCGCACGCCCTACGGCATGACCAAGGCTGCAACGGAGATGCTCGGCAGAGCGTATAATTATTCATTTGGCCTTGAGTGCGTCTCCCTGCGCGTGGGTATGGTCTACGGCGGCGACCAGCTGACGGCCAACTGGGTAAAAAGCGCCGTCGAGTGCGCCGTGCGCGGCGAGAAATACCGCCTTGAGTGCGGGGCCGACCAGTCGCTTGAGATGGTACACATAGACGACGTCGTATACTGCACTCTCGCCGCCCTGTTCGCGGAGAGGATAAACGACCTGGCCGTGTACAACGTGGTGAGCCATTGCGTCAAGCTCCGCGACGCGCTGGCGGAGATAGCGCGTCAGGTGCCGGGCTTTGGGTACGACGTCGGCCCCGGTAAGCTGACGGAGAATCAGGGCGTCTGGGACATCTCTGAGACGGAGCGTGATTTCGGCTTCAGGCCGAAATACACCCTGTCCGAGGGACTTGAGAAATACATCATATTCATGCGCGAGCTTTTGAACCGCGCGGAAATGGGGGCTATATGATAAGACGCAGCTATGAGATGAGCGTCGCCAGCTCGGTGAGGCTGAAAGACGGACACGGCGAGGCCGATATCGTAAACATACTCGAGCCGGAGGACATGTTCGGAGCCGGACGGCTGTTCTGCATAACGAAGATGAAGCCGGGAGTATCCAGCGGCCCGCATTTTCACACCGGCGATTTTGAGACCTATTATATTCTGAAAGGCCGGGCGCTTGCCAACGACAACGGCAAGCTCTACGAGCTTGAGCCCGGTGATATGCTTCAATGTAAAGACGGCGATTTCCACGCCATAGAGTGTATAGGCGAGGAGGAACTGGAATATCTGGCGGTAATCATGTATTCCAGATAAATTGACTGGCAGTAAGAGAGCCCCGACTCATCATTCCTGAACGCGGCAATGGCCATTATAACGACCGAGCCGTCAACTATAAGCCCCATATTCCCAAGTGAGAGGGAGGGAAAGCGCATCAGCAGTAAGGATCTCGTCTTCGTTCCATATCCGCCGCGCCCGCGCCAGCGGATTTCTACTATATCTTTCATAGTTTCCTCCTTCTAATTTGAAATAGGACCGGGATGTGTCCCGGTCCTGTTTCATTTACTGAAATGTGTCAACGAAAACGCCTACATAGCCGCGTAGCACAGCTTCCTGCTCCGCGCACATTTCAACCGGTTCGCAGGCGGCTATGTGCCGGTCAGCCTCTTTCAGTGCGAGATCTATGACGCTCGTCTTACCGGAATTCTGCCATGAGTCATAACTCATCTTATTGAAAAATTTCGGCGTGTACAGCTCCTTGCGGAGATACATCATGGTGTGCAGCATGGTCATGATGCCCTCGACGCCGGCCTGCCAGTCGGCTTCCTTCACGTCGGAGAGGGGGCCGCCGTTGCGGCAGGGAATGTTGTAATATTTCGCCATAGCTGCGGAGGCGAAGGCAAACGGCACCGTCTAAGGCGAGCCGATGGAGCGTCGGTGACATTACTCCGCCCGAAGAGCTGCTGTAAAATGGCTTTACGAGTCAGCACTGCACCTTGACAAGTCAATAGACCATCGGCACGAAAATGCGTAGGAGGCTGGGCATGGACAGTTTGGAGAATACCTCGGGTGGGCAGCGCCCTGAGACGCTCACCGTCCAGGAGGTACAGCAAATACTCAAGCTGGGCAGAAATATAGTGCAGGGCATTTTGGGGCACTCGTCGCTGGAGACGACGAGAAAATACATCCACAAAAATGAGGACGTTGAGCGCGAGGCAATAGAACACATGTCCGATTACCTGGATATCGAGAAGCTCGCCTCTGCGCCGCAGCTGAACGGAGCTAAGAAAAGGTCAAAATTCTCGGGAATAGTATTGCCGGACTTCTCCAAAACACGCCGGGAAATCTCTCCCGAGTCCGCCTGAGTTTAAGTAATCCCGGCGGCGTTGCCTACTTTATTGCAAATAAAGGCAGAGGGCGAGGATAAGCGCCCCCTCAGGAGCGGCTCGGGATAAAGGCACCGCAGCTGTGAAAAGCAGCGCCGTTTACCCCGCAGGCTCTTCGGGCAAAACAAATGCAAATTGCATCAGGGCAAAAAGAAACCCCTGAAACCATTGAGATTTCAGGGTTTTTGGTTGCGGAGGCAGGACTCGAACCTACGACCTTCGGGTTATGAGGCGCTTTAAAAGCGGCCTCGTACCCGAAGGCTTTTTTATGCTCTTTTTCAGGCG
>CAJFRI010000044.1 GCA_904419385.1 Candidatus Heteroscillospira lomanii
CCCTGCCCATTTCTCTTATCGCGTCGAGCAGCCTGTCCTGAAAGGCGGCCCTGTCCGCCCCGCCGCGCTCTATGTTCTGCCAGACCACGCCGTCGCGTATGATGACCACCCTGTCGCAGAACGAGGCCGCGAACGAGTCGTGCGTCACCATGAATATTGTCGCGCCGAGCGAGCCTCTGGCCTGCTCGAACGATCTGATCACAGCACGGGACGACTTGGAGTCGAGATTTCCGGTCGGCTCGTCGGCGAGGATGAGCAGCGGATGGTTTATCAGCGCGCGGGCGACGGCCGTGCGCTGTTTTTCGCCGCCGGAGATCTCCGCCGGGTATTTATCGCGGATGTGCCCTATGCCGAACACATCGCAGAGCTGGTCGGCCCGCGCTTCGGTCTGGCTGTTCGCCGCGCCGCCTATGATGGCGGGGAGCATGATGTTCTCCCGCACCGTCAGGCCGTCGAGCAGGAGGAAGTCCTGGAACACGAAGCCCAGTTTGCGGTTCCTCACCTCGGCAAGGGCGTCACCGCCCAGCCCGGCGAGCTCAATATCGCCGAGCGTTATGCTGCCGCTGTCGGCGGGGATGTAGCATGATATGCAGTTGAGCAGGGTGGTCTTGCCGGAGCCGGACGGTCCCATGACCGCCACGAACTCGCCGTCGGCCACGTCGAGCGAGACCCCCTTGAGGACCTCGTATGTGGTTTTGCCCGTCTGATATGATTTGTGCAGGTCTTTCACTTTGAGCATTTGTCTTGCCTCCTTAGAGAATGCTGCCGAGCAGGGCTATCGCAGCCAGGTGCGCGGGATAGAATATATAAAAGAACCAGCGGTTGATACTGATGCCTGAGTTGGTACGGCAGAAGATGAGCGGGGCCGCAAACACCGCAAAGATGCTCCAGTCGGCGCAGAGCCCGCCTATGCTCAGGCTCAGCGGGTCCACGGCGCTGCCGCCCCACAGGGCCGGCAGATAGTTCAGCACGTACAGCGCCGCGCCTACGGCCGGCCTGTCGCGGCAGATGAAGAAGATCAGCATGAGTACGACGCCGCCTCCGGAGTAGTCGAAGTTCCACCAGCACACGGTGAAAAAGCTGAGCGCGAAAAGCCACCATTTGCGCTCCTTGAACCCGTACATGGCGAGCAGGCTCAGGAAAAGTGTGAAAAAAATGTTCCAGTTCGTGAGGTTTTCCCAGAACTCGCCCACCGGGTGGAAAGCCAGTATGTAAAACGGCTGGCTCACTATGGCAAACACGCCGAGGCGCATGAGATAGCGGCGCACATCGTGGGTATACAGCAGGCCGACGGTCAGGCAGTAGCAGAATATCGGGAACGCCAGCCGCCCTATCCAGCGGAACACGGCAGTCTCGGGGAAAAAGGCGCCGCCTATATGGTCGATGAGCATGGAGCATATGGCGACGAGCTTGAGCAGGTTAGTGTCGAGGTTCGTCCTGAGCCTCGGCCCGGTCTCGGGGACGGCGGCGGGGGATGTGAGCGCTGTCCGGACACGTGAGCGGTTTGGGGTATTTGCATCGGTCATTTCGGATATCCTCCCTTGTTTTCTTGACTCAAGCCTAACTCAATATCTCCGCCGCCGCAAACCGGGCCGTCATCCCCGGCAGACATGATGTAAAGTTCTGCACGCGGGGCGGGCGCGGTGTCATATTCGGCGTTTTTGACGTAAAGTTTGGTTTGGCTGAGAGGGCAAACTATGGTACAATGGTCGACATGAGACATGACAGACCTGTGAGGTGAGATGGATGCTGCGCATAGGCATCTGCGACGATATATACGACGCCCGCCTGGTGCTCCGCGCCGCTCTGGAGCGCGTGCTCGAGAAGCGGAAGCTCCAGGGGCAGTTTTGGGAGTTCTCGTCCGGCGAGGGGCTGCTCCGCTGGCTCGAGAGCCACGCGGGCGAGATGGACCTCGTGTTCCTCGACATGGAGATGGGCGGGCTCGACGGAATGGAGACGGCCCGCCGCCTGCGCGAGGCCGGCTCTGAGGTACAGCTTGTGTTCGTGACCGGCTACGCCGACCATGTATTCGACGGGTACAGCGTCGGCGCGCTCGGATACCTGATGAAGCCGCCGAAGCCCGAGCAGCTCGACGCCGTCGTCGAGCGGGCGCAGGCCGCTCTCATGCGCGGTCTTGACAGGACATATGTCTGCCGCAGCGGCGACACATACTACCGCATACCCATTGCGAACATATCATACTTCGCGTCCGACCGGCGCCAGATCCAGTGCGTCACCCCGGGCCGCACCTATACTTTTTACGGCAAGCTCGACGATGTGGCCGGCGAGGTGGGCGGCGGGTTCGTGCGCATACACCAGCGCTATCTCGTGCGCGCCGGAGCCGTCGACAGGCTCGAGAGCGGCGAGGCCGTCCTGCGCAGCGGAGAGCGCCTGCCCGTGAGCCGCTCTTACCAGCGCTCGGCGCTGCTCGCGCTAACACGGGCGGAACTGGAGGGCTGAGCGGATGCTGCAATGGCTCTACTACGCCTTCGGCGGGATCATCCTCATCGCCGCCAACGGATTCTTCCTCTACCGGATATGCTCGCCGTTCGTCCGCCTGAGAAAAGGGCGCGCGGGCTCGGCTCTGCTGTTCCTCACCATGGGCGGCTCGAGCGGCATGGTGATATGGATAGGCGACCCGAACCTGCTGTACACGACGCCCGTGTATTTTGTGCTTTTCATGCTGTCCACGCGGGGCGACTGGGTCGGCAGGCTCAGCATGTGCTCCATCTTCTTCTGCATCGAGATGTCCGTGTGCGCGCTGCTCGACTCGTATGTGAGATTTGCCGGCCTCATACAAGGGTATGATCTCTACGACATACTCGTCCGTGTGTTCCGACCGGTGATATTCGGCGGGCTGTATCTGCTGCTGCGCCGCCGTCTGCCCGCGGAACCTCTGTCCCTGCCGAGGCGGCTGTGGAAGGTCGTGCTCGGGCTCGCGGCTATGCCTCTGTGCGCCATGCTGGCGGTCGTGCTGCTGAACTTTCCGCAATACGACTCGATGTCGATGGGCACGATAGCTCTGAGCCAGGGCATAGTCGTGCTGCCTTTCGTGCTGATAACCTCCGTCGTGCTGCTCGCGGCAATACTCATCCTCGCCGACCACGAGCGGCTCGAGCGCTCGAACCAGCTCGCCGGGCTGCGTGAGGTGTACTACCATGGACTGCGGCAGCAGGAGACGCAGGTGCGCCGCCTGAGGCACGACATGCGCAGCCACCTTGCCGTGCTCGGCGGACTGCTGGAGTCCGGCAAGGCGGACGCGGCGCTGGCCTATCTCAGCGAACTCGGCAGCTCACCCGCCCTCAGCGGCGGAAAACACATGTGCGAAAACGAGACGGCAAACGCCGTCCTCACCGCCAAGGTCGACGATATGGAGCGCGCCGGGATAGAGCACGACGTGGCGGTGTCGCTGCCGGAGGAGCTGCCCATCTCCGACACCGATCTCGCCGCCCTGCTCGGCAATGCGCTCGACAACGCGGTCGAGGGCACCGCCGGGGCCGAGACGCGCCGGATCAACGTGCGTTGCAAGCTCGACAAGGGGCTCTTCATGCTGCGCGTTGAAAACACCATGGGCGGTGAGGCAAACCCGGATCTCTCGACCACAAAAGCGGACAAGTCGTCCCACGGCTTCGGCATACCGGGCATGCGCGATATAGCCGAGCGCTATCGCGGTACGCTGGAGGCCACGGCGCGCTCCGGGCGCTTCGAGCTGCTGGTCTGCATACCGATGGGCGCCTGAGCCGAAAAATTCCTATTGCAAAAACGCTCAAAAACATGTACAATCGTAGAGCTGTCCGGTGCGTGATATACGCCGGCTTCCGGATATAGGATCGACAGTTCGAGACCATCCTGTCGTAAAACAAAACTAGGGGCAAAAAACAAACACAGCTTTCCGCCGGGGCGCTCGTGCGCCCGGCGCGCTCAACATGCCTGTGTCATCCCCGGTCTCGCAATGCGGCCGGGGATTTCTATTTTTGGAGGTGAACAGTTATGAAGAATGCGGAAAACATGAACCATGTGCAGAAAATGACCTTTTCCGCCATGGTGGTGGCACTGTATATCGTCATCCTCGCGGCCACGTCGAGCTTCTCGTTCGGCGCCTATCAGATACGCATAGCGACAAGTCTCTATGCCCTGTCCTATTTCTTCCCGTTCCTAGTCGTACCTCTTGGTCTCGCCAATTTTATATCCAATATGCTGTTCGGAGGCTTCGGCATAGTCGACATGCTGGGCGGCTGCATCGTCGGTATGGCGACGACGGCCTGCATCGTCT
Organism: Candidatus Heteroscillospira lomanii; assembly: GCA_904419385.1. GTDB lineage: Bacteria > Bacillota > Clostridia > Oscillospirales > Oscillospiraceae > Heteroscillospira > Heteroscillospira lomanii. The sequence continues at coordinate 4,274 of CAJFRI010000044.1, forward strand.
TCATCCGCCGGAGAGAGCTGAACGACGTGCTCGTCGCCGTGCCCATCGTGCTGGTGCCGGGCCTGGGAGTCGCGACGTATCTGTCTTATTTCCTGGCCATGCCGTATCCCGTCATGGCGTCCAGCCTCTGCATAGGGCAGCTCATCCCGGCCATCGTCGGCGTCGTGATGGTGAGAGCGCTCAGGCGGGTGTTCGAGCCCGTGCGCCGCGCGGCCTGAGTTCGTGATTCATTCATTTTACAAGGAGCGATATATCCATGAGCGGACGTTCAAAAGAAGAGCTCGAGGGCGTGTCCCTGCTCGGCAGCAAAAAGGTCGCTTATCCGGCCGATTACGCCCCGGAAATGCTCGAGACCTTCCCCAACAAGCACCCTGAGAACGACTATTTCGTCAAATTCAACTGTCCGGAGTTCACAAGCCTCTGTCCCATGACCGGCCAGCCCGACTTTGCGACCATTTACATCTCCTATGTGCCGGGCGAGCGCATGGTCGAGAGCAAGTCGCTCAAGCTGTACCTGTTCAGCTTCCGCAACCACGGCGATTTTCACGAGGACTGCGTGAACATCATCATGAAAGACCTCATCCGCCTGATGGACCCCAAGTACATTGAGGTATGGGGCAAATTCACCCCTCGCGGCGGCATATCCATCGACCCGTACTGCAACTACGGCAAAAAGGGCACCAGATGGGAGCAGGTCGCGTTTGAGCGCCTCACCCACCACGACCTGTACCCCGAAAAGGTCGACAACCGCTGAGGGGAGGCACACGGCTATGGCTGAAAAAGCAATGGTCCTCTTCAGCGGCGGCGTCGACAGCACGACCTGTCTCGCCCTCGCCATAGAGAGATACGGCGCGGAAAATGTCGTCCCGCTGTCCATCCACTACGGGCAGAAGCACGACAAAGAGGTGCAGGCCGCGGAGCGTATCCTCGCGCACTACGGCATCAAGGGCATGGAGATAGACCTCACGCCGGTATTCGCGCACAGCAGCTGCTCGCTGCTCGCGCACTCGGACGAGGCAATACCGGAGACCTCTTACGCCGAGCAGCTCGCGCACGGCGACGGCAAGCCGGTCTCGACCTATGTCCCGTTCCGCAACGGTCTGTTCCTCGCCTGCGCCGCGAGCATGGCGCTGTCGCTGGACTGCCGCTGCGTCTACTACGGCGCGCACCGGGACGACGCGGCGGGCGCGGCTTACCCGGATTGCAGCGCGGACTTTTTTGAGAGCATGGACCGCGCGGTATACGAGGGCAGCGGCAGGGCGCTGCGCATCGAGGCGCCGTTCATCGATAAAAACAAGGCGCAGGTCGTAGCCGAGGGGCTGCGCCTGGGCGTGCCCTACGAGCTGACCTGGAGCTGCTATCAGGGCGGTGAGCGCCCCTGCGGGGTGTGCGGCACATGCATCGACCGCCGCCGGGCCTTTGAGGCCAACGGCGTGAGCGATCCCGCCTTGTGCGACGGGTAAAAACAGAGAAGCAACAAGCCGCCCGGTCGCGTGACCGGGCGGCTTTGCCATTCTCCAAGCGCGGCAAATATTGCGCGGGCGGAGAGTATGTGCTACCATAATCAAGAGATTTCTTTCAAGCATCCGGAGGAGGACAAACATGTACGAACTCATCAATGCCGCCGGCGGCAGCTATTACATCCAGAGCCCCGCGAAGATAGGGCTCGTGGAACTCGGCGGCGGAAAGGTCTGCCTCATCGACAGCGGCAGCGACAAAGACGCCGGGCGCAAAGTCCGCCAGATACTCGACGCCAACTCCTGGACGCTCGAGGCCATATACAACACCCACTCCAACGCCGACCACATCGGCGGCAACCGCTATCTGCAAAACCAGACAGGCTGCCGCGTATATGCGCCCGGCATCGAGTGTGCCTTCACGCGCAGCCCCATACTCGAGCCGTCGTTCCTCTACGGCGGCTATCCCTGCAAAGAGCTGAGGCACAAGTTCCTGCTCGCGCAGGAGAGCGACGCATCCGAGCTCACGCGCGATGTCCTGCCCGACGGGTTCGAGCTCATCGAGCTGCCCGGCCATTTCTTCGACATGGCCGGCTTCCGCACCGGAGACGACGTCGTCTATCTGGCCGACTGCCTCTCCAGCCGCGAGACGCTCGAAAAATATCAGATCGGGTTCATCTACGATGTGGGCGCATACCTCAAAACGCTCGAGATGGTCAAGACTCTGAGGGCAAAGCTCTTCGTCCCGTCGCACGCGCCGGCCTGTGAGGACATAACCGCCCTCGCCGACCTCAACATCGCAAAGGTGAACGAGATAGCCGAAAAGATATCCGCCGTCTGCGCCGAGCCGCTGAATTTTGAGGAGATACTGCGCAGGCTGTTCAGCGGCCTCTCGCTCACCATGACTTTCGAGCAGTACGTCCTCGTGGGCAGCACGGTGCGCTCCTATCTCTCGTGGCTGAAAGACACGGGCAGGCTCAGAGCGGGTTTTGATAATAACCTGCTGCTCTGGGAAAGAATATAGAAAACAGCGTATACGAGGAGCAGACCATGTCATTCATCAGCGTTTTTGACGTCATCGGGCCCAACATGATAGGCCCATCCAGCTCGCACACGGCGGGTGCCTGTGTGATCGCCTTTCTGGCGCACAGGATGATCGCGCCGCCCATAGTCCGCGCCGATTTCACGCTCTACGGCTCGTTCGCCAAGACCTACCGCGGGCACGGCACGGACCGCGCCCTCCTCGGCGGCATAATGGGCTTCGGCACAGATGATATACGCATACGCGACTCATTTGACATCGCCAAAGAGCGCGGCATAGCGTTCAGCTTCACCCCGTGCCTGACGGAGACCGACGTGCACCCGAACACCGTCGACATAAGGATGGAAAACTCCGCCGGCGACACGGCCGAGGTGCGCGGCGAGTCGCTCGGCGGCGGCAAGGTGCGCATCTCGCGCATAAACGGCGTGACCGTCGATTTCACCGGCGAGTACAGCACCGTCATAGTCGTCCAGCAGGACACGCCCGGCGTTGTCGCCCACATCACCAGGGTGCTCAGCGACCGGGGCGTGAACATTGCGTTCATGCGCCTCTACCGCGAGTCGAAAGGGCGGACGGCCTACACGATAGTCGAGTCCGACGGCCGCTTCCCCGACGGCATAGCCGAGCCTTTGCTCAGCAACCCGCATGTGCGCGACGTCATGATACTTGAGCCGTGAGAGGTGTGTCTGAGATGGACTTTAAATCTGCAAAAGAACTGCTGGAGCTGTGTGCGAGAGAGAACTGCGCCATATCGGAGATAATGCTCCGGCGCGAGTGCACCGAGGGCGAGACGAGCCGCGAGGACGCCATAAAGCGCATGGCCCGCGCGCTCGTGATAATGCGCGAGTCGGCAGCCGGGCCCGTGTACTCACCCGTGCGCTCCATGGGCGGGCTCATCGGCGGCGCGGCCAAAAAGCTCAGCGGCCACGCCGGCTCGCCCGGCTCGATAGCCGGCGGCGTGCTCGGGCGCGCGATGGTCTACTCGCTCGCCGTGCTGGAGACGAACGCCTCCATGGGCCTCATCGTCGCCGCCCCCACGGCGGGCTCGGCCGGCGTCGTGCCCGGGCTGCTGCTCGCGCTGCAGGACTGCCGCTCCCTGCCCGACGGGGCGGTGGTATCCGCCCTGTTCAACGCCGGGGCGGTCGGCTATCTCGCCATGCGCAACGCGACTGTGGCAGGGGCCGTCGGCGGCTGCCAGGCCGAGGTGGGCGTCGCATCTGCGATGGCTGCCTCCGCCGCCGTCGAGCTCATGGGCGGCACGCCGGAGCAGTGCCTCACGGCGGCTTCCACCGCGCTGACGAACATGCTCGGCCTGGTGTGCGATCCTGTGGGCGGGCTTGTGGAATATCCGTGCCAGAACCGCAATGCGGCTGGAGCCGCCAACGCGCTCGTCGCCGCTGAGATGGCGCTGAGCGGCATAAGCCAGCTCATCCCTTTCGACGAGATGCTCGACACGATGTATGCGGTCGGCCGGCGCATACCGCTCGAGCTGCGAGAGACGGCCCTCGGCGGCTGCGCAGCCGCCCCGTCGGCCTGTGCCCGCTGCGGCGGATGATGAGAAGAAAACGGGACGTCTGAGGACGTCCCGTTTTTCATATTCCGGAAAGAAATCAGCTCACCATTTCTTTTCATCAACAAAACACATCAAGGTTTTACTCTATATGTTCTCCACGCTCTCCCAAATGCCGCGCACACCGGCTCAATTCAGTTCTGCGTACACTCCGTAGACATAGCCCTCGTCGCCTTCATCCCCGTCGGCGAGCACCTCGCCGGTGAGCTGCGGGCCGGGCTCGCCGTCGACATACTCCACGGCCAGCCTGCCCGTGTGCAGGGTCATGGTCTGCGTCTCGGACGTGCCGTCGGTGAAAGTGACGGTCACCGTGAGTTCTGCGCCGTCAAACTCGTCGATGCGGCCGTGAACCTCTTCGGCCATGTCTCCGCCGCCGGACTCTTTCGGCTCGGCCCAAAGGCCGTAGCTCACGTCAGGGTCGTAGCTGTCGGTGAAACCGTTTTCGACTTTTGTGACAATATCCGCGAAATACCGGTCGATCCCACTGTCCGGACCTGTGCCGTAGCCCATCACGGTATCGCCGGTATCGCTGAACATCAGGTCGCGGAGTTCATCCTCGCTGCCGAGCTCAACAGTCTCCACACGGTAGAGCCCGCCGCGGTCTATCGACGCGCTCACAGTGGCGATATTGCCGCCGGTCACGCGGAACAGGCAGCCGGAGAAGAATCCGTTTTCGCCGTCGTTCGCGCCCGAGCCCGCCGCAAAAACTATCCTGCCGCCGTTCGGCTCCATGGTCTCCCCGGTGTCCGCGGCATATGCCACTATGCCGAAAGAGTTGGAGATCACCTCCGCCACGACGTCGCCTGGGGCCTGCCCCGTCTGCCCCGACTGCCACAAGCCCCATCCGCCGAGCGCCAGGGCGAGAGCGCAGGCCGCGGCCGCAAAGCGCTTCACAGCGCCGAACCGGCGGCGGTGCGGCGCCGCGTGACCGGCATATGTCCGCTCATCTTCCCGCCGCGCCTCGCGCGCAGCTGACAGAGTGCGCTCACGCAGCCCGTCAGGCGCTTTCACATTTTTCAGTTCAGAGAGCTCGTTCATATTCTTCATCGTCATATCCCTCCAGATCAAGCTTGAGTTTTTTCCTTGCACGGAAGAGCCGTGTTCTCACCGTCGAGGGGCGGCAGCCGGTCAGGGCTGCTATTTCGTCGGTGTCATAGCCCTCGACATAGTGCAGATACACCGCCGTGCGCTGGTCGGCCGGCAGGGAGCCGACCGCCTGCCACAGCTCCGAATAACGCTCACTCTCCGGAGCCGCCGCCTCGGGCGCCGCCTCGGGCGGGGCCGTGCGCCTGAACCACGCGGAGCGGCGCATATCCGTGCACCGGCTGAGCGCGACCCGGAGCAGCCATGCTTTGAGGTGCTCCATGTCACGGAAATCGGTCGTGTCGCGCAGCAGGCGGAGAAACACTTCCTGATAGACGTCCTCGGCGTCCGCCCGATTGCCCAGCCGGCAATACGCCAGGCGGTAGACCGCGTCGCCGCAGCTCTCCATAGCTGAGCTCAAAAACGCGTCCGATCTCAGTTCGTTTTGCACTGTGCATACCTCCTTTCTGCACACAACACGGCGCAGCGCGCCGATATGTTCCGGCTTGATCGAAGTTTTTTTATTATATCCCGATGCGGCCTGACGCGCAACAGCGCTCCCGGCCGCCCCGGCTTGACTTTGCGGGAAAAGCGGATATAATAGCGGTATACCCCATACGGTATGGAGGTCAGACACATGAGAAAATGTATGGACGCCGAAAACCTGCACCGCCGCCTCAAAAAAATCATCGGCCAGGTACAGGCCATAGACAGGATGATAGATGAAGACATCCCCTGCGAGGACGTGCTCGCGCAGATAAACGCGGCCAAATCCGCGCTGCACGGCTGCGGCAAGGTCGTGCTCGAGGGGCATATAAAGCACTGTGTGAAAGACGGCATCGAGCACGGCGACGCCGACAAGACCATCGAGGACTTCACCAAGGCGGTCGAGCGCTTCGCCAATATGGGCTGACGCTGTAAAAAAGGACGGTTTTGCCCGTCCTTTTTTATTTGCCCTCTTGACAACCTATACCCCCATAGGTATTCTATACCTGTACCCCGTATGGTATGGAAAAGAGGTCGTATCTGATGAAAGCTCTCTGCGCCAAGATCGAAGCCCTGCTCGAGCTGGGCGGAACGAAGAAAGACATCGTCCTGCTCGCCATATCCGGCATTGCCCTGTTCATAAGCCTCACCGGCGCTGTTACCCTGCCGTTCGATTCCGCATGGATAGCGATAATCCTGTGCGGCGTGCCTATCATTCTTGAGGCGGTCATCGGGCTCGTCACCGCATTCGACATAAAGGCCGACGTGCTCGTGTCGATAGCGCTGATAGCCTCCGTGTGCATAGGCGAGAATTTCGCTGCCGGTGAGGTCGCGTTCATCATGCAGATAGGCGCGCTGCTCGAGGACCTCACCGTTGCAAAGGCCCGTGCGGGCATAGAAAAGCTCGTGCACCTCACCCCGCAGACCGCCAGGGTGCTGCGCGGCGGGGGCGAGGCCGTCATACCCGCCGGAGAGGTGCGCGTCGGCGACGTGCTGCGCGTCCTGCCCGGCGAGAGCATCCCGGTCGACGGCATAATCATCTCCGGCCAGACGTCTATAAACCAGGCGGTGATGACGGGCGAGCCGCTCCCGGTCGACAAATCCGCCGGCGACGAGGTCTCGAGCGGTACTGTGAATCAATTCGGCGCTTTTGAGATGCGCGCGACGAAGGTCGGCGAGGACAGCTCCATCCAGCGCATGATAAGGCTCGTGCAGTCGGCCGACGCCGGCAAGGCAAAGATAGTCGGCATAGCCGACCGCTGGGCGACATGGATAGTCGTCATCGCGCTCACTTCTGCGGCGCTCACCTGGGCGGTCACCGGCGAGATCATCCGCGCCGTCACGATATTGGTCGTGTTTTGCCCCTGTGCTCTCGTGCTCGCCACGCCGACGGCGATAATGGCCGCCATAGGTAACGCCACGAAGCACGGTTTCCTCGTCCGCGAGGGCGACGCGCTCGAGCGCCTCGCATCGGTGAAGATCATGGCCTTCGACAAGACAGGCACCCTGACCTACGGCTCGCCCGAGGTCACAGCCGCGCGCAGCGAGAACACGAAATTCTCCGACGGCGATGTGTTCCGCCTCGCCGCCTCAGCCGAGCAGCTGTCGGAACACCCGCTCGGCAGAGCCGTGGTCCGCTCCTGCTCCGAAGCGCTCGGAAAGGCGGAAGATTTCAGAATGGTGCCCGGCCGCGGCGTGTCGGCCGTGGTGGACGGCGCCGCCGTCCTCGCCGGAAACGCCGAGTTCCTCGCGGAAAACGGCATAGCTCTCTCCCCCTCCCCACAGGCGCAGGAGTTCCTCGGCAGCGGCTGCACAGTCATATACATAGCATCCGGCGGCGAATACGCTGGGTTCATCGCCCTGTCCGACACGCTCCGCGCCGGGAGCGGCGCAATGACGGCCCGGCTCAGGCGGCTCGGCGTCGTGCCCGTGCTGCTCACCGGCGACCACGCGAGCGCCGCCGGCAGCATAGCCGAAAAAGCCGGCATATCCGAGATTCACGCCGAGTGCCTGCCCGAGGACAAGCTGCGCCATATCGACGGGTACCAGCGCTCGGGCCGCGGCGTGTGCATGATAGGCGACGGGATAAACGACGCGCCCGCACTCAAAAAAGCACTGGTCGGCATAGCCATGGGCGGCGCCGGCAGCGACATCGCCGTCGACGCGGCGGACATAGCGCTCGTGAACGACGATGTCGGCGAGCTGCCGCACCTTGTGGCTCTGTCCAAGCGGATGATGACCACGATCAAGCTCGGCCTCACTTTCTCGATGGCGCTGAATTTCACCGCCATCGCCCTCGCGATGACCGGCCTGCTTGGTCCAGTCATCGGCGCGCTGGTACACAACGCCGGCTCCGTCATCGTCATCATAAATTCCGCCCTGCTGCTGCGCTGGAAGGAAAAGGAATAGGCAAAAACCCGGGAGCTCGTTCTTAAAGAACGAGCTCCCGGGTTTTTACAAGATTTATCATTGTTTGCTGCACCATGCCTCTATTTCCGCCGGTGAGCGCGGAAGTGAGAGCAGCGTCTGCACAAACATATGCGCCGCCACCTCGCTTGCACACGGCGGCCTGTAACGCCGCCGGCCGAAAAGCGACGGCAGCTCTATCTCGGCAAGCTCAGGCGTCCTGCCATAGAGCTCCTCCAGGTGGTGAAAGCACTCATGCGCGACACACAGCGAACAGAGCGAATACCCGCCGGTGAACGGGCTGCCTTCAAGCAGCTCTTCAGCTGTTTCGATGCTGGACAGGAAGCAGCTTATCAGCCGTTTCCTGCCGTCGTATTCCGCGAAGCGGCCCGGCATGTGCTCCGTACTCAGCTCGACCGAACAGCCGAGCCTCTCCGGCAGAGCCATGACCCAGGCGTCTCCACATGGCGGTCCGAATTTTGCGGCCGTCTCCTCCGCCATTTTTTCGCCGTATCGCTCGCCTGCCTCAACTATGAGCGCCATATTCCGGTCGGAAAAGCGCGTGAATTTGGGATCGCGGCATAAAACTTTCGAAT
>CAJFRI010000045.1:0-12904 GCA_904419385.1 Candidatus Heteroscillospira lomanii
AGCTCGAGCACATACGCACAGTGTTCACCATACACAACATCGCCTATCAGGGTAGATTCAGCATGGATTTCGTCGGAGACATGCTCGGGATCGACAACAGGTACAAGACCTGGGAGTTCCTCGAGCTCGACGGCGGGGCCGATCTGATGAAATCCGCATGCATATTCGCCGACAGGATAAACACCGTGAGCCCAAGCTACGCCGGCGAGATCCTCACGCCGGAATACGGCTGGGGACTGCAGGAGGTGCTGCGCTCCTGCGCGTACAAGCTCTCCGGCATAGTCAACGGCATAGACACAAAGTTCTACGACCCCGAGACCGATCCCGCGCTGTCCGCGCACTACAGCGCCGCCGACCCCGGCGGCAAGGCCGGGTGCAAGAAGGCGCTCTGCGCCGAGCTGGGGCTCAATCCATCCGCCCCGCTCATCGCCATGGTCTCGCGCATGACTCCGCAGAAGGGCTTCGATCTCATGTTCTCCGCTATGGACCCGATGATGGACCGCGCGCTGAGCTTTGTCCTCCTCGGCACCGGAGATCAGAAATACGAGGACTTCATGCGCTACGCGGAGTCACGCTATCCCGGGCGCGTGAAAGCCATGATATGCTACGATGAAGATCTCTCCCACAAGGTCTACGCCGCGGCAGACTTTTTCCTCATGCCCTCGCGTTTCGAGCCCTGCGGCATCTCGCAGATGCTCGCCATGCGCTATGGGGCGCTGCCCATAGTCCGCGAGACCGGAGGTCTGCGCGACACGGTCGTGCCATACAATGAGTATACCGGCGAGGGCACGGGCTTCAGCTTCATGCGCTTCGCAGTCGACGACCTGCTCGGCGCCGTCGACCGCGCCGTACGCGCATGCTCCGACTCTTCCGTGCGCGCACAGCTCATTAAAAACGCCATGTCGTCTGATTTCAGCTTTACCGCCTCCGCATATGAATACGGCAGACTCTACCTCGATACGCTCTGATCGGTGGGAAAACCATGGTCACCGCAATATATTCCCTGGCCAATGTCCACGGCGCCGAGCTGTGGCTCCTGTTCTGGCTGGTCTGTCTCGCCGCATACATTGCCGCATGCCTTATGTTCAGGCCAAACCGGGCAAAAGCAGGCGTCAAAGCCGTCTTTATAGGCCTGATGGCCGCCGAGCTGATAATCGACTTTGCGTGGGCGGCAATATATTATCCCAACGGCAGCTATATAAACTACGGCATCGGAGCCATCTACGGCCTGTTCATGTGGATACCGGCGCTCACAGCGGCATGTATCATCGTAACTTTCAGGAACCGCAAGCTCTATATCCGCACGCACCACTGAACGAAAAAACCTCCGCATGGTCAAAACCATGCGGAGGTTTTTGCATCACGGGCTCTCGCCCGGATCTCATTTGCTCTTATTCTGGATATACTCGTCGATGCTCTGCGCGGCGGTCTTTCCGGCGCCCATGGCGAGGATAACGGTGGCCGCGCCGGTGACGGCATCGCCGCCGGCGAACACGCCCTCGCGGGAGGTCGCCATGGTGTTCTCATCGGCCACGATGCAGCCCTTGCGGTTGGTATCAAGTCCCTCGGTCGTGGATTTGATCAGCGGGTTGGGGCTGGTTCCGATGGCGATGATGACGGCGTCGACATCGATGACGAAGTTCGAGCCCTCCTTGGCGACGGGGCGGCGGCGCCCGCTCTCATCCGGCTCGCCGAGTTCCATCTCCACGCACTCGAGCCCGCAGACATGCCCCTTCTCATCGCCGAGAATACGCACGGGGTTGTTGAGGAGCTTGAAGATGATCTCTTCCTCCTGGGCATGGTGGACCTCCTCCAGACGGGCGGGCAGCTCGTTCATGGAGCGGCGGTAGACTATGTACACCTCGTCGGCGCCCATGCGCTTGGCGCAGCGGGCGGCGTCCATCGCGACGTTGCCGCCGCCGACGACCGCTATGCGCTTTGCCTTTTTGATCGGGGTGTCGTACTCAGGCAGGTAGGCCTTCATGAGATTTATACGGGTGAGGTACTCATTGGCGGAGTAGACGCCCAGCATGTTCTCACCAGGGATGTGCAGGAACTGCGGCAGTCCGGCGCCCGTGCCGATAAAGACGGCCTCAAAGCCCTCTTCAAACAGCTCGTCTATGCTCACCGCACGCCCGACGACCGCGTCGGTCACGACCTTGACGCCGAAGTACTCGAGCTTTTTGATCTCCTGGGCGACGATGTCTTTCGGAAGACGGAACTCGGGGATACCATAGACCAGGACTCCGCCGGGCTTGTGGAAGGCCTCGAAAATAGTGACGTCATAGCCGCGCCTGGCGAGATCACCGGCGCAGGTGAGGCCGGCAGGGCCGGAGCCGATGACGGCAACGCGGTGCCCGTTGGGCTCAGGCTTCTCGGGAGCGGCGTCGCTGTGTCCATGCTGCATGTGATAGTCGGCGACGAAGCGCTCAAGGCGGCCGACGGCGACAGGCTCGCCCTTTATGCCGCGCACGCACTTGCCCTCGCACTGAGTCTCCTGCGGGCAGACACGGCCGCAGATGGCAGGCAGCGAGTTAGTGGAAGTGATGATCTTATATGCCTCGTCAAAATCGCCCTCGGCGACTTTGGCGATGAACTCGGGGATGCGGACATTGACGGGGCAGCCGGCCACGCAGGGCATGTTCTTGCAGTGCAGGCAGCGGGTGGCCTCGTCGATTGCGGCCTCGGCGGTATAGCCGAGAGCGACCTCATCAAAGTTTTTGTTCCTCACCAGGGGCTCCTGCTCCGGCATGGGATTCTTTTTGAGAGCCATATTAGCCACGGCGGACACCTCCAGTCAGTCTGCAGATATGATTTTTGGCCTCAGTCTCTTCTTCTTTGTAGAAGGAGTTGCGGTTTATGAGCTCGTCCCAGTCGACGAGATGGCCGTCGAACTCAGGTCCGTCGACGCAGGCGAACTTGGTCTCACCGCCGACAGTGACACGGCAGCCGCCGCACATGCCGGTGCCGTCTATCATGATGGGGTTGAGCGAAACGACGGTCTTGATGCCGTAGGGCTTGGTGGCGACGCAGACGAACTTCATCATGACGGTCGGGCCGATGGCGACGACCTCGTCGTACTGCTTGCCGGACTCGATGAGCTCCTTGAGCTTATCGGTGGTAAAGCCTTTCCAGCCATAGGAGCCGTCGTCGGTGCAGAGATAGAGATTGGTGCAGCCGGCGCGCATCTCATCCTCAAGGATGACGATGTCCTTGTTGCGGAAACCGGCTATCATATCGACCTCTATGCCGTGCTCATGCATCCCCTTGGCGACAGGATAGGCAATGGCACATCCGACGCCGCCGCCGACGACGGCAACGCGCTTGAGCCCTTCCATATTGGTGGGCTTGCCGAGAGGACCGACAAAGTCGGCGATGCAGTCGCCCTCTTCGAGGAGATTGAGCATCTGAGTCGACTGTCCGGCCGGCTGGAACATGATAGTGACGGTGCCTTTCTCGCGGTCGTAGTCCGCGATGGTGAGCGGCACGCGCTCGCCGTACTCGTCAAGGCGGAAGATAATAAACTGGCCCGCTTTGCACTTTCTCGCCACCAGCGGCGCCTCGATCACCATCTCGGTGGTCGTTCCGGCGGCGTTAAGGACACGCTTTTTTAGAATTTTAAACATAACCAACCCTCTATTGATTTATTGTGCCTAGCACAGAATGATTATACCACAGTTTTTTTGTCAATAAAATAGCAAAACAAGTCCAAATGACAAAATTTTATCTATTTTTTAATGCGAAAACGGGCTTTTGCGATAGAACTTTTTTATAGCTGCAATATACTCATTTATCTGGTGCAAAAGTACCGATATATTCTGTTTAAATTGCCGATTTTCCAACTCGTCCGTACAAGTTTTCTCCAAAAGCCGAAGAGGCGGCGCTGCCGCCGCCTCTTTGTATTATCTCACAATGATTTGAGCGCCTCGGATATATCCTCAAAGCGCATCCCGCGCGAGGCCTTGACGAGCACCTTGTCGCCGCGCTCTATCACCCCCGGGAGCGCTGAGATAAGCTCACTTTTGCTCTCGTAGTGCATCGTGCGGCACAGCCCCTCCGCCGCGGCGGAGATGTGTCCCGCCATCTCGCCGCATGTGAGCACGAGCTCGCACTTCTCTCCGGCAAAACGGCCGACGGCCTCGTGCAGCGCTGGGCTGTCCGCGCCCAGCTCGAGCATATCGCCTAGGATGGCGACGCGCCTCGGCCCGAGCAGAGACAGCGAGCGCAGGGCGGATACAGCGGAATTTGGGTTTGAGTTATAACAATCATCTATGACAACTATCCCGCCGGAGTCTATGGCATTCGAGCGGCGTCCGACAGGCCTGTATGCCGCTATCCCGGCGGTTATCTCGTCATAGCCGAGTCCAAGCTCAATGCCGACCGCGGCGGCCGCGAGCGCCGCGTAAACCAGATGCTCGCCGAAGGCTCCTATCCTTGCGTGCGCCCGGCCTAGGCTGGACACGATGTCGAATTCCATGCCGTCGAGCCCGAGCGCGCGCAGGCCCTCAGCGCGCACCTGGCAGCCATCGCCCAGGCCGTAGTACACTTTGCGAAGCGGCGCCTCGTATCCGCGCAGGAGCTCGTCGTCGCCGTTGAGGATAAGCACGCCGTCAGAGCCCATGCCGCTCGTGACGGCTGTCTTGGCTCTCAGCACGCCCTCGAGCGAGCCGAGGCCCTCGAGGTGAGAGTAGCCGACGCAGGTGATGACGGCGATATTGGGGCGCACCATGGCCGTGAGACGCTCCATCTCGCCGGAGGCTGAGATGCCCATCTCGACGACGGCGGCCTCCGTGTCCTCTCCCAAGCGGAACAGCGTGAGCGGCACGCCGAGCTCGTTGTTGTAGTTGCCATCCGTGCTCATGGTGTCGAAGCGCTGCGACAGGACGGCGGCGGTCATCTCCTTTGCCGAAGTCTTGCCGACGCTGCCCGTGATACCGACGACTGGCACGGCAAATTCGCCGCGGTAGAAGGCGGCTATGGCTCCGAGCGCGCGCTGGGTGTCGTCAACCAGAACATACGGCAGGCCCTTGTAGTCCGGCTCGCGCTGGCAGAGGGCGCAGATGGCGCCATTCTCCTTCGCGCTCTCAAGATGGTCGTGTCCGTCGGTGCGCGCGCCGGGTATGGCCGCAAACAGGCACCCGGGGGCGCACTCGCGGCTGTCCCGCGTGATGGAGCTGACCTCGCGCCGGGCTATGTCCCCTCCGCCGACGAGTTTCCCGCCGCAGAGCCCGGCTATTTTGGCAGGAGTCAGCCCTCTCATCTGTATTTCTCCTCAGACACGGCGATGAGCTTCTCACACAGCTCGCCGAAGTCCATCCCCTCGGCCGCGGCCATCTGCGGGATGAGGCTGGTGGGCGTCATGCCCGGCAGGGTGTTGGCCTCGAGGCAGAATATCTCGCCGCTCTCGTCCATGAGGAAATCGACCCGGCAGTATGCCTCGATGAGAAGCAGGGCGTTCACACGCTCGGCAAGGCGCTGGACGCGGCTGGTGTCCGCGTCGCTGATGGGCGCTGGGCAGAGCTCGTCGGTCATACCGGCCTGGTATTTGTTCTTGTAGTCGTAAAACCCGCTCTTGGGTATGATCTCGATGACGGGCATGGCTTTGCCGTCGATGACTCCGACGGTGAGCTCCCGGCCTTTGATATAGCGCTCGACGATGAGCTTATCCTCATAGGCAAAGGCGAGTTCGAGATATTTCCCGTAGTCCTGAGCGTCGCCGACGATGTATGTGCCGACGCTCGACCCGCCGGAACAGGGCTTCACGACACACGGGAAGCCGACATTCGCATACAGCGCATCGCCCCTGTGCAGCACTATCCCCTCCGGCACGCTCACGCCGCCGGCGCGCAGTATCGTCTTGGTGAGCCCCTTGTTCATGGCAAGAGCGCTGCCAAGGTAACCGCAGCCGGTGTACTTTATGCCGTACACGTCGAACAGGGCCTGAAAGCGGCCGTTCTCGCCGTCCTCGCCGTGCAGGGCGAGAAATGTGATGTCGGCCGCGCGGCATATCTCTATCACATTGGGGCCTATGGGCGTGTCGCCGCCGTCGGGGCGGCTGCGGCGCACCTCGTCGAGGTCGGGCATATTTTCACCGACGGTGAAGCCGAGGTCAGGCTGTTCCTTGCTGAATATCTCCCGGGGATCCGAGTAGCTGCCCTGGTATCCGAAAAACACGTCTACCAGCACCGCCCTGTGCCCGCGCTCGCGCAGCGCTCTCGCGACGCACGAGCCGCTGCTTATCGAGACGTCGCGCTCGTTGCTGAGTCCTCCGCAGAGAACGACTATATTCATAAAAACACTTCCTTTGAAACCAGTCATAAGGTCTTGGGTATTATAGCACAACCGGATGTCTATATCAACCGAATCACGCTGCCCCGCCGGAGCTCGGAGGCGAAAAAAGCTTGTAAACACGCGGGTGCGGTGCTATAATATTAAGGCTTTTTAACGTATGAAAGGGTGCGGCACATGCCATACATAGTAGTCGACCTTGAGTGGAACCAGGCCATGTCCTCCAAGGCCCAAATTTTCAACAAGCTCCCGATAAAGCTGCGCGGCGAGATCATACAGATCGGCGCTGTCAAGCTCACCGACGACCTGCATCCAGGTGAAGAATTCCAGATCGATGTAAAACCCGTGTTTTTCCGCCGTATTCATTACAAGGTGAAAAAACTCACCGGCTTTGACAAGGAACGCCTGGCCAACGGCGTGAAATTCCGCGGCGCGATCGAGCAGTTCCTCGACTGGTGCGGGCCCGACTGCACCTTTCTCACCTGGGGCTTCGACGACCGCAGCATAATGGAGCAGAATCTCATCGTACACGACTGTGATATCGACTGGATGGGAAACTGGGTGAACCTTCAGGTCATATACAACCTCCAGGTCGGCGGCGACCGCAACCAGAAGAGCCTTGCCACCGCGATGGAGCATTTCGGCATCGAGCAGACCCGTGTGGCGCACGACGCACTCGGCGACGCATACAATACGGCTCTCGTCTGCTCAAAGCTCGACCTCATATCCGGCCTCGAGCAGTATGCCGGCGCAAGGCGCGTGCTCCCGGGCTCCTCCGCTTCCGGCGACGGAGAGGATGAAGGGCCTGAGCCGATAGAGCACATCGCCCTCGAGCACCACGCCACCCGCGACGATGTGTGGGCCGATCCCGCCGTGCATGACTTCAAATGCCCCGACTGCGGCGGAAGCACGGAGATGACGCGCTGGGTGAACCAGGGCGACAGGCGGTATATGAGCGTCGCCCGCTGCCCGGAGCACGGCGCATTTCTCGTGCGCATACGCCTGCGCAGCTGCGATGACGGCACCTGGACGGCAAACCGCCTGGTCTATCGCGCCGACGACAAGATGGAGGAATTCTACAAGGCCAAATCCAAGCTGAGCCGCCGCTGCCGCCGCCGGCGCCGTCCAAGGAAAAAATAACGGAAAAGACCGGACTTCATGTCCGGTCTTTATTCATCCAGCGGCCCTGATACACGCCGAATCCCGGAACAGTGTCCAAACGCCGGCGGCGGTCTTTCCTGCCGTCACGGTTCCGGCTCTTTATGAGCGCAGTCAAAAAAACGGAGGGGAATGCGCCCCCTCCGTTTAACTGTCCGGTTATTATTTCTCAGATAACGTCGCCCTCAAAGCCGAGCAGTATTCCGCCGCGTTCCGCGTAATAGCTGCACAGGCCGCCCGTCGGCAGGATGTCGATGTCGCTGTCTGGATACTGCTTTCTTATCTCCGCGGCGACATACTCCGCCGTCTCCTCATTCTGGCAGTGGGTGATGACGGCCTTGCCGCCCTTAAATCCGCGCGCCGCCATCTCGCTCACCATCTTGTCGTAGACATTGCGCTTGCCGCGCAGCTTGAACATCATCTCGAGCGTGCCGTGTTCGCTGGCGCAGCCGAGGATCTTTATGCCGAGTATCCCGGCTATATTGCCCGCGATGCGGTTCACGCGGCCGTTTTTGATGAGGTTCTCGAGCGACTGGAGCGCGAAAAACAGGTGGAGATGCCTGTGGTACTCGTTTATATTGCCTCTTATCGTCTCAAAGCTCTCGCCGAGAAGCGCAAGCTCCTCTACGCGGCGCGCAAGTAGTATCATCTCCGGCCCGGTGGAGAGAGTGTCGAGCAGATATATCTTCCTGTCCGGGTATTTGTCGAGGAACATCCTCATTGCAACCTGGGCGCTAGCATAGCTGCCGGAGAGCGCGCCGGTTATCGTGAGGACAAACACATTTTCCGATTTCTCAAAAGCCGCAAGCCAGTCCGCCGGGCTGGGCGCTGCGCTGCCGGTCTTGCCCTTGTACGCATAGAGCTCGTCGAGAAACACGTCTATATCCAGATTCTCGTCGTCGGCAAATTCTTTGTCACCCACATCCAGCTTAAGAGGGACACGCGTATAGTCGATCCTGCCATATCCTGGCCCCAGCATCTTGAGGTCGCAGCTGGAATCTACAACTATTCCGTACTTCATTTACGCTTCACCTGCACATATCTAGTATCAAATACTACATATTATTGTAAGCGATATCCGCCGATTTTGCAATACATTTTTAACAGCGAATTCAGGTAGTTTACCGGATAAGTTTTGTGCAACATGGCTGTTGACGGGTGCGCTTTAAAGTGTTACACTATGAACCACTAAAGGCCGTGACCGGAAAGAAGTAATCGAAGCCGGTCCCCTCAGAGAGCTGCCGGTCGGTGCAAGGCAGTGGGGACAGCTCCGGTGAATACATTCCGTGAGCCGCGCACTGAAAGGCTCTGCCGAGTAGACTGCGACGGGTTCGCCCGTTAAAGCGATAGGGTATGTCAGTACCCGACGAGGCTCCACGCCGTGAGGCTGGGGCGAATAGAGGTGGTACCACGAGATCTTTGTATCCCGTCCTCTGCTCAAAAAGCGGGGGACGGGATTTTTGCGTCCCGGAGTTTTCCCGCGAAAATCCAAAGGAAAGGTCCTGGTAAAAATGCTCATCAAATCCGCAATGCTCGTCGTGTTCTTCGGCATCATGATCGCCGTAGGTATCTACTGCCGCAGACACGCCACAGATGTCAACAGCTTTGTCCTCGGCGGACGTTCGGTCGGGCCCTGGCTCACCGCTTTCGCCTACGGCACGTCGTACTTCTCCGCGGTCATCTTCGTCGGGTACGCCGGTCAGTTCGGCTGGCGCTTCGGCATCGCGTCGACCTGGGTCGGCATAGGCAATGCCGTACTCGGCTCTCTGCTGGCCTGGGTCGTGCTCGGACGCCGCACCCGCCTCATGAGCCACAAGCTCCGCGCTGCCACCATGCCGGAGTTTTTCGGCCGGCGCTACCGCTCCGAGAGGCTCAAGACCGGCGCCTCGCTTATAGTGTTCATCTTCCTCATCCCCTACACCGCCTCGCTCTACAACGGCCTCAGCCGCCTGTTCGGCATGGCTTTCAACATTGACTACTCGATATGCATAATCGTCATGGCCGTGCTCACCGGCGTATACGTCATCGCCGGCGGATACATGGCGACGGCTATAAACGATTTTATCCAGGGAATAATCATGATATTCGGAATTATCGCCGTCATCGCCGCAGTCCTCGCCCAGAACGGCGGGTTCATGGGCTCGCTCTCCGCGCTCGCCGCTGTTGAAGACCCCAGCGTCACCGACATGCCCGGCGCTTTCGCCTCGTTCTTCGGGCCTGACCCGTTCAACCTGTTCTGCGTCGTCATACTGACTTCGCTCGGCACATGGGGCCTGCCGCAGATGGTGCAGAAGTTCTACGCTATCAAAGATGAACGCGCCATAAACAAAGGCACCGTCATCTCCACGATATTCGCCGTCATCGTCGCCGGCGGCTGCTACTTCCTCGGCGGCTTCGGCAGGCTCTTCTCCGACCAGATCGACGTCACCGCCAACGGCTACGACTCCATAATCCCCACCATGCTTGAAAACCTGTCCGACCTGCTCATAGGCGTCGTCATCATTCTCGTGCTCTCTGCCTCCATGTCCACACTGTCGTCGCTCGTCATGGCCTCGGCCTCGACGCTCACGCTCGACCTCATCCGCGGCGTCATCGTGAAAGACATGGACGAGCGCAAGCAGCTCCTCAGCATAAGGCTGCTCATCGTCGTGTTCATCGCCATCAGCGTCGTCATCGCGATAGTGCAGTACACCTCGAACATCACCTTCATCGCGCAGCTCATGGGCCTGAGCTGGGGCGCGCTCGCGGGCGCGTTCCTCGCCCCGTTCCTGTACGGCCTCTACTGGAAGCGCGCCACCGCCGCCGGCGCCTGGGCGAGCTTCATATTCGGCGCCGGCATCATGATACTCAACATGGCCGCGCCCCAGCTCTTCCCCGCCTTCCTCCAGTCCCCCATCAACTGCGGCGCCATGGCCATGGTCGCGGGTCTCATCATTGTCCCTCTAGTCAGCCTTGTCACCCGCGCGCCTGACAAGGAGTTCATAGACGACTCCTTCTCCTGCTATGATATTCCCGTCACTACGCACATGAAGTCATATCTCGGCGACTGAGGCTTGAATTCATCGCGGAGCAGGAGTAGAATCAAATAAAAACATTTTTTGAGGTGAACTGATGTCCAGACAACTTCGCTGCGCCGCGATACACGATATCTCATGCTTCGGCAAATGCTCGCTCACAGTCGCGCTGCCGGTGCTCTCGGCCGGAGGAATAGAGTGCTGCTGCATACCGACAGCCATACTCTCGACCCACACCGGCGGCTTTCGAGGATATACCTACCGCGACCTCACCGACGACATAATCCCGATAGCCCGCCACTGGCGGAGCGAGGGCATTGCGTTGGATGCGTTCTACACGGGATATCTCGGCTCCCCGTCTCAGGTCGAGATAGTGCGCAAAGTTTTCCATATGCTCGACCCGGACGGTGAGGCCCTGCGCCTTGTAGACCCTGTCATGGGCGACAACGGCAGGCTTTACAGCGGTTTTGCGCCCGATTTTCCCGTGCTCATGCGCGAGCTGGTGCGTGAGGCAGATGTTATCTGCCCGAACATCACGGAGGCCGCCCTTCTCACCGACTCAGACTACCGCGATGGCGTCCACCCAGAAGATTACATACGTGAGCTCGTTGAAAAGCTCGCAGATCTCGGGGCAAAGCGCATCGTCCTCACAGGCGTGCAGCTCTGCGAGGGTGAGCTCGGCGCGGCGGTGTTCGAGGGCGGGGATACCGAATTTGTCTCCTCCCGCCGGGTGGACGGCATGTACCACGGCACAGGGGACGTGTATGCCTCCGTGCTGCTCACCTGCCTGCTCAACTCACGCAGCCTGCGCGACTCGGCTGAGTTTGCCTGCCGCTTCACGGCAAAGTGCGTCGAGGTCACAAAGGCCACCATGCCCGATGTGAACTACGGCGTCCGTTTCGAAGCCGTATTGCCGGAGCTCATGCGCGAAATCGAGCTGTAAATTTTCCCGCTTTTATCATGCTCCCGCCCGGGCAACATATCTGCGAGGTGAGAGCGATGTCAAAGAAGAACAAAAAAAGGCCGCAGCCCCGCCGTGACCAGAGCGAGATCCTCGATATGAACATGAGGCTCGACCCTGAACAGAGGCTGTGCCCCACTTTTGACAGCACCTCGGTGCTGCTCCGCGGCGTGAAAAGCCGCAGCGATATGGGTGTATCGGTCATAGACAACTGCCCTGAGGACCATATCATGTAAAAAAATTCCCCATTGCCCAGGCAATGGGGAATTTTCTATCAATTACCAATTATTCAGACCATTTTTTCGCTCATTTTCTTTCCGGCGAGGATATGGAAGTGCAGATGGCGCACAGTCTGGCCGGCATCGCCGCCGCAGTTAGAGATAACACGGAAACCGCCGTCAAGCTTCTCAGATCCGGCGATCTTCGCAATGGCCTCAAAGCATTTGGCGACAAGCGCCGAGTTCTCCTCAGTGATATCCGCAGCGGAGGCAACATGCTCCTTAGGTATTACCAGGATGTGCGTCGGGGCCTGGGGCGCGATATCGCGGAACGCATAGACGTTTTCGTCCTCATAGACCTTGTCGGAAGGTATCTCCCCGGCTATGATCTTGCAGAAAAGGCAGTCACTCATTGTTATCCTCCTTTATTTGCCGAGCTTTTCGGCGACGAAGTTGTCGACGACGGAAAGCGCATCGTCGAGTTTCAGCACCTCAGTGCCGCCGCCCATGGCGCTGTCGGGCTTGCCGCCGCCCTTGCCGCCGCAGATCGGGGCAATGGCCTTTATCAGATCTCCTGCCTTGACTCCGGCGGCCACGGCATCCTTGCCGCAGACGGCGAGCATGGTGATCTTCCCATCTCTCACAGTGGCGATCACGGCGACAGCCAGCGGATCCTTGTCGCGGACAAAATCGCCCATCTTGCGCATGTCGGCGGGCTCGAGATCCGTGTGCGTGGTGGTGATGACGTGCAGGCCGCCTATGTTCTTTGCGGCAAAGAGGAAGCGTTCCACATCTCCGGAGAGCACGCGGTCTTTGAGCCTGTCGGACTCACGGCGGGCTTCCTTGAGTTCGGCCGCGACATGCTCCGCCCGCTCGCGCAGCTCGCCGGGCTTGGTCTTGAGCGCGGCAGCTGCCTCGAAGAGCAGCTCCTGGTTGCGGTTCATAACCTCAAGAGAGGCAAGCCCCGTAGTCGCCTCTATGCGGCGGACACCGCTTGCGACGGAGAACTCGCTGTCGATATGGAACACGCCCACCTTGGCCGTGTTGTCGACATGCGTGCCGCCGCAGAGCTCCATGGAGAACCCGTCGCCCATCTCGACGACGCGGACCCTGTCGCCGTATTTCTCACCGAACAGAGCCTGTGCTCCCTTCTTGCGGGCCTCATCAATGCCGAGCTCCTCGGTGACGACATCCCATCCGTCAAGTATCCAGAGGTTCACCATCTCGTTCACACGCCCTAGTTCCTCCGGCGTCATGGCCGAGAA
>CAJFRI010000045.1:12999-14737 GCA_904419385.1 Candidatus Heteroscillospira lomanii
TGTGGGCACGGCGGATGGCATTGCGGCGCTCGATATCTATCTGGGCGCGCACTGTATCGCCCACCCTGAGCGAACCCTCGGCCAGCTTGCCGTAGTGCATATACTTGCCGCCCTTGTTCTTCTGCACATCGGTGACACGGAACAGGCAGCCGTGCTCGCCGCTGCGGACGATCTCGCCGTGGTCGGCGACCTGGCCGCCCATCTCGGCATAGAAAGGAGTGCGGTCGAGGACGACTATGGCTTCCATGCCGGAGACTATCTCGTCGACCTGCTGATCTTCGGCGACTATGGCGAGGACCTTTGCGCCGATGACGGTGTTGTTGTCGTAGCCCTCGAACTTAGTCTCAGGCACGTCCTTGCCGAACTCGACGCCGGCCCAGCCGAGGTCGCCCAGCGCCTCGCGCGCTTTTCTCGCGCGCACGCGCTGCTCGTCCATGAGCTTGTTGAATCCATCCTGATCGACGGTCATATCCTCTTCGGCGACCATCTCGAGCGTGAGGTCTATGGGGAAGCCATAGGTGTCGTAGAGCTTGAAAGCGTCGGCGCCGGAGAACATCTTTTCGCCGCTGCGCTTGTGGCTCTCGAGCATCTCGGAGAAGATCCTAATGCCGCCGTCGATAGTCTTGGCGAAATTCTCCTCCTCAACGCGGATAACTCTCGTGATATAATCCTGCTTCTCAAGCAGGTCGGGATAAGCTCCGCCGCTCTCATGGATGACGGTGCCGCAGACCTCATAGAGGAAAGGCTCGTTCACGCCGAGGAGCTTGCCGTGCCGCGCGGCGCGGCGCAGCAGGCGGCGCAGGACATAGCCACGTCCCTCATTGGATGGTAGCACGCCGTCGCATATCATGAAAGTGGCGCTGCGGATGTGATCGGTGATGACGCGCAGGGACACGTCGATCTTATGGCTCTGGCCGTAATGAGCTCCAGTGAGCTCGCTCACCTTGTGGGTGATATTCATGACGGTATCGACGTCGAACAGGGAGTCCACATCCTGGCACACGACGGCAAGGCGCTCGAGGCCCATGCCCGTGTCGATGTTCTTCTGCTTGAGCTCGGTGTAATGTCCCTCGCCGTCGTTGTCGAACTGGGAGAACACGACGTTCCAGACCTCGATATAGCGGTCGCAGTCGCAGCCGACGGTACAGCCCGGCTTGCCGCAGCCGTATTTCTCGCCGCGGTCATAGTAGATCTCGGAGCATGGGCCGCACGGGCCGGAGCCGTGCTCCCAGAAATTGTCCTCTTTGCCGAACTTGAAGATGCGGTTCTCGGGGATGCCTATCTCGTCGCGCCAGATGGCAAAGGCCTCGTCATCGGCAGGCGTGGTCTCGTTGCCCGCAAAAACGGACGGATAGAGCCTGTCCGGGTCGAGCCCGACCCACTCGGGCGAGGTGAGGAACTCCCAGGCCCAGTGTATGGCCTCCCTTTTGAAATAGTCGCCGAACGAGAAATTGCCGAGCATCTCGAAGAAAGTGCCGTGGCGCGCGGTGTGGCCGATGTTCTCGATATCACCGGTGCGGATGCACTTCTGGCAGGTGGTGACTCTGTGGCGCGGGGGCTCCTGCTCGCCGGTGAACCACGGCTTCATGGGAGCCATGCCGGAGTTTATCAGCAGCAGCGACGCGTCGTTCTGCGGGATGAGAGAGAAGCTGGGCAGACGGAGATGTTCCTTGGTCTCGAAGAACTTGAGAAACATCTCGCGCAGCTCGTTCAGTCCAAAATAACGCATTAATATCCT
>CAJFRI010000046.1 GCA_904419385.1 Candidatus Heteroscillospira lomanii
ATGGCGCAGGAGGAGTTCGAGCGGGCGAAGGCCGAGGCGGAAAAGACCGAGGATGAGCTCAGGATCCTGCTCCTGCCGCGCGACCCGAACGATTCGCGCAACGTCATAGTTGAGATCCGCGGCGGCGCGGGCGGCGACGAGGCCGCTCTCTTTGCCGGCAGCCTCTTCCGCATGTACTCGATGTATGCCGATTCCAAAGGCTGGAAGACGGAGACCGCCAATATAAACGAGACCGAGATAGGCGGTATAAAAGAGGTCAGCTTCATCATCGAGGGCGACGGCGCCTATTCGCGGCTCAAGTTCGAGAGCGGGGTGCACCGCGTGCAGCGCGTGCCGGAGACGGAGACCTCCGGGCGCATACACACGAGCACGGTGACCGTCGCCGTACTGCCGGAGCTCGACGAGGTCGAGTTTGAGATAAACCCGGCGGACCTGCAGATAGACACTTTCCGCTCCTCCGGGGCGGGAGGGCAGCACGTCAACAAGACGGAGAGCGCCATACGCATAACGCATATCCCGACGGGCACGGTGGTCGAGTGCCAGGACGAGCGCAGCCAGCACAAAAACCGCGAGCGCGCGATGAAGATACTCGCCTCCCGCCTGTACGAGGAGGAGCAGCGCCGCCAGCAGGCGGCCGTCGCCGCGGAGCGCAGGAGCCAGGTCGGCACGGGCGACCGCTCCGAGCGCATAAGGACATATAATTTTCCCCAGGGACGCGTGACCGACCACAGGATAGGGCTCACGCTGTACAAGATAGACCAGATAATGGACGGCGCCCTGGACGAGATCATAGACGCGCTCATCACGGCCGACCAGGCGGAAAAGCTGCGCGCCCAGGCGGAGGTGTGACATGGAGACAAAGCTTCTCACAAAAGACGGCATAGCCGAGGCGGCAGAGCTGCTCCGGGCGGGCGGGGCCGTCGCCGTGCCGACGGAGACCGTTTACGGCCTGTGCTGCAACGGGCTTGACGAGCGCGCCGTGAGGCATATCTATGAGCTCAAGGGCCGCCCGGAGGTCAAGCCCCTGAGTCTGATGGTGAGCTCTTTCGACGAGGCCGGGCGCTACTGCACCGAAGTCCCGTCGCAGGCGAAGGCGCTCGCGGACAGGTTCATGCCCGGGCCCATCACCATCATACTGCCGTCGCGCAGCTGCGTGCCGGAGATAGTGCGCGCCGGGGGGAGCACTATAGGGCTGCGCTGCCCCGATCACCCGATGACGCTCGAGCTGCTGCGCGCGCTGGGCCTGCCGCTCGCGGGGCCGTCGGCCAACCCCTCCGGCGAGCCGAGCCCGAAAAACGCCGCGGCCGTCATGCGCTATTTCGACGGGAAGATAGAGGGCGTGCTCGACGGGGGAGAGTGCGGCGTCGGCGTGGAGTCGACGGTAATCGACATGAGCCGCACGCCTTACAGGATACTGCGCGCCGGCGCGCTGACCGGCGAGCAGATATTCTCCGCCCTCGCCGAGGCCATGACCGTCATAGGCATCACCGGCGGCACCGGCAGCGGAAAGACCACCGCGCTGGCCGCCGTGCGCGAGAGGGGAGGACTCGTCATCGACTGCGACGAGGTCTATCACGAGCTGCTTGAGAGCGGCGGGGATATGCTCGACGCGATCACGGCCCGCTTCCCCGGCTGCGCCGCGGACGGAAAGTTCGACCGCAAGGCGCTCGGACGGGAGGTGTTTGCCTCTCCCGGCGCGCTCCTGGAGCTGAACGCCATCACCCATCCGTACATAAGCGCCGAGGTCGGCCGCAGGCTGCGCGCCTGGGCGGCGGAGGGAGGCACCCTTGCCGCCGTCGACGCCATCGCGCTCATAGAGAGCGGCATCGCGGAGAGGTGCTCCGCGCTCGTCGCCGTCACGGCCCCGCGCTCGGAGCGCGTGCGCCGGCTCATGCTGCGCGAGGGCATTTCCTGGGAATACGCCGAGAGCCGCATAGACGCCCAGCGCCCCGACGAATACTACAGGGAACACTGTGATTATGTGCTTGAAAACGACGGCGGCGTGGAGGAATTTGCCGAAAAATGCCGCTCGCTCATAGATTCACTGACAGGAGGCAAAACAAAATGACCAGGGAAGAGCTGTTCTACAGCCAGAAAAACGGATATGACGTCATAGATGACGCCGAGAAACAGAAGGTCCACGACTACTGCGAGGACTACAAGCGTTTTCTCGACACGGCGCGCACTGAGCGTCTCGCCGTGCGCGAGGGAATCAGGCTCGCCGAGGCGGCGGGCTTCGTGGAGTACAGGCGCGGCATGGCTCTGCCGGCCGGCACCAAGGTCTACTCCTCCGTGCGCGGCAAGGCCCTGCTCCTCGCCGTCATGGGGCGCGAGAGCATGGACTCCGGCTGCGTGGTCGCCGCCGCGCATGTCGATTCACCGCGCCTCGACCTCAAGCAGAACCCCATGTATGAGGACTCCGAGCTCGCCTATTTCAAGACGCACTACTACGGCGGCATAAAGAAATACCAGTGGACCGTCCTGCCGCTCGCGCTGCATGGCGTCGTCGCCCTGCGCGACGGGCGCACCGTCGATGTGAGCATAGGCGACGGCAGGGACGACCCGCAGTTCATCATCACCGACCTGCTTCCGCATCTCGCCGCCGACCAGAGCAAAAAGACCCTCTCCGAGGCGATAAGCGGCGAGGGGCTCAACATCCTCATCGGCTCCGTGCCGGACCCCGAGGAGGGGGCCGACCGCGTGAAGCTCGCGCTGCTGCGCCTGCTCAACGAGAAATACGGCATAACCGAGGCCGATTTCCTCTCGGCGGAGCTCAGCGCCGTTCCCGCCATAGAGACCCGCGACCAGGGCCTCGACCGCAGCCTCATAGGGGGCTACGGCCATGACGACAGGGTCTGCGCCTATGCCGAGCTGAGGGCGATACTCGAGACCGAGTCGCCGCGCCGCACATGCGTGTGCATCCTCGCCGACAAGGAGGAGATAGGCTCAGAGGGCGTGTCCGGCATGCAGAGCGAGGCGTTCGAGTGCTTCGTCGGCGACCTCTGCGCGTCTCAGGGCGTCGAGCTGAGGCACTGCTTCGCAAACAGCATCTGCATCTCGGCCGACGTGTGCAACGGGTTCGACCCGAACTACCCCGAGGTCTCCGAGAAGCGCAACAACGCCAGGCTGAACTACGGCGTGTGCCTCGTGAAGTTCACCGGCGCGCGCGGCAAGTCCGGCTCCAACGACGCGAGCGCGGAGCTCGTCGGCTATCTGCGCGGCCTGTTCGACCGCAGCGGGGTAGTGTGGCAGATGGGCGAGCTCGGCAAGGTCGACCAGGGAGGCGGAGGCACCGTGGCCATGTATATGGCGAAGCGCAACATCGACACCATCGACGCCGGCGTGCCCGTGCTCAGCATGCATGCGCCGTATGAGACCGTCGCCAAATTCGACTGCTATATGACCTACAAGGCTTTCAGGACCGTCTACGGCGACTGACAAATAATTTGCGCCCCGTTTACACACAATAGTGCAAACGGGGCGCTTTTCTGCGCCGGAACGGAGGAGACAGATGGAAAGCGCGGAAAACAATACTGAGTTCACCCAGCGCGAGGAGGTCATGGACCTCGGCTCTTCGACGACGCGCTCGTCCAGGGGAGTGATACACTGCCTGACCATAGTCGGACAGATAGAGGGGCACCAGCTCCTCGGCGACAGCAGCAAGACCACGAAGTATGAGCATGTGCTGCCCGTGCTCGCCGCCGTGGAGGAGTCGGACGAGATCGAGGGGCTGCTTGTGCTGCTGAACACGGTCGGCGGCGACATAGAGGCCGGCCTCGCGATAGCCGAGCTCATCGCCAGCATGACCAAGCCGACGGCATCAGTCGTGCTTGGCGGGGGGCACTCCATAGGCGTGCCGCTGGCCGTCGCGGCAAAGCGCAGCTTTATCGTGCCGTCGGCGGCGATGACGATACACCCCGTGCGGGTGAACGGGCTCGTCATCGGCGTGCCGCAGACTTTCAACTATTTTGCAAAGGTACACGAGCGCATAGTCCAGTTCGTCACCGAGAACTCCGGCATCACGAAGGAGCGCTTCATGGATTACATGATGCGCACCGAGGAGATGGCAAACGATGTCGGGAGCGTCATTTACGGGGCGGAGGCCGTCGAGTGCGGGCTCATAGACAGCCTCGGAGGGCTGTCGGCCGCGCTCGAATATCTCCATGCACAGATAGCCGGGAGACGCAGCGAAAAGGAATAAAACACCGCCGGAAGCTCTGCTTCCGGCGGATTTTTTGCTTATCAGGTTGTGCTTTCGGGACAGATATGGTAATATGTTACTTTAGGAACGTGCGGAAACACAGGCGCGCCAACCGAATATCCATATGGAGGCATACGCAATGACATACACATCTGCCCTGCTCCTCGGGCTGCTGCAGGGGATAACCGAGTTTCTGCCGGTGTCGAGCTCCGGCCACCTGTCGGTAATCCAGAACATATTCCATCTCAACACCGCCGAAGAAGGGCACATGCTCTTCGACGTGCTGCTCCACCTCGGCACGCTCGTGTCGGTGTGCGTCGTGTACTGGAGCGATATAACGCTCATGATACGCGAGTTTTTCGGCATGATAGGCGAGATGCGCAACCCCAGCCGCAAGCCGGACCGGGCCGACATCCCGGCCCGCCGGCTCATACTGCTCCTCATCATCGCAACTCTGCCGCTCGTGGCCGTCCTGCCTATAAACGGCCTTGTTGAAAGCCTTTATTACAACACGACGTTTATCGGCGTGATTTTCATCCTCACAGGATTTATGCTCTATGTGAGCGACAAGATGAAGCGCGGCAGCAAGACCGAGAAGAATATGACTCTGCGCGATGCCCTGCTCGTCGGCCTCTGCCAGTGCGTGGCCGTCATACCCGGCCTGTCCCGCTCCGGCACCACGATCACCGCGGGCCTGGCCGTCGGCCTCGACAGGCCGTTTGCGGTCAAATTTGCCTTTCTCATGTCCATTCCAGCGGTCATCGGCGCCAACATAATTTCGCTTGTGAAGGCATTCATTGACGGCGCTGACTTCTCGCTCATGCCCGTGTACCTGGTGGGCATGGCGGCCGCGGCTGTGTCCGGCATCGTGGCCATCGGACTCGTGAAGTTCATCACCAACAGCGGGCGCTTCGGCAGCTTCGCCTATTATTGCTGGACGGTCGGCATAGCGACCATCATCCTGTCGCTGATATTCTGATTTGGAGTGTGTATCAAATGGCTCAGGCAGCTAAGAAAAAAACCGGGAAATCGGGTGCGCAGCGGTCCAAAAAGGCCGCGCCGGCTCAGCCGCCCCGCCGGTCATACGGGCGCGAGATAGGCGCCGTTGTGTGCCTGTTCCTGGGGCTGTTCACCCTGCTCGGCTGTTTCGGTGTGGAGGGCTGGTTTATAGAGTTCTTCTGCGGTGCGCTCAAGGGCCTGCTCGGCTGGGGATACTATCTGCTGCCGGTCGCCCTGCTGGCGAGCGCCGGCATATTCGGCTTCCACAAGGGCAGACCCGTGCGCCTGCGTGTGGTCTGCGTCATGCTCGTCCCCGTTGTTCTGGGAGCCCTTTTACAGCTTCTCATGGGCGGACGCGGGCCCGACCCCGAGCTCGGGGTGTTCGGATACATATCCGAGCTCTATGACAGCGGCCGCGCGATGGAGTCGGGCGGAGCCGCCGCAGGGCTGCTCGGGCTCGCCATGCGCTCGGCTTTCTCGGCGTACGGAGCCGTGCCGATACTCATATTCATCTTTCTCATACTCGTCACCGTCGCATACAACACGACAATCGGGCAGCTCATCCGCAGATTTCAGGAGCGCGGAGCCCGGCGTGCTGCCGAGCCCGAACCTTTTGACGCCGACCCCGGCCTCGATGAGATCGAGCCGCCTGTCTTTCCTCAGAGAGAGCAGGCGCCCCAGCCGGTGAGTGCGCCGCCGAGGCCTGAGCCCGCCGCCGTGCAGGACAAGCCCCGGCGCCGCCGCCGCAACGTGGACATCCCGCTCGACGACGCGCCCGCGGTCGATGTGTTCGCTCAGACTCCGGCGCCGGAGAAGCGCCAGGCGCCTGCGGCAGCCGCGACGGAGGATGTGGAGCCGCTCAGCGTGGAGGACGCCGCGAAGATAGCTGGCGTGCCCGTGGTCGAGGCGCAGACGGTGACCAGCGCCGCCGCGCCCGTCTCGAAGAAACAGGCCGCGGCCGAGGTCGCCGCCGAGACCGAGAACATCTCGCGCGAGATAGAGGAGAACCTCGCCGCCCAAGGCGACGAATACGCCTATCCGCCGCTCAGCCTGCTGAAGAGCTCGCCGGCCGCCGTCGTCGACGGCAGGGAAGAGGCGGAACTCAACCGCGAGCGCCTGGGCGCCACGCTGCAGAGCTTCGGCGTCGGCGCGCGGGTCACCGACATCACCCGCGGGCCCACAGTGACCAGATACGACCTCGAGCTCGACGCGGGCGTGAAGCTCGCCAAGATAACGAACCTCGCCGGCGACATCGCGCTCTCCCTCGG
Organism: Candidatus Heteroscillospira lomanii; assembly: GCA_904419385.1. Taxonomy (GTDB): domain Bacteria; phylum Bacillota; class Clostridia; order Oscillospirales; family Oscillospiraceae; genus Heteroscillospira; species Heteroscillospira lomanii. The sequence goes on from CAJFRI010000046.1 coordinate 6,469, forward strand.
AGTCACCGGCGTCAGGATCGCGCCCATACCCGACAAGATATCCACCGTCGGCATCGAGGTGCCGAACAAGATAGTGAGCACGGTCTACCTGCGCGACATCATCGACTCGCCGGCTTTCCGCAGCGCCAAGAGCAAGCTCAGCTTCGGCATAGGCAAGGATATAGGCGGCAGCTGCATAGTCGGCAACATCTCCAAGCTGCCGCATCTGCTCATCGCCGGCACCACCGGCTCCGGCAAGAGCGTGTGCATGAACTCGCTCATCATCTCGCTGCTGTATAAGGCCACGCCGGACGAGGTGCGCCTCATCATGATAGACCCGAAGATGGTCGAACTCGGCATATATAACGGCATACCGCATCTGTATGTCCCCGTCGTGACCGACCCGAAAAAAGCCGCGGGCGCGCTGCAGTGGGCCGTCGTCGAGATGCTCAAGCGCTACCGCCTGTTCTCCGAGGTGGGCGTGCGCGATATCGCGGCCTACAACGAGCACCAGCGCCGCACCGGCGGGCAGACTATACCGAGCGTCGTCACGGTCATCGACGAGCTGGCCGACCTCATGCTCGTGGCCTCCAAGGAGGTCGATGAGAGCATCTGCCGTGTCGCGCAGATGGGCCGCGCCGCCGGCATGCACCTCGTCATCGCCACGCAGCGCCCCTCGGCCGACGTCATAACCGGGCTCATGAAGGCCAACATCCCGAGCCGCATAGCTTTCGCTGTGTCGAGCTCGCTCGAGAGCCGCATAATCCTCGACACTCCCGGAGCCGAAAAGCTCATAGGCATGGGCGACATGCTGTATGCCCCGCTCGGCGTGGGAAAGCCTATGCGCGTGCAGGGCGCGTTCGTCTCGGACGAGGAGCGCGAGGATATCATAAGGTTCATCAAATCCGGTTCCGAGGCGCAGTACAGCGAGGACATCCTCGAGCAGATCGAGCGCGCCGCCGCGGCGAAGGACAAGCCCTCCAAGAGTGAGACCGACGCGGAGGAGGACTCGTTCGGCGATTTCGACGAGCTGCTCCCCCAGGCGGCCGAGGTCATATTCGACACCAAGCAGGCCTCGGTCTCCATGCTCCAGCGCCGCCTCAAGCTCGGCTACTCGCGCGCCGCGCGCATAGTCGACCAGCTCGAGGAGATAGGCGTCGTCGGCCCGTTCGAGGGCTCGAAGCCGCGCCAGATACTCATGACGCGCGAACAGTGGGAGGCCATGCGCTCGGGCGGCGCCTCCGACGGCCAGCAGGAGCTCGACCTTGAGCCCGAAAGCGGCGGGGAGGACGATGAATGAGAGATTACTTCAACATAAAACTGCCGGACGACGAGGTCGCGGCCATGAGCATGCTCGCGCTCGCCCACATAGGCGACGCGGTGTATGAACTCATGGTGCGCACATACCTCGGCTGTTCCGGAAAGGCCACGGCGCGCGGGCTGCACCGCGCGGCCGTCGCGCTCGTCTGCGCCCCGGCTCAGGCGAGGGCGGCTGCGCGCATACATCCGCTGCTCAGCGACAGCGAGGCCGCGCTCTACCGCCGCGGCCGCAACGCCAAGGTCAACTCCGTGCCGAAGGGCGCGGACATTTCGGAATACCACGCGGCGACGGGGCTCGAGGCCCTGTTCGGCTGGCTGTACCTGCGCGGGGAGCACGCGCGGCTCAACGAGCTGTTTGCCGCAATAATGGAGGAGGATGACGATGCCTCTTGATTCTATTTACCTGCGCGCGCTGACCGGCGAGCTCGCCGGGCGCGTGAGCGGGATGAAGATCGATAAAGTCCAGATGCCGGAGCGCGACCTCGCCGTTCTGTCCCTGCGCGGACAGGGCGAGAGCCTCCGGCTGCTTTTGTCGGCGAACCCCGGCAGCGCGAGGCTGCACCTCACGACCGAGCGCTTTGAAAACCCAAAGTCGCCGCCCATGTTCTGCATGCTGCTGCGCAAGCATGTCCAGGGCGCTGTCATAACAGCGCTCACCCAGCCCGAGGGCGAGCGCATGGCTGTCCTGGAGCTCGACGCATATGACGAGCTCGGCGTGCGCTCGTCGAAAAAGCTGATACTCGAGATGATAGGCCGCAGCGCGAACCTCATCCTCGTCGGCGGCGACGGGCGCGTGATCGACTGCCTGCGCAGGGTCGACATGGACATGAACAGCCGCCGGCAGGTGCTGCCCGGCCTCATCTACCGCATGCCGCCTCCGCAGGACAAGCCGGCCTTCCTCGGCTGTGAATGCCGCGCGCGGCTCTGGGCAGAGGCCCCGGACGATCAGAAGGCCGACAAATGGCTGCTCAATGCTTTCTCGGGCCTGTCGCCGCTCGTGTGCCGCGAACTGTGCTGCCGCTGCTTCGGCGAGACCTCGCCGGTCATCGGGGAGCTTACGCCGGAACAGAGGGCCGATTTTCCAATGGCGCTCGATGCCCTGGCCGAGAGCGTGCTGAAAGGCGAGTTCACACCTTACATGGTGCTTGAAAACGGCCGTCCGCGCGACTTCTCGTTCATGGTCATAAACCAGTACGGCGCCGCGGCGGAGGGAGAGGCCTACCCCGATTTCTCCAGCCTCACCGAGGGGTTTTATCTCAAACGGGACCGCGCCGACAGGATGGCGCGCCGTTCGCACGAACTGCGCCGCGAGGTGAAAAACCGCTGCGACCGCCTGAGGCGCAAGCTCGCCGCCCAGAAGCAGGAGCTGGAGCAGACGGCCTCGCGTGAGGAGCTCAAGCGTTCCGGCGACCTGATAACCGCAAATATGTACCGTTTGAAAAAGGGCGACCGCGTGCTTGAGACCGAGGATTTCTACCAGGAGGACGCGCCCGTGGTGAGGGTCGGGCTCGACCCGCTGCGCACCCCGCAGCAGAACGCCGCGTATTACTACAAGGCCTACAACAAGGCCAAGGCCGCCGAGGAGCATCTCACAGGTCTCATCGCCTCTGGCGAGCGCGAGCTCGACTACCTCGAGAGCGTCATGGACGAGATAGAGCGTGCCGAGGGCGAGTCCGACCTCGCGGACATACGCCGCGAGCTGGCCGGGCAGGGGTATCTTCGCACGCCCGGCAGCCAGAAAAACCCCAAAAAGCAGAAAGAGAGCGCCGCGGCGCCCCGCCGTTTCGTGTCAGACAGCGGCATGGAGATATTCGTCGGGCGCAACAACGCCCAGAACGACCGTCTCACCACGCGCGACGCGCGCCGGACAGACGTGTGGCTGCACGTGCAGAAAGTGCACGGCAGCCACGTGATAATCTCGTGCGGCGGAGCCGAGCCCGACGAGACGACGCTCATGCAGGCGGCCTCGCTCGCGGTATATTTCTCCCAGGCCAGGGGCGGAGGCAAGACCCCCGTGGACTATACCCAGGTGCGCTTTGTGAAGAAGCCCTCCGGCGCCATGCCCGGAAAGGTCATCTACACCGATTACCGCACCATAATGGCCGAGGGCGATGAGGCGCTGGCCGAGCGCCTTGCGAAGTGATCACATCTCGAGCGCCCGGCAGAGCATGAGCGCTGCCTCCGCCCTGGTGAGCATGGGCAGCTCCGCCTCACCGGAGACGATGATGCCGTTGGCCTCGAGATTCATGACTGCCTGCGAAGCCCAGGTGGGCACCTCGCCGTCGGTCTCGATATAGCCGACGTCGCCGAGCCCGAGCACGTTGTTGAGCATGACTGTGGCCTCGGCCCCGGTTATGCCGCGCGCGGGGTCGAAAACGGCGCCCTCGGATGTGCTCACGCCGCTTATCGCGCCGCACATCAGCGCCGTCGAGACATAGGGGCGCATCCAGGCGTCGATGTCCTCGTCGTCGGCAAAGCCGGTGCGGCTCACGCCTGAGAGCAGGTCGACGTCCGCGAGCTTCATGCACATGGCGAGGAACTCGCCGCGCGTGACGGGCTCGTCGGGCGAAAAGACATACTCGCCGCCGAGACACTCGCCTATGAAAATGCCCTCTTCAGCCAGGCGCACGGCCGCGTATTCGGCGCCGCTGCCGGACATGTCGGAGTAGGTCACCTCGGATTTGGGCTTGTCTATGCTGATGATGACGGTCGCCTCGTGCGAGGTGTTGCCGCTCGAGTCGGTGGCCTTGTAGCCGAAGTAGTCCTTGCCGCGCTTGCCATCGCCCGGTGTGTAGACAAAGCTGCCGTCCGGCTCGAGAGCGATCTCGCCCTTTATCGGCGGCGTGCTTATCTCATAGGTGAGCTCTCCGCCGTCGGGATCGGCCGCGGAGAGCGTGCCGCTCACGGCGGTCTCGCGGTAGGTGCGTATCTCCATGTTCTCCGCGACGGGTGCCATGTCGTCTGCCAGGGCGGCCGATGCCGAGAACATCAGCATGCCCGCGCAGAGGCACAGCGACATGGCCGCATGCATTTTCTTCATAAGGATACCTCCTTCGATTTCTTTTTTGTGCCATTAGCTTTGACGGCTTCGATGGGAAATATACGGTGTGAGAGCGCATGAGCGCAGGTGAGAAATTATTTACAGTTATGTAATCATACCGGCGGGCAAATATGGTACAATGCGGCCAAAAGCGGCAAAAAGCCGCCCGAATGGGCGGCGAATGTGCGATTTCGGCGTTTTTTCGTGTCAAGCTGATGCAAAAGCGGCGCTCTTTCGCGTGTTTCCGCATCAAAACCGAAGGCAGGCGGAACTCACTTCTGCCAAGCATTTGAAATATCAAATGGCGGCGGGACCCAAAACGAAAGGACATCCTTTCGGATGTCCTTTCGTTTTGGCGCGAGTGTTCTTATCGCATTTGCACTTATGAATTCAAGCAAAACAAAATTGAAGCCCAGCGAAGCGGGTTCAATTTTGAAAGGAGGAGCAGCGGAGCGAGTGCGCTCTGACTTTTGAAAAAAAGTCGGAGCAAGCGATACAAAGCTTGCTCCGACTTGGAAGGGACGGTTAAAATCGATATTTCTTAAGGGGGAAAAATGCCGCCCGCAGGACGGCCCACCAACTGCGAGCCCAGCGTAGCGGGTCGTAGTTGGAAAGGAGGAGCAAGGGAGCGGGCGGATGACGTCTTTTTTGCCACAGGCATAAAAAGACGTCGGAGCAAAGCGGACTTTGCTCCGACGTGGTGCGAGAGATGGGACTTGAACCCACACGTCGGTTGACACACGCCCCTCAAACGTGCCTGTCTACCTGTTCCAGCACTCTCGCATTTAAATTCGCTCAACTCGTGAGCGCTAGTGTATTATAGCAAATCCACAGGGAATGTCAATACCTTTTTCAAAAAAAGTTCAATTTTTACATTTTTCGGAGGCAGATCATGTTTGGATACGTCATCGCAAACCTGGAGGCGCTGAACGAGGAGCAGCGTGCGCGCTACAGGTCTTATTACTGCGGACTTTGCCGCTCGCTCACGAAAAACCACGGCATGCTCTCGAGCAGCATACTCAGCTATGATATGGTGTTCCTGGTATTGGTGCTCACGTCGCTGTACGAGCCGGAGACTGCCGAGGGGCAGGAGCGCTGCACACCACACCCCGTGAAGCCGCACATCTACCGCACTAACGTGTTTACGGACTACGCCGCCGACCTGAGCATACTGCTCACATACCACAAAGCGGCGGACGACTGGCACGACGACAGGAAAGTCTCGGCCAAGGCGCTCGTCTCGGCGCTGAAGGGGCCGTATGAGGCGACGGCCCAGCGCTATCCCCGCCAGGCGCAGGCAATAGAGAAAAGCATGAGAGATCTCTCAAAGCTCGAGGATATGAACGTGTGCGACCCGGACGCCGCGGCAAAGTGCTTCGGCGCGCTGATGCGCGAGCTGTTCATCTACCGCGAGGACAACTGGCAGAAGACACTCGGCGACATGGCCGATGCGCTCGGCCAGTATATCTATATACTCGACGCTTTCGTCGACCTCAAGGGCGACCTCAAGCACGGGCGCTACAACCCGCTCTCAGACATGCGCCGGCAGGGGAGCACGGACGACGACATAAAAGATGTGCTCACCATGCTCATAGGCGTCTGCGCCATGAATTTTGAAAAGCTTCCTCTGATAGAAGAGGTTGACATTATGCGGAATATCATTTATTCTGGTGTCTGGACTAAATTTCAGCTCGGCATAGACAAGCCGAGGCAAAAAGGAGGCGGGAGCGCCGATGGTGAATGATCCGTACAAGGTCCTTGGCGTCTCGCCCGACGCGTCGGACGAGGAGATCAAAAAAGCTTACCGGCGTCTGGCAAAAAAATATCACCCCGATCTGCACCCCGGAGACCCGGAGGCAGAGCGCAGGATGAACGAGATCAACGCTGCATACGATCAGATAAAAAATCCCCAGCAAAACACCCAGTCCTCCGGCCAGGGCGGTTACGGCGGCTATGGCTACGGGGGATACGGCGGCTTCGGCGGGTTTTACGGCCAGCAGGGCGGCTATGGCGGCCAGCAGAGCCAGAGCGACGAGGCGAC
>CAJFRI010000047.1 GCA_904419385.1 Candidatus Heteroscillospira lomanii
GCCGCCTGAGCCGGAGCGCGCCGGACAGCCGGGCGAGGAGCGCGGCGCTTTGCCTGCGCGGGCTTCTGGACGGCGCCGCTCGGCTCCTGGTTGCTGCCTGTGGGGCCGGAGCGCTTCACGGTGCGTCCGCTTTTCAGGGCGCGCTGCTTGAGCTTGTCAAAAAAATCGTTGTTCTCCAAAGTTTTTCTCCGAATTTCACATCAAAAGTGCGCCGCCGCAGCGGCGCACTTTTGCATGCCTTGATAGTATCTGTTACTGCTGCTCGGCCTCGAGCGCCTTGGCGGCCGCGATGGCCTTCTCCTGAGCTGCGGGCGGGCAGTCCTCATAGCGGATGAAGTGGAAGGTATAGGAGCCGCGGGACTGAGTCATGGCGCGGAGATCGATGGCGTAGCTCGTCATCTCGCCCATAGGGACCTCGGCCTCTATGACCTGTTCGCCGTCGCCGGTGGGGTTCATGCCCATGACGCGGCCGCGGCGCTTGTTGATGTCGCCGATGACATCGCCCATGTAGCTGTCGGGCACGGTGACCTTGAGCTCACCGACCGGCTCGAGCAGGACGGGGTTGGCCTCGGGCATGGCGGCCTTGTAGGCGAGCTGAGCGGCGGTCTTGAACGCTATTTCAGACGAGTCGACGGGGTGATAGCTTCCGTCATAGAGCACGGCCTTGAGGTTCACGACCGGATATCCGGCGAGCGGACCGTGGACGCATGCCTCGCGCAGGCCCTTTTCAACGGCGGGGAAGAAGTTCTTCGGCACGCTGCCGCCGAACACCTCCTCGGCAAAGACCATCTCGTCCTGGTCGGGGTTGGGCTCGAAGCGTATCCACACGTCGCCGAACTGGCCGCTGCCGCCGGTCTGCTTCTTGTGGCGGCCCTGTTTCTGGACGACCTTGCGGATCTTCTCACGATAGGGCACACGCGGCGTCTTGAGCTCGGCCTCGACATTGAAGCGGCTTTTCAGCTTGGAGACGAGGACATCGACCTGGATGTCGCCGGCGGCGTATATGACCATCTGGTGGGTCTCGGCGTTGTTGACGACGTAGAAGGAGGGGTCCTCCTCGTTGAGCCTCGCGAGGCCCTGGGCGATCTTGTCCTCCTGGCCGCGGGTCTTGGGCGAGATGGCCACGGAATAGCACGGCTCGGCAAAGGGGATCTGCTTGAGGGAGACGACCTTGCGCGGATCGCACAGGGTATCGCCGGTCTTGACCTTGTCCATCTTGCCGATGGCGCCGATGTCGCCGCAGCTGAGCTCCTTGACCTCGGTGGCCTTCTTGCCGCACATGACATAGAGGCGCCCGAGCTTCTCGGAGGTGCCGGTGCGGGAGTCGACAAGGCTCATGTCGGAGGTGATGACGCCGGACAGGACCTTGATATAGGAATACTTGCCGTACTGATCGGATACGGTCTTGAAAACGAACGCGGTGGGCACGCCGCCGGGGGAGACGACGAACTCCTCAGTCTCACCGTCTGCGGTGGTGGCCTTGTGGTAGTTGCCCTCCATGGGGTTGGGCAGCAGGTCGACGATGTCGTCCATGAGCATGAGGCTGCCGAGCGTTGTCGTGGCGGAGCCGCACAGCACGGGGAAGAGGCTGAGCTCGCGCACGCCCTGGCGCAGGCCCTGGATCATCTCGGCGTAAGTGAAGTCCTCGCCGGAGAAGAATTTGTCCATGAACTCCTCGCTGGTCTCGGCGACGGACTCCTTGAGCGCGTCGTTGAACTCGGCGACGACGCTGTCCTTGCCCTCGGGTATGTCGATCTCGACGCGTTTTCCGCCGCGCATCTCATATGCGCGCTTGTTGAGCACGTCGATGATGCCTGTGACTTTTTTGCTGTCGTCCCAGATGGGCACGACGACGGGCGCTATCTTGTTGCCGTATTTCGCGCGCAGCGCCTCGTAGGTGGCGTTGTAGTCGGCGTTGTCCTCGTCGGTCTTGGAAATGTAGATAAAGCGGGGCATATTGCGCTCCTCGCAGTATTTCCAGGCCTTTTCAAGGCCGACGGACAGGCCGTCCTTCGCGGAGCAGACGATGATGGCGGCGTCGGCGGCGCGGAGCGCCTCCATTGCCTCGCCGGCAAAATCAAATCCGCCCGGCGTGTCGAGGATGTTGATCTTGCAGCCTTTATATTCGAGAGGAGCGACGGCCATGGAGACGGATATCTGCCTCTTGACCTCCTCCTGATCGTAGTCGCAAACGGTGTTGCCGTCGGCGGTGCGGCCCATGCGGTCGATAGCGCCGGTCATGAACAGCAGGCTCTCGGCGAGGGAGGTTTTACCGCTGCCGCTGTGTCCAAGCAGGCAGACGTTGCGTATGTTTTGCACTGAATAGCTCATTGTTGATATCTCTCCTTGACCAAATTTTGTCCTCCAAATACGCAAAGTAAGAAGCACAACATAAATTATACACCAAGGTATTGTGTATAGCAACAATGATTCTAAAAATAGACTAAAAAAGTCATCTCAAGCTATATGAAATTACCAAAACAGGTGCTATCCATATCAGCATGAACAGGAGCAGGCGGCTGGCGAGTGCGGCTGACGGGGCGCCGGAGGCGCACAGCAGCATGACTATCGCCATGCCGAGCGCCGCGCAGATGAACGAGGCGGCAGCGAGTATGCGTGAGGCAAAGTAGAGCCTGCGCGCCGCCTCCGCACACTCGACAACGGCGCCGAGCCCGCTGCGCGTCACGACGGCGGCGACGGGCACGTCCTCGCTGTGGCCCACGGACGACACGCGGTAGCGCTCCGCAAAGGTCGGGAACTCAAAATCATCGGTGACTATCTTGAAGCGCTGGCGTATCATCATCGGGTTGATGTTGAAGTCGCGCACGGCGAATATCGGGAAGCGGTAGTCGCGCAGGAGGATCTCGAGCGCCCGGCGCACTGGCTCTGTCGGCGCGTACTCGACGGTGAATATCCCGGCGAGCTCACGGTTTATCGCGGTGAATACGGCGGCTTTCTCCGTGAGGCCGACGGGCAGGTGTATGCTCATGAGGTTCATAAAGCTCGACGAGCCGACGAACACCTCCTCGCCGTTTATCGTGGCGATTATGCCGCCGCCCTCATGGCAGCTGAAATTCTCGACTTTGCTGAGCGTGCAGGCCTTGGCCTGCATGAGCTTTTTGAACACGGGCGCGAGCGCGCAGCCGGATGCCGCGATGAGAGAGCCGGTGTAGCCTATCACCTTGGAGCTGCGGTCCTTGCCGTTTATCTGTATGCGCTTTATCTGTATGGTGCTGGGCGGGAAGATGTCGCGGTCGAGCACGACGAAGCGGCTGGCCTCGCCGATGTCGGCGCAGCCGGGGTATCCGGCTATGGCGGCGCCTATGATGTGCAGGCGCTTCGCGCTGGCGGCGAAGGCCATGGGGAATGCGATGAGCGACACGAATGTCGAGCAGGCGGCGAGCGTCGCGCTGAATATGTGGATGAACGCACCGCGCTGGGTGAGGAAAGCGGCGAGCGCCGCGAGCACCAGCGCCGCGATGATGAGGTACGGAGCCGCGGCGATATGGGCGATCTCGCCGAGATCGGCGTCCTCGCTGCGGCGGATGAAGTCGTCGGCGGGCGCGTCGGACTGGAGGACGCAGCGTGCATCTTTGACTATGCCGGGCTCGGAGGTTATGGAGCGCGGCGGGTGTTTTGCGTCGGCGAGCACACGGAAAGTCGACTCCATCCCGGAGCATGTGAAGCGCTCGCCCCAGATGCCGAGGCAGATGCTCCAGGCGGACACCGCGCAGAGCGGCAGCCCGAAGTCGAGCCTGCCCGAGGCGACGAGCACGGCGTCGAGCGCGGAGAATATGCATGAGAGCGCCGCGAGCGACTCGGCGCCGGGGCGCAGCTGGACTATGGACATGAGCCCTGCTGTGAACACATCGAGCCCCGCGAGCATGACTGTGAGCATGAGCACGAGGCAGACGAGCGCCGCAGTCTGAGTGCTGCTGCCGAGCGCGCCGAAGAGCGGCAGGAAGCCAGTGAACGCAAAGGTGATATAGGTGAGCAGGATACACACAAAAGTGGCCGCGCGGGAGCGGAACACCAGCGGGCGCAGCTGCATGGCGTAGAGCTTCGCGGCCTTTTTTGGCGGGAGCTCCGGACCCTCGTCCACAGGCTTGGCCGTCATGTGCTCGTCGCGCACGGTCTCGGCGTGCTTTGCCGCGGCGGAGGCGAGCAGGCTGAGCACAGGCGCCATCAGAGTCTCGGCCAGGCTCTTTTTCCGCGCCGGGCGGGCGGCCCTGTGCGTGGTCTTGGGCGAGGGGGACGCCTCGATGTCGGAATAGCGCTCGGCCTCGTCGGCCGGGCCGAACGACTCCGTCTCAGGTTCGGGTATGCCGTCCTCAGCGGCGGGCTCGGGCTCGTCGCCGAAAGCCGGCTCGTCCTCTGCTCTCCCGGCCGGTTCCGCAGATGCAGCGTGCGCCTCGGCCACGGTGTCGCCCAGGGCCGAGCGCATTATGCTGCGCGACTTTTCCTCAATGCTCTGTCCGCCGTCGGCGTCAAAGTCGCCCTCCAGATATTCAGCTAGTATCGACTCAAGTGAGAACTGTTCTGAGTCGAGGTTGTTGTCGAGATTGTTGTCCATATCAAGTGGCTGTCCTTTCAGCCGCGCCGCGGCGCGGTGGGATCAGAGGCTGCGCTGGCGCAGGACCTCGTATATGAGCACGCTGGCCGCGGCCGACGCATTGAGCGACGACACTTTGCCGCGCATGGGTATGCTCACCATGAAGTCGCACTTCTCGGCGACCAGGCGGCCTATGCCGTCGCCCTCGGAGCCGATGACGAGCGCGACCGGCCCGCGCAGATCGGTCTGCCACATGCCGCTCGCGCCGTCGGCGGCGGACCCGTAGATCCACAGTCCGGCCGCCTTGAGTTCCTCGATGGCAGACACGAGGTTCGGCACCCTGGCGACGGCCATGTGCTCGGCCGCGCCGGCGCTGGTTTTGCCGACCACGGCCGTGAGCCCGGCGCTGCGGCGCTTGGGGATGATGACGCCGTGCGCCCCGGCGCACTCGGCCGTGCGGATGATGGCGCCGAGGTTGTGCACGTCGCTGATCTCGTCGCAGATGATGACGAAGGGATCCTCGCCGCGCTCGGCGGCTATCGCAAGTATGTCGGCGACGGAGCAGTAATCCCTCACCGCGGCGAGGGCGATGACTCCCTGATGCGAGTGGGTGCGGCTCATGGAGTCGAGCTTGCGCCTGTCGGCTTCGACGACGACTATGCCGCGCTCGCGCGCGGTGGAGGCGATGTGCCCCAGAGTCTTGTCGACGTCGCCCTTGGCGATGTATATCTTGTCGATGCTGCGCCCTGCGCGCAGGGCCTCGGTGACCGAGTTGCGGCCCTCTATAACGTCGCCTCTCTCGTCGTTATACATCGCGCACGCTCATTTCAGCTCGGCTTTGAGCACGTCGGCCATGTCGGTGTGCTCCCAGGGCAGGTCGATATCGGTGCGGCCGAAATGACCGTAGGCCGCGGTCTGGCGGTAGATCGGACGGCGCAGGTCGAGCTTGCGGATGATGGCGGCCGGGCTCATGTCGAAGCAGCGGCGCACCATATCGGCGATCTGCTGGTCGGGGACTATGCCGGTGCCCTCGGTGTCTATGAACACGGAAACGGGATGGGGAACGCCGATGGCATAGGCCAGCTCGATCTGGCAGCGGCGGGCGATGCCGGCCGCGACTATATTTTTTGCAATGTAACGGGCCATGTATGCGGCGCTGCGGTCGACCTTGGTGGGGTCCTTGCCGGAGAAGCAGCCGCCGCCATGGCTGGCATAGCCGCCGTAGGTGTCGACGATTATCTTGCGCCCGGTGAGGCCGGAGTCGCCGACAGGGCCGCCGACGACGAAGCGTCCTGTCGGGTTTATGTATATCTTGGTGTCCCCGTCGATGAGGTTTTCGGGGATTATGGGCTTTATGACACAGTCGGTGATGGCATCGCGCAGGTCGCCTATGGCGATGGAGTCGGCGTGCTGGGAGGAGACGACGATGGCGCTGATGCGCTCGACACTGCCGTCTTCGCCGTACTGTACGGACACCTGGGTCTTGCCGTCGGGGCGGAGCCAGTCGAGCTCGCCGGATTTGCGCACGGCGGTGAGCTGCCTTGCAAGCTTGTGCGCGTAGGTGATGGGCGCGGGCATGAGCTCCTCGGTCTCGTCGCAGGCGAAGCCGAACATCATGCCCTGGTCGCCGGCGCCGCCGACCTCGTCGTTGGTGCCGAGGGCGATGTCGGGGCTCTGCTCGTCGATGGAGGTGAGCACGGCGCAGGTGTTGCCGTCAAAGCCGTATTCGGGCCTGTCATATCCGATCTCCTTCACGGTGCGGCGCACGATGGAGGCGATGTCGGCATAGCAGCTGGTGCTTATCTCGCCCATGACCATGACCATGCCGGTGGTGGCGACGGTCTCGCAGGCCACGCGCGCCATCTTGTCCTCAGTGAGGATCGCATCGAGGACTGCGTCTGAGATCTGATCGCAGATTTTGTCGGGATGCCCCTCGGTGACCGACTCGGAGGTGAATATCCTGTTAGTGTATTTTTCCATGGCTGTATATCCTCTCCAAAAAATAAAATTGCATGCCAAATGCCGTCTTAAAATTCTCATCCGGCATAATAATACCATTATATCTTATATAGCATACCATACTTTGCCCTGCACTTAAAGAGCAAATTTCGCAAAACAAATTAATTAACAATTTTTCTCTATACTGGTAAAATGGAATGATGTATGATAAAATACATAAACATGCGCCCATATGCGCGGCAACGACAGGAGGAAGCGGCATCATGAAGAGCTTTGACAGGTGGGTCGATCGGTTCTGCGCGTCCCATCGGAGGTTCGGTATAGCGAACCTGATGCTTTATATTGTAATAGGAAACGTCATAGTGTGGCTGTTCGGCATGATGGATACGACTAACATGCTGTATAGCATGCTTTATTTCGATGCTGAGGCCATATTCCGCCACGGGCAGGTTTGGCGGCTCGTCACATTTGTGCTGGTGCCGCAGTACAGCGGGCTGAGCCTGCTCATCTCGCTCTATTTTTACTATTTTATAGGCTCCACGCTCGAGCAGCACTGGGGCACGGCGAGGTTCACACTGTATTATATCTTCGGCATGGTGTTCAACATGCTCTACGGCGTGATATTCTGGCTCCTGGGCTTCAATGTCTCGGTCGATGCCTCATATCTCAACCTCAGCATGTTCTTCGCCTTTGCGGCGACATACCCTGATCTGGTGGTGCTGCTGTTTTTCATCATCCCCATCAAGATCAAATGGCTGGCGTGGATCGACGCGGCGTTTTTCGCGCTCAGCATCGTGATGAACCCGTTCCCTGTAAATCTTCTGCCGGTGGTCGCCGTACTGAACTTCCTGCTCTTCTGCGGCAGTGACCTCATGGCGTATGTGCGGCCATACAGGAACGTCAGCCGCGGCAACACGGTGAACTTCCGCCGCGAGGTCAACCGCATGAAGCGGGAAGAGCGCAGCAAGGACTATACCCGCCGCTGTGAGGTGTGCGGACGGACCGACAGGGATTATCCGGATCTGGAGTTCCGCTACTGCTCGAGATGCACGGGCTATCACTGCTACTGCATCGATCACATCAACAACCACGTTCATCACAAGGACTGACATAAAAGATGGACAGAAAAGAGGACGGAACGGAAATGGAAGGACACAGTTCAGCTCGCGGCAGCCGCAAGGGGACCATGCTCAAGGCGGTCGTGCTTGCGGCGCTCATGATAGTTCTGGCGGTGATCGAGGTGAGGTACCTCGGCTATGACGAGGATGCGGCACAGGGCGGCCCCGGCACGGCTGAGACCGCGCCCGTCACGGACGCGCCGGTCACCCCGGCGATAGAGACTCCGGAGCCAGCCGGGCCGACGGCGGCCCCGACTCCGACGCCGCTGCCGGCATTCGAGCCGTACGCGGTCGATGAGACCGACCCGGAGAAATATATCTCCGCTTATGCGGTAGAGGTTGACGGCGAGGCCGTCGATGACTACCAGGCCGAGCTTGCGATAGACTTCGGCACGGGCGACACCTATTCCCAGATCGACGGAGTGCTCACTTTCCGCGGCAACAACTTCCGCGACGGCGGCGCTGTCGGCACAGTGTCGATGACGGAGAAGAAGTTCGAGACCGCGTGGACCCGCTCGCTCGGCTCGCTCACCGCCTACGACGGCTACACCTGGACGGGCAGCGGCTGGACGGGCCAGGCCCTCATCGCCAAGTGGGACAAAGAGACCCGTGAGATAATGAATATGTACGACTGGGCAAAAGAGCAGGATGAGCTCGTCGAGGTCGTGCACGCCACCATGGACGGATATGTCCGCTTCACCGAGCTCGAGACCGGCAAGGCCACGAGGGACGACCTCTATCTGGGATTCACATTCAAAGGCGCCGGCTCGCTCGACCCGCGCGGCTATCCGATACTCTACGTCGGCGCCGGATACTATGGTGCGAGCCAGTCGCCGCGCGCGCTCGCCGTGAGCCTCATCGACGGCTCGGTGCTCTTCAGCCTCGGCGACAACGAGACTTTTGCCAACCGCCAGTGGCACATGTTCGACAGCGCGCCGCTCGTCTGCGCGGAGACAGACCAGCTCATCTGGCCGGGCGAGAACGGAATAGTCTACATAGTCACGCTCAACACCGACTATGACAAGGCTGCCGGAACCCTCTCGGTCGACCCCGAGATAGTCAAGTGGAAATACAGCACTTTCCGCAACACCAGCACAGGCGGCCAGTTCTGGCTCGGCATGGAGGACAGCGCCGTGATCTACGGGCACTACATGATGGTCGCGGACAACGGCGGCCACCTCATCTGCCTCGACCTCGAGACGCTCGAGCCCGTCTGGGTGCAGGACGTGCTCGACGACACCAACTGCACTCCCGCGCTCGAGCTTGAAAACGGACACCCCTACCTGTATATCAGCACCTCGTTCCACGCTGGATGGCGCTCCTGGACGACGGCCGATATACCCATATTCAAGATCGACGCCGTCACCGGCGAGATAGTCTGGCGCACGGACTACACCTGCTATACCGAGCCGGACCTCTCCGGCGGCGTGCAGGGCAGCATAGCCATAGGCAAGAACTCCCTGTCCGATCTCATCTTTGTGCCTGTCGCGCGCACCCCGAACGCATATGACGGCGTGCTCGCCGCCATCGACAAGGAGACCGGCGAGGTCGTCTGGGAGCAGCACTCCCAGACCTACAGCTGGAGCTCTCCCGTGTGCATCTACGACAGCGAGGGCAACGGCTATGTGCTCTACACGACCTCGGGCGTCGGCAACGCCAACGGCGGCTACCTCTGCCTCACCGACGGCCTCACCGGCGAGATCCTGTATGAGGCCGCCCTCGGCGCGACGACCGAAGCCACGCCCGCCGTCTATGGGAATATGATAGTCATAGGCACGCGCGGCATGACCGACTACGGCCTCAGGCTGAAGTGACTTCCGCTAAACAAACGCCGCCCATACCACCGAAACGGCCGGTATGGGCGGTTTTTCGCTGAATGCAACCGGCGGTTGACACATTGCATGGCACCGGTTGGTGGCGCGCAACCGCCGGAAATGCTATTTTTGTGTCACCAGAACGAAAGGAGAACACAAAAATGATCTTTGCAGACAAGCTGATCAGGCTGCGCAAAAAGAGCGGCTGGTCGCAGGAGGAACTCGCCGAACAGATGCATGTCTCGCGCCAGGCCGTGTCGAAGTGGGAGGGCGCGCAGTCGGTGCCCGATGTTGAAAAGATAATAATGCTCTCGCAGCTGTTCGGCGTGACGACCGACTACCTGCTCAAGGACGAGATCGAGGACGAGCCGGAGACGGCCCAGGCCGACGACACGCCGGCTGTGAGGCGGGTGTCGATGGAGGAGGCCTCGGCGTTCCTCGCCGTCAAGGAGGCCACTGCGCGCCCGATAGCGCTGGGAGTGCTGATGTGCATCATGTCGCCGGTGTGCATGTTCATCCTCGGCGCACTCAGTGAGATGCCGGGCTCCGGGATATCGGAAAACGCGGCCGGCGGAGCCGGCACAATCATCATGCTCGTCATTGTCGCCGCCGCAGTGGCGCTGTTCATCCACAGCGGCAGCAGGACGGCTCCGTTTCAGTATCTGGAGAAAGAGATATTTGAGACCGAATACGGCGTGTCCGGCATGGTGCGCGAGCGGCGCGAGCGCTTCCGCGGCACATATACGCGCAGCAACATCGCAGGTGCGGGCCTGTGCATACTCTCCATGGTGCCGCTGTTCGGCGGCGTCATCGTCGACGACACGAACGACCTGCTCATGGTGCTGTCGCTGTCATGCATGTTTGCCTGCGTCGGGGCGGGCGTCGTCTTTTTCGTCCGCGCCGGCATAATCTGGGAGAGCTTTGACAAGCTGCTCCAGGAGGGCGAGTGGTCGCGCCGCAAAAAGCTGCGCAGCACCTTCACGCTGACGGTCGCCACTGTCTACTGGTGCTGCGCCGCTGCGATTTATCTGGCATGCGGCATGTTCACCGGCGAATGGGAGCGCAGCTGCGTTGTCTGGGTGGTCGCCGCCGTGCTCTATCCGGCTGTGGCGGCGGTGTGCGGCGCACTGTACAAGAGAGGAGAAGAATGACAGGCGACTTGTTTGTTCACCTGACGAGCCGCGTGGCAGGCGGGTGAGGCGGCCGTGAAAAAAGCCGGTCCCGACGGACCGGCTTTTTTATTTCCCTTTCAGCTTGCGGTAGTTCACGAACCCGTAGATGATGAAGCATATACCGATGACATAGAATATCGGCAGGCTCTGCATCGCCGCGATGACGATGCAGAACAGCCCCACGACGACATACAGCAGAACAAAGTTTATGAATGCTTTCACTGGTTTTCACCCTTTCCAAGCGGTACTATGCCCGTCACCGTGAGCACGCCGTCAGAGACGGAAAAGCGCACATCAAGGCCGGCGAAAGGCAGCCCGTATATGCGCCCGGGGTCGCTGTGATAGCGCGGGCGCGGGTCGGCTGAGAGCACGGCTCTGAGCGCGGCGAGCTTTTCATCCGGGACGAGCGGGAGAAGGGCGGCCGGGATCTCCACTTTGAGCCGCTCGCTCTCGCCGGAGTCGGGCGCGAAGCCGGACACAGCCTCGGGATGCGAGTCGGCATAGGGCACATATGGCTTTATGTCGAATATCGGCGTGCCGTCCATGAGGTCGGCCCCCGAGACGACTATCGCCGGAGCGTCCTCCCCGTCGAGCTCCACGCGCTCGAGCTTCACGCACGAAAGTCCGAGTGAATTCGGACGGAACGGCGAGCGGGTCGCGAACACACCCATGCGCTCGTTGCCGCCGAGCCTGGGCGGGCGCACCGTCGGCGACCATGAGCTCATCAGAGCCTCGGAAAACTGCCATATCAGCCAGATGTGCGAGAACCCCTCGAGCCCGCGCACGGCGTTCACGTCCCTGAACTGCGGCTCAAAAACTATCCTCGCCGTGAGCTCCGGGACTATCCCGCTCTGGCGCGGTATGCCGAATTTGCACGGGAAATCGCTGTGTATGCGCGCAATCGCGCTGATTTCGGCCTCATACGGCACGTTGTCCGCCTCCCAAACGTCGTTTTCGTACCATTTTAAGACATATTTGTCAAAAACGCAAGTGATTGACAATCCTGCCGCAAGAAACTATCATATAAACAGATAATACACGGAGGTGTGCCATGAAAATCCTGACTGCATATTTCTCCCGCCGCGGGCTCAACTACGCCGCCGGCAGCATCGTCGACCTGCCCGTCGGCAACACGGAGGCCGCCGCAAAGATGATCGCGGAGCTCACCGGCTGCGACCTATATGAGATAGAGCGCGCCGAGCCATATTCGAAAGAATACCGCGGCTGCGTCGACGAGGCCAAGGCCGAGCTCGCCGCGGATGCCCGTCCCGCGCTCAAGACCGCGCCGCCGGACATTTCAGCATACGATGCCGTCATCCTCGGATATCCCAACTGGTGCGGCACGATGCCGATGCCGGTGTGGACCTTCCTTGAGAGCGGGGACTTCTCCGGCAAGGTGATCGCCCCGTTCTGCACCAATGAGGGCAGCGGCCTCAAGCGCAGCGTCGATGACATAAACCGGCTCTGCCCGGGCGCCGACCAGAAAGAGGGCCTCTCCATCCGCGGATGCCAGGTCGTCTCTGCGAGAGGGGACATAGAGCGCTGGCTGAAAAAACTCGGCCTTATATGATGAAAAGCCGCCTGAAAGGCGGCTTTTTCATCTGTGGCATCGTGAGTAAATTCGTGAGTAAAAATTAGTTTTACGCGTGGTAAGTCAGCCTCTATTTTCGGAACGACCGCTCCGATATTGAAACGGAGAAAAATTGATAAATCAAAAACCCCGCAATCACAATGGATTGCGGGGTTTTTGAGATG